>SDRH01000008.1 GCA_007845165.1 TM7 phylum sp. oral taxon 351 | reverse complement strand
TTTATATATAAACTAAAAATACGCCCGAAACTGGGCGTAAACAAAATAATTTCATATGGTGCGAGCTAAGAGACTCTAACTCTCGACCTCTTCCTTGGCAAGGAAGCGCTCTAAACAACTGAGCTAAGCTCGCATACTGTTTTAATTTTACCGAAATCTGGCACAAAGTCAAGTATTTAGGAAAAATTTGTTAATATAGATTCTAATATTAGGTTGATTCTATTTAGACCAGTACTCTTACGTCACAGAAGTTTTATGCTTGTAATATTTTCTTAAAGTAATATAATAGCATCATAAATGATTCGTCTATCGAATTGGCGTCGTTATGGCGATACTTTCCAGATGAGTAATCTGCTGGATAGAAGACGTTTCGAAAAAAATAGCGCTTAGGCGCTTTTTTGATTGTTTTAGGTTTTTGTTAAAAAGTTAATATGTCTTTTAATAATACTCAAATACTCTTTATCTCCAGTCAAAGACCTATTAACTGAGCCTGCAACCATATCAGCAAGTTGAATTAAAACATCATTCTTTGAATCACGGTATCTTATCTGTTTAATTGCATTTTTGGGAAGATTCTGCCTGAAAAATGTTTTTACATTACGCTTATAAGACGATCCGCCTTCACCGTCAATTAAAACCCGTGCATTGGTCGATTCATCTAAGACTTGAGATATAGCCCTTAGTATCACTGTATTGTATAAACTACTAGCATCCCTATTAGATGGGGTATCCACATTAGTATTTGTTTTATCCACGACAGCGACCGATAATACAAAATTACAGCTATTGATTTCTGAAAGAAAGGCCTTCCTAATCTCTGGCGATGTCTTTCTAAATTTGAATTCGTGATGTTCTCTCCACTTTAATGTTTGCCTAAATCTTTCTATCTTTAAAGCGGTAGCTTCCGCATCATGATCGGTTAAAAATACCGCAGCAACGATTACAAAATAACTGCTGGAACCTTTATCCATTTTTAATCCCGGGTCACCTGAGTCGTCAATCGCAATAATCATAATATCTAGCTTGCTTTTAAATAAAAAATGACCACGTTTTTTTGAGGTCATCTTGTTGGTGCCCGAAATGGGACTTGAACCCATATGGATTTCTCCATTCGATTTTAAGTCGAACGCGTATACCAATTCCGCCATTCGGGCTTAGAGATATTATACTACCAAAGTCGTGGCTTTTTCTAAAAAATTGCCGCATCTACTTCGATAAATTGGAGGCACCGACCGGAATTGAACCGGTGTACACGGTTTTGCAGACCGCTGCGTAACCACTCCGCCACAGTGCCATAGAGATATTTTAGCATAGACTAATAAAAAATACACCAAACTCCCGAGGTGTATTTTATTTACAATATAGACATTAACTTCACACTCAACCTCCGAGGTGTTTTGTCTTCGAATTCAGACGTCTCTCAACTTCGCCCGAATTCTTATCTCTATGATATCATGCTTTTGCTTGTCGTCAACATTGACTTTTGAGATTTTTAATGTTTTTGGTATTGACATTTTCTAATTGCAAAAATGTTATTTTATATTTTAATTTATTTTAACTTGCGGGATTTTGGTGTTCGGTTTCTTATATTCGTGTTCGGTTTTAGAATTTTGTTCGGTTTTACCCCTGTTATTTGTTGTTTATTTTCAGGAAATTAAAACGCGTCTTTGATTTCCTTTGTTTTTAACTTTGAGCTTTTTCTATAAAAAATAGCCGCTAGGACGACTATTTTATTTAAAATAATTTATTGAATTTTAATTTAAATCGAAAGTTTTTTGTTCACCAGTAGTGAGATTTTTAACTTGATAGGTTCGACTTTCAGCTTCATTTTCACCGATAATGATGACGTTTTCGGCGACTTTGGTAGCATATTTGATTTTGTCACCAAGTTTTTTATCTAATAGACAAAGGTCCACGCTGGAGCCTTGATTAATCAAATGTGCGACTACTTGGTAGGCGTAAGCGATTTCCGCATCAGAGATTGGCACCACGCAGTACTGAACCGGAGCGGACTGATAGGAGTCGAGAAGATTATTCGCCGATAGACAATAGAAGAGACGCGTCAAGCCAATAGAGATGCCGACACCTGGGAATTTTTCCTCGGTATAATTCGAGGCGAGATTGTCGTAACGGCCACCAGAACAGATGGAACCGAGAGTCTTATATTCTGGAAGCAATGTTTCGAAAACGGTGCCAGTATAATAATCGAGTCCACGAATAATTAACATATCCGCAATTACAGATTGACCAATTCCCTGGGCTTCGAGAAGATCAAGTATTAAAAGTAATTCATTCACACCGGTGGCGAAAGTTTCATTCTCAATGCCGAGAGCAGTCAATTTTTCGGCCACTTCAGCACGCGGACCACGAATTTGAACGAATTGCAATAAAGTTTGGACTTTAGACTCGTCAGCAACTTGTTCACGTATTTTAGTCTCAGTAACCTCGGTCGGAACTTTTTCGGCGTGATCAATGATACCGTAAATTTCAGAACTTTTTTCCGTAAGAGCGAGAGCTTCGAGAAGACCGGCTAAGATTTTGCGATTCGAAAGACGAACCAAAATCGGCGTCTTCACGAATTGCGAAAGCGCGTGAAAGGCGGTAGCTACAACTTCGGCGTCGTAACCGATTGGCAAAGTATTGCGACCAATAATATCCGCGTCCATTTGATAAAATTCGCGAAAGCGACCTTTTTGCGCACGCTCACCACGAAAATTGCGACCGAATTGTGAGACACGGAATGGAAAAGCTAGATCATTTTGGTGTTCAACCACGTAACGCGCCAGTGGCACCGTGTGATCAAAGCGCAAAGCCTGATCCGCATCGTCAGAAGTTTCGGCAGTTTTTACTACTTTATAAATTTGCTTCTCAGTATCACCGCCCGCCTTAGCAAGGAGAATTTCCGTACGGTCAATCATCGGGGTTTCGATATGATTGAAGCCGTGGAGATGATAAACCTGCATAATTTGCGATTTTATTTGATCAAAAATGGCTTGCTCGCGAGGTAAAAGCTCTTGCATGCCAGAAATTGGGGCAGTATTTATCTTTTTCATACTTTAATTATACCACGCACTATGCTATAATTTAGGGAAGTGGTTCTGTAGCTCAGTTGGTAGAGCAGAGGCCTGAAGAGCCTTGTGTCACTGGTTCAAGTCCAGTCGGAACCACCATTTTTTATCTCTAAGAGATGTAAAATGATGATGAATTTGAATAATTATATTGAAGAAAATCAGAAACGAATCTTAAAAACTGCTGAGATTACCGAGCTGGACGAGCTAGCTTTTGCGCGAATTTCTTATTTGCCATTTCATAAAATTAAAAAGCAGCTTGATTTAACTAAACAAAATTTTAAACTCTCCGAAATTGCCGAAGCGATGAAGGGACTAAAAACTTCCGACTTTGCTTGGCCGGAGGACGAGAAATTCATTCAGAAACTCGGGGAAAGCCCACGCTTTCAGAATTTGAAAGTGGGATTTTTTGTGCGAAAAAATAATAAGCAGCTTGAAAAACAGTTCTCGGCGGTGACGATTCAAATTAATTTCTTCACTATGTATGTTTCCTTCTTTGGTACAGATGGGACACTCTTTGGCTGGAAAGAAGATTTTAATATGTCGTTTCTGCCAGAGATTCCAGCCCAAAAAGAAGCTTTGGAATATCTAAAAAATATTTCGCGTCGCTATTTTTATAAAAATTTTTACCTCGGCGGACACTCGAAAGGTGGTAATTTATCGATCTATTCGGCGATTATGGCACCAGATCGACTGCAAAAAAGAATCTTGAAGGTCTTAAATTACGATGGGCCGGGGCTAAGAGAAGAGCTACTTAGTAAGGATACGGGCGCGATTAGGGTTTTACCAAAAATCGTAAGCTATATTCCAGAAGGTTCAGTGATTGGGCGACTTTTAACCCACAAAGAAAAGGTGGTGGTAGTCAAAAGCCAGGCAAAAAATCTCTATCAACATGATATTTATACTTGGGAAATTAAAGATGATCATTTTTGTCGCGCCAAAAATACGAAATTGAGCAACACTCTGAATAAGACCGTGGATGACTTTCTAGCCTCTGCCTCGCCAGAAGAATTAAGGTTTTTTGTGGATGGAATTTTTGAAGTTTTCGAAAAATCCGACGTAGAAGAGCCGGTGAGTTTGATGCGAAATTGGCAAAAATATGCGCCAAAACTCATGAAAAATTATCGTGAATTATCGAAGGAGCGCCGAGAAAAGATTAATGAAGTTTGGCTACTTTTCGGCAATTCCCTGGTAAAAAATTATTTTGCGGAAAACGAAATTTTAAAGAAAGCGCGTCAAATTCTAGGAGGTAAAAATGCCTAGCCGTAATTACCTACTGGACCAGCATTTTTTGAAAAATGTTCGACTTGCGCTCATGTTAATCGGACACAGTAATTTAAAACGCCGCGACACGGTGGTAGAGATTGGCGCGGGGAGCGGTGTGATTACCGCGGCACTTTCCAAAAAATGTGGGTTAGTTTACGCTATCGAAAAAGATCCGGAAACTTTCAGAAAACTGCAAGCCAACCTGAAGGAACAAAACCTCGAGAATGTGAAGCTAGTGCGCGAAGATTTTCGAGAAGTGAATTTCGATTTTACAAATTATAAAGTTTTCTCTAATCCGCCCTTTTCCCTATCGGCGGAAGTCTTTTATAAACTACTAAATCTCGAGAATCAAAACGGACAAATTATTGAAAAAGGCCTAAAAAATCCCCCGAAAGCCATTTACTTGATTTTACAAAAACAATTGGCTTTAAAATTAATCCTTTCTGACCGCCACTACACGAGCCAGCTGGGATATATTTTGAATAAATATTACACGACAAAAATTCGCTACCCACTGAGACCAACAGATTTCACGCCACCGCCGAAGGTGCCGATTGTCTTATTCGAGGCTAAAATTCGTCCGGAATTCAGCGAACTTGAATAAAAAAGAGACCCGAAGGCCTCTTTTTATTTTACCTCTTTTTATTTTAGAGATCTGAGATTTTTACGCGAGTTTGAGCCATAGTGTCGCGATCACGAACCGTCACAGTGTCGTCTTCAAGGGTATCGAAGTCGACAACCACACATTTTGGCGTACCGATTTCATCCTGCTTGTGATAACGCTTACCGATATTACCAGAATCATCCCAAGTGACATTGCCATACTTCTCACGAAGTTTAGCATAGACAGACTTAGCTTTTTCCACTAGTTCTGGCTTATTCTTAAGCAAAGGCGAAACGCAGAAACGATATGGGGCAAGATGTTCTGGGAGCTGCAAAACGATACGCTTTTCGTCACTAGTTTCGTCTTCGTGATAAGCACTCGAAAGTACAGCCATAATCAAACGTTCGACACCAAAAGATGGCTCGATGACGTGAGGCACAAAAGTTTCACCAGTGCGTTTGTCACGGTAAACCATGCTTTTCTTCGATTCACGCTCAATATTGCCAAGATCAAAATCGGTACGATAAGCAATACCCATCAATTCTTCGCAGCCGATTGGATAATCAAATTCAAGGTCAATAGTGCGCTTAGAGTAGTGGGCGCGATCGGCGGCTGGGACATCGTATTCATGAATTTTCTCAGCTGGGAGTTTCACTACATTCTCCAGGAAGTCATGCACATCGGCGAGAAGTTCATCAAAGACACGTTCCCAATCTTTAGGATTAACGAAATATTCAATTTCCATCTGTTCGAGCTCGCGGCAACGGAAAATAAAGTCACGTGGCGAAATTTCATTACGGAAGGCTTTACCCTGTTGAGCTAAACCGAATGGTAGGTCTGGGTAAATCGTGTCGACCACGTTCTTGTAATTCGTAAAAATACCTTGAGCGGTCTCTGGGCGAAGATAGGCGATGGAACTATTATCAGCCACTGCGCCGACGTGAGTCTGGAACATCATATTGAATGGTTTGACTTCACCCCATTCGATTTTGCCACAAGTAGGGCATTTAATACCGGCCTTAATCAGCTCTTCTCCGGTGATTTCAGTAGATAAATCGTGGCCCTCAGCGGTCTTAGCTAATTTATCGGCACGAAAACGGCCATGACAAGATTTACATTCGACCAAAGGATCGGAAAAGGTGGCGGCGTGACCAGAGGCGACCCAGGTACGTGGATTCATGATGATAGCAGCATCGACGCCGTACATATCATTACGATTTTCTACCCAATATTGCCACCAAAGATCCTTGAGTTTTTTCTTCAGACTAACGCCGAGTGGGCCAAAATCCCAGGTACCAGCCATACCGCCGTAGACGTCGGAGCCTTGGAAAATAAATCCTCTACGTTTACATAAGCTGACAATATCTTCTAATTTTGCCATAAACACTCCTGGTTAGTTTTTCTTTATTATACCACAAAAATAGCGTGGTGACCTCTGGACTTCCGAGTCTCTGGAGTCCTGAATGAATCAAAAAGTCAGAGATTTTATTTTCTTATAAGGGATATTTAAAGTATTCTATTTCTGAGTAAAATAACCTGGAGCGCCCGGACGGTCGATACGAAGCCAAGACTTATCAGCGTCTGCTGGGTTTGACAGAGACGAACCGTTACCCCCTCTGAGTTTTCTACGATTAGTAAAAATATTAGAATCTTCCCCATTTTCTATTTGAGAAAGGTTAAAATCCCTGCTAGCATAGATTCTTTCCAGACTATCGGTTAAGCCATCCGCAAGTAAAAACATCTCTTTTACACTAGTCAAACTCTCTGTACTGAACGACGAAATGTCGATAGTCTTTATTTTTGGCAAATTAGAGAACATATTTCCCATTATCTGAACCTTTGACGTATTAAAATGACTAATATCTAAATTTACTAGATTGGACATACCATGAAACATGCCTGATGTATATACAACATTACCAGTATCAAAGTGAGACAAATTGAGTGAAGTGATTTTCTCAACACCCGCAAACATATATGCCATATCCGTAACATTACCTGTGTTAAATGAAGAAATATTCAGATTACTTAAACTTATATTATTATTAAACATAGCTCCCATATCGGTTACTTTTGCTGTCTGAAAATTTGATAAATCTAGTGAAGTTAAACTAATATCAGTCGAAAACATCTGTCTCATATTAGTAACGTTACTAGTGTTAAAACTAGAGATATTTAACGTTTTTAGGTTTTCCATACCGGAAAACATACCACTCATATTTGTAACGTTACTAGTATTAAAAGTAGATAAATCTAAATTCTCCAACCTAGAAGCGTTCATAAACATATTTATCATCGTCTTCGCACTCTTCGTACTAAAATCCCCACCAAGATTAAGGCTTGAAAGATTTCTCATATTTGCAAACATGGCATTCATATCAGTTACATTAGCGGTATTTAACATCGAAAGATCTAGTGTCGCCAGATTAGTCGTAAAAGCAAAGATACTATTCATAGTTTTTACATTGCTTGTATCAAAATTTGAAAGATTTAAATTCGAGATTTTTTCAAGGCCAAAAAACATAAAATCCATATCTTCAACAAAACGAGAATCTAACCCCGTTAAATTTATATCCATTATATTTCTGAATTTACTTGAGGAATATCCAGAAAACATATTTTTACAATTTTTATTTAGATAGATTTTGTCGGTATCGGTATGGTAATATACTGTTTTATCCGAGGTGTCATACCAGGCCTTTACTTCGAATTCTGATTCATCTTCGTCCTCTAAATTTACGGTATTAATCCCAGCAGCCGGAGCACTTAAGCTTCTTTTAAAGTGGTTGAGTCTATTTGTTGTAGACATAAGACTATTAATGCGACTATTAAAATCAGTACCCTTAATCAATGTAGCTTGAGGTGAATATGGATTAGTAATGATGGAAAAAATCAGTTTATTTTGATAACTACCAGTTTCTAGATTATCATTTAATTTTAAGCCTATTTTTAACTGGTTTAAGATACTACCTGTAGTATCTTTTTCAGAATGAAAAACATTAACCGGAGATGAAAGAGCTGGGATTGGATGATAGTCTGACTCCGAAGAAGTCCTATATCCCCAGGTATTATTCGGTAAATTACTTACAGGAAGCGTAGAAGAGATTGAGTTAATTTTGGCGTTAGAGCCGGAAGTGGTATTGACCAGTGCAGTATTATCGCTTTCGGTGCTAAGGCTGGCGGTATATCCGGTTTTATTATTAGTATTAACAGTGAGGTCTAGATAGTATTCACCAACTTTGTCGGCTGAGTTAAGAATCTGGTTACCGTTAATCTCAGCATTGGAATTATTCAAGGAAGCCGAAAGTGTCGGAGTATATAAGGCATAAGAATCTGAACAAGTAAGAATCAGCACGCATTGAAGAGCGGACATAGCTATTACGAAACATACACTATTTTGAATAATTTTTTTCAAAAATACTCTAACCAAATTTAGGCCATTCATACTATTTAATTTTAACATAAACAGATTGGATTTTTACATTTTCTATTTGCAACACTTAGAACATTTCACGAAGCGTGCGCAGAATAATATTCAAGGCATTGAGATGGGTGTGGATGTCTTTAATTTTCAAAATAGAAGCAATTGGCATGGAGGTCATAAGACGTAAAATTTTAATTGTATCGGCATTAAATTCGCCGGCGCCATCCGTCGCAAGCACAAAACAGCGGTCAAAGCTATGCCAATTATAAGAACCGTCAAGGGTAAGGCGAGCACCATTCGAGTCGGTAGCGAGATTGATCATTTCACCAGAAATAAAAGCTAGATTAAGATAAAAATGCGTCTCAATGAGTGGAATTTGGTATTTTTCGGCGGTATTTAATGCGGATAAAGCATTTTGCAGCAGCTGAAAAAAATCCTTAGAATCGGCGTCATTGGTTAGACGATTAATTGCTTTAAGAAAATTGGAAGCGATAGTCAGGGTATCAAGATCGGTGATGATGTTTTGATAAAACTTCAGCATGGTAGCGGAAGTTAAAATCGCGAGACTGCCCGAATCGGTGTTTTGCGATTTAAAATGCAAGACCACGTCAGAAACGGTGAAAGGTTCAATGCTGCCTGCCAACTTGGAGCGCTCTTTGCGGACGCCACGTGCGATGGCCGAGAAACGACCTTCAGGAGTAAGTAAGGTGAGAATGCGGTCAGACTCCTGATATTTAACACGCGAAAGCACAATCGCCTCAGTGCGCAGATCAGGCATTTGTTTCCCCTTCAATTTGAGGCGAGCGACTTAAGATAGGGATATCCGGAGAAGTTTTAACCAACTCTAGGACATCACCTGATGGGGTTTTTGGGGCTGGAGATAAGATATCTTTAATCTTTGTCACAAAATCATCTGGCGTAAAAGTTTCCTTGTTCAGAATCGCACGAACATTATAAGCTTGCAGGGACATTTGACCGAGATTTAATGAAGAAATCAAAAGTACCGGAATTTGACTGGTTTCTGGATACGATAGGAGCTCATTTAGTAAAGTAAAACCATCTGGACCAGTGAGTAAAATATCCAAAATAATTAAGGATGGCAGTTCTTCCTCACTAAGTTCTGAAAAGACCTCATTTGCCTCGATTGCATTATAAAAAATCCGCACCGGAATTTCCGGAAAATTACGCACTAAATGCTTCTGATAAATTTCCGCAAAATCCGGGTCATCTTCGATGATAAAAATCGGTCGCACAATTTCCGATGGCGCGATTTTCAGTGGTGAGATTTCTGACTGCGCGATTTCTGACTGCGAGACTATGGACGATGATTTTTTAGGTTGCTGGTTCATTTTCCTCCTAATCAAACATCGGTAAAATTGCCTGGTGTGAGACCGGTAAAATTACCTGAAAACTCGTACCGTCGCGGTGGCGCACGGCGGAGACTTCCGCATTGAGATATTTAGCAAATTTCGAAGCGATATAAAGACCTAAGCCAGAACTGCCAGGGCGCATCGAAATGCTGGTGGGAGCGGTGAGGCCAGCCTTGATTTGACGCCAAACCGTGATGGGGAGGCTCGGACCGAAGTCCCTGACATCGACCACAATCTTATCTTTTTTGTCGGAAATAATTAGGCAAGATTCGGTCTCGACCGTGGAATAGTACATCGCATTGGCGCAAAAATTATAAATTACACTGAAAATTAAATCGTAATTGCCAATCACCAGACGGGCTTTATTGCGATATTCGAAACGAAGCTTGCGCTGGTTAAGGGCGAAGAGTTGTTCAAGTTCAGAAATTACATCATCACAGACCGCACGGATGGAAACTGGTTCCAAAGTGAATAACCCCTCTTCGAGGCGGGCGATTTTAGTAAGATCATTAACCTGACGCATGGCGCGTTCGGAAATGCGAATAATTTTATTGCGAGATTTTTCAAGTTCGGCGGTGCTGTCTTTTTGAAAATCCATGGCGAGAGCCATTTGGCGCATAAGAGTGAGCGGACTTTTCAAGTCATGTGCAACCACGAAAATACCATTTACCTCACTATTCATAAATTAATTATAGCACCCATTTTTCAGGCAAAATGCTTGAACAATCCCCCGCAAAATGGTGCGGGGGTTGCAGATTTTTCGGATAAATTTAGCTATTAAATTTCACGGTTTTGAGAATACGGTAGAAGTCGTCACTGAAGACGCTGGTAGAATCGGTTTGAAGCATGACAGTCTTGTCGCGAAGCTTGAAGACGCAAATGATTCCCTGATATTCATTATCTAATTTACCAGTATAAACGTTGACATTGTTGCCGTTAACTACGGTAGTTGAAAGCGTCATATCACCAGAACGGACTTTTTCAGCAAAATCACTAATCGCCTGATCGAAGAGGGTGCCCTTGATACTGACACGGAGTGCCATCACTGTATCATCTTGGACCACATTGACCTGGCCTGGATTCAAATAGGCAGCATAATCACCGCCACGGTTGGCACTACTTTGAACGTAGAGACTCCAAGTTTTTGGATATTCGAAGCTGAGTTCGCCAAGGTCAGTAGGACCCGTAAAGACTTTATATGGGTATTTTTCTTTCTCTTCAAATTCGGATTCGAGCTTGGTTTGAAGTTCATTTTTAGCTTCCGCTACAGCAACGTCGACCTTGCCCTTCACATTAGTACTGGCGTCATTCCACTTCACCCACATCCAAATAAAGAGGCCGATGAAAAGCACTGCGAGAAGAGACACCACGATGAGTCCAACGGTTTTCATAAGATCAATACGGTTTTTCGCCTTAGCGATACGACTCGCTTCCTTGCGTTCTTCACCAGTCATATCGGCATAATTTTTGTTCAAAGGATTCGCGGCTGGCATGCCAGGAGTGAATGGACTCTGATATAGATTTTGATAGATGTCGCCAGAATTCGCGGGAGGGTTATTCCCTGAAGGGTTAGTAGCACCGAAATTAGCTGGAGTTTGACCAGAATTATTAAATTGATTCGATGCAAGGAAAGGATTGTTGTTTGAATTATCCATAATTATATTTTACTAGGAATTGGGTTTTTTACAAGTTAGCTTAAGGATTTTGATGACTGATTTTGAAAGTTTTACTCGATACTAAAATCTTTGGAGATGACTTCAATTTGATTTTTCAAAGTTTCGAGTTCCTCCTCGATATCATTAGCCAGTTCGGCGGCTTCCTGATATTTTTTGGCGGCTTCCTCGAGCTTGAATTCATCGCCATAAAACCATTCGAGATTTTGGTTGAGCTGTTCGATTTTGGCGCCAACGGATTTTTTAGTCATGGATATTCCTTTCTTTGGATTTTATTTGAGTAATACGGGCGGAGATTTCAGAGTCGAGAGTTTCTATGGAGATTTCGGAATCAAGCTTCAATTCACCTTTAAGGATGGCATAACCTTTTTTCAGAATAGTTTCGGGATTGAGATTTTCAATGACTTTTTGGGTGGATTTTAGCTGGTTTAATTCACGCAAAATTTGATTTAAGATTTGCTGTTTGGTACGCAGCAAATTTCGCTTAACTTCGAGCTTTGGCGAATCGAGACTGCGTTCGATTTGCAATTTAGCCCGAGAGAGCTGACGGTAGAGATTGGCAACTTCGAGTTTCTTGTCTTTCGATAACATTTCGGCGGTATTACTGGGTGTGGAAGCCACCACATCAGCGGCGAGATCTGCCAGTGAAGTATCAATCTCGTGACCGATTCCAGTAATCACGGGAATTTTACTAGCCGCAATGGCACGCACGAGTTTTTCATCATCAAAACAGGCGAGGTCTTCTTTCGAGCCACCACCACGAATAATGGCGATAATCTGAACTTTATTTTCTTGATTAAAAAATTCGAGAGCACGAATCACCTGATCAGCCGCGCCGAGACCCTGGACCTTAGTATTAGCTACGCGAATTTCTAGACCACCCCAGCGGGCATTAATAATTTTGATAAAATCCGCATAACCGGCAGCCTGGGTAGAAGAAATCACGCCGATGCGTTCGAGATTAGCTGGAATATTTCGCTTTCTAGCCGGATCAAAAAGGCCTTCTTTGGTTAATTTTGCTTTAAGTAATTCATAAGCTTTTTTAATATTACCCTCACCGATCAAAGCGTATTGCTTAATAGTTAAAGTGAAACGACCGGAGCGATTAAAAATCTTCGGAGTAGCCTGAACGGCAATTTTCATACCATTCTCGATTGGCGTGCGAAGACTCGAAGTCACCATAAAACAATTAATCACCGATTCTTGATCCTTAAGATCAAAGAAAATCCAACGATTTTGGCTGACATTAAAATTCGCCACCTCACCGTAGACCACACAATCCGGAAAAGTGTAATCTAAGGCGTGGTTGGCGACGGCAATAAAATCAGAGACGGAATATTTTGGCGATTCTGCCATTACTCCGCAGATTCCCCTTCGAAGATTTTTTGCTTCTCTTCTTTACCAATCTTAGAGATGGCATTTTGGTAAAAACCATAGCCAGAAACGATGGTATTAAGCAAGACAATCATACGAGTAACAAGAACCGTGGTACTAGCAACCGCGAGATCGCTACCAAGTACGGTCATCACGGCAACCATGGAACCTTCATAGCCACCGACACCACCAGGGGTAGGAAGAACCGCACCGACGACAGAGCCGAGAGCTTCTGCGACCATGATTTGTGGGAAGATTTCTGGGTGGCCAATAGCAATCGCCACGATTTCATAGGTCGCAATTTCGAGGAAGTTATAGAGGAAACCCCAAAGCACCGGGCCAACCAAAATCTTTTTATCACGCTTCGCAGTAAGGAAATCTTCATGAAGATCTAAGAAGTATTTTTGAACTTTCTTGGTTTCAATAATTTGCTTTTTCTTACCGAAAGTGACAGTACGAACTAATCCATTAATAATGGCCGCCACCTTTTTGGCAGTAAAGTCGATAAGTTTACGATTCGAGACAATCACAATCATCAAAACAATACCAAGAATCACCCCGACGCTCATGGCAGCTACAGCCCCGACCATCCAAAGTGCGGTATTTGGCACACTATTTGTCACTAATAAGAAAATAATGGCGAGGATAGTTTGAGTTTGATTAGCAAGAATAGTAATCACGTAACGCAAGAGATACATGAAGCTAACCTGACCAGCGGTAGCGCCAAACTTCTTTAAGCGCCAAGTGATATAACCGAGACCAGAGACACCACCAGAAGGAATGGCGTGATTGACGAAGTTTAACTCGAAGGAAATACGCGCAAGTTGCCAAGTGGTGAGCTTTTCGAAAGCTTTTACGTCGGCATCCGTATCAGCATCGGCCTTTCCAGATTTAGTTTTCTCAGATTTGGTAGATTTACCAGCGGAAATTCTGGTGATGTTTTTCTGAGACTTAGCCTTCCCGGCCATATAGGAGAAGAAAATTTTACCAGCACTGTAATACATAAAGAGTTGTTCTGGAATTAAGAGTAGAACAATCCAGAAATTAATGGAGAAGTGCGAACCATCCATACATTGCCCGCCAAAAATGCATTGGAAGGCCGAAACAATTTCATTACGAGCGCCATAAACAACAACACCGACTAATAATAACGTGACAATACTGAGAATCTTTTTAAACATAGCTTTTTTATTATACATGATAAAATAAGATTATGAAATATATTGCAGTGCTGGGACGACTTCCGAAAATATCTTTGGCGGAAATCCAAGCGATTTACGACTCAAATGCCAAACTAATCGGGCCAGAACTCGCGGTTTTTGAAACTAATAAGACGGTCTCGATTGATCGGCTGGGTGGCTCGATTAAGCTGGGTCAAATTTTTTCTGGTAATTTCCGTGAACTTGCCGAGGCGATTAATTCTAAAAAACCTGAGGGCAAAATCACCATTGGAGTTTCTAGTTACGCCTTAAACTCGAATCATAAAAACAAAAAATCAGCGGTCGAGAACTTAGTTCGCCGCAAAGCGATGGAACTTAAAAGCTTACTCAAAAAGCTCGGACGCAATGTGCGTGTAGTGGAGGCTCGTGGTCCGGAAATTTCTTCGGCCACCGCATTTCATAATAATTTAGGCGAAAAACCGGGGTCTGAAGAAGTGATTTTGGTGGGTTCGGAAACCTACCTGAGCCTCGGGGTACAGAATATCGATAAGTATCGCGAGCGTGATCAAATGCGCCCAGCGAGAGATGCCAAGGTGGGAATGTTACCACCGAAACTCGCACAGATTTTGATTAATTTGGGTGGTGAGATTGATGAATCGAAAAAAGTACTCGACCCATTCTGTGGCACCGGCGTAGTCTTGCAGGAAGCCCTAATTCTCGGCCAGCCAGTAATCGGTAGTGATTTGAACCCGCGGATGATGGAGTATACCCAGAAGAATCTAGATTGGCTGCTCGAGAAGAAAGCCCGCTTCTTCAAGATCAAATCAGAACTTATCGAACAAAAAAATCAATTCTTAGGCTCTATCTATACTGGTGATGCGACAGATTTTGTCTGGCCAAAGGCTTCGGAAATTGGCCTAGTGGCGTGTGAATGTTTCCTCGGCTCGCCAATGTCAAAACCACCAGTCGAAATTAAATTAAAAGATGAAAAACAGAACTGTAAACGCATTATTCTCGGCTTTTTAAAGAACCTCGCCAAGCAGATTGAGGATGATACCCCTGTGGTGATTGCGGTGCCGGCCTGGTTACGTGAAGATAGTCACTACTCAAGGCTTTCAATTATTGACGAAATTACAGATATGGGTTATAATTTAGCAAAGTTTCAAGGCTTGAGTCAGTCTGACATGATTTATTATCGTGAAGGGCAGATTGTGGCTCGAGAAATAATAGTATTAAGAAAGAGTAAGGCAAAAAATGTCACATGTTAAAGCCGGTGGTACCGCGAAAAATATCCACAACAATGCTGGTCAACGTCTTGGCGTGAAGCGTTTTGGTGGCCAAAAAGTCCGCAACGGTGAAGTTTTAGTTCGCCAAACTGGAAGCACCAAAATTGCTGGTGAAGGTACTTACATGTCCCGCAATTTCACCATTCATGCTGCAAAAGATGGTGTTGTCACTTTTGTGAAAACCAAGAAAACCCACTTCTCTGGTCGCTCATTACCACGCGTCCGCGTAGAAGTTCGCTAAAAAATAAACCCTACGGGGTTTATTTTTTATTTCAAGCTTTTTAGACCCTAGGATTTATTTTTAAATAGTAAGTTTTTCTTTATTTCTGGAGCATAAAAAAGACCCCGAGTGGGGCCTTTTTATGCTCTAGGATTTTATTCAGCGTCAGTAGCTTCTTCAGATTCTGCATTAGTTTCAGCTTCGGTAGCTTCAGTAGCTTCTTCTGCAGCCACGGTTTCAGCTTCGGATTCATTTTCCTGCAAGGCAGAAAGCAAAGAATCTTCCACATTAGCACGCTTTTTCTTCTTTGGTGCTTCGGCAAGCTCAATATCGAGTTCGATACCGGTGAGCATAGAAGCCAGACGGACGTTTTGACCTTGACGACCGATAGCGACGGATTGCTGATCTTCGGTAACAAAGACCTTAGCGCGCTTATCTTCGATTTCGACACGAGTAATTTCGGCTGGACTCAAAGCTTCGCGGATAAACTCAGAGAGATTTTCGCTCCAGTTGATAATGTCGATTTTTTCACGATCACCAATTTCATTCATCACAGCCTGGACGCGCACGCCACGACCACCGACGAAAGTACCGACTGGATCGACACCCGGGACAGTGCTGGTGACAGCAATCTTGGTACGGCGACCAGCTTCACGAGCGATGGCACGAATTTCGACCACACCAGTTTCGATTTCAGGGACTTCCTGAACAAAGAGCTGTTTAATAAAATCAGCAGAGCTACGGCTAACGAGAAGCTGAGCACCACGCTCGTTGCGCTCGATGGTCTTGATCAAAACCTTGATACGAGAACCGACTTGATAATACTCGCCGTCGATTTGGTCGGACTTTAGCATAATACCAGTAGTGCGGCCAAAATCGATACGTACGATATTACGATCGACACGAGCTACCATACCAGTCATAATGGTACCGATCTTATCTTCAAAGATGGAAAGGATGGCTTCGTGCTCAGCTTCGCGAAGACGTTGCATAATTACTTGCTTGGCGGTCATCGAGGCGACACGACCAAATTTAGTAACAGGGTGAGATTCTTCAAAAGTTTCACCGATAGCCTTACCCTCAGCTTCACCTTCTGGAATTTCAGTAGCTGGATTATAAGCTAAGCCATCTTCAATAACTTCTTTTGCGATGAAGACCGTAGCCCCACCGGTTTCGCGATTGAGTACGGCGCGGACATTCATATCCTTTTCACCTTCCTCTTTACGCCAAGCGGCAGCAATGGCAGTTTCAATAATATTCAAAACAGTTTCTTCTGGGAGATTCTTCTCTTCGGCGATAACTTTCACCATCTGAGACATCTGCTTAAGGTCTAAACCTTCCATATTTTCCTTTCTTTTAGTCTAAAATATCCGACCTTGCGGCCGGATATTAAAAGTATATGTTTCTATTATAGCGAAGATAACGAGTTTGTCAAATTACTTGGCCGTGAAATAACCTGGCTGCGTGGCGCCACGATCAATACGGAGCCAAGAGAGATCTGCCAGGGCTGGGTTTGGCACATAAGAACCGTTACCACCGCGAAGCAGTAATTGATTAGTGAACATTTGAGAATTAATATTCTGAGGATAGTTAGTGGGAGCAGCCTTCGAAGTATTAAAATCCTTGCTAGCTGTGACGTAGATTCGCTGAAGCTTGGATGGCACGGAAAACCCATACATAAACATGCCGAAAAAATTCCTCACATTTGATGTGTCAAAATCCGCCTGCGATAGATCGATCTCTTGAATATTCATCAGATTGGCGAACATACCCTGCATATTTTGCACCTGACCGGTATTAAACTTCTTACTGAATTTAAGATTAGTGAGAGATTTCATAGAGTTAAACATATCAAACATCGTAGTAACTTTGGAAGTATCAAAAGAGGATAAATCGAGATTAGCAAGTTTCTCCACCTGAAAGAACATTTGCGACATATCTGTCACATTTCTGGTGTCAAACTTGGAAAGATCGAGAGTTGGTAAGTTTTTCACGCCCCAGAACATACCGGTCATATTAGTCACTTTAGAAGTATTCATATGTGAGAGATTAAGTGAGGTGAGACTACTCATATTTGTGAACATGTAATGCATATCGGTGACATTACTAGTGTTAAGATGTGTGAGGTCGAGATTCGTGAGATTTTTTACATCATAGAACATGCCGGACATATCGGTGACGTTTTCAGTATCGAAACTGGAGAGATCCAAACTAGTGAGACCAGTGTTTCTGAACATCCCCTGCATATTGATAACTGAGCGAGTGTCAAGTCCAGAGAGGTCGATATCGGCCAGATTAGTAAAGTCAAGGAACATATAGGAACTGTCGTAATTCAGCTCCACTTTATCGGCAATACTATAATAATAAAAAGTTTCACTAGCTGGATCAAACCAACCCAGAACCTCTGCATCAGAGGTGCCGTCATCCTCAAGATGCACCGGATTATCGACGACCGTTGGCGGCGTCATACTACGAGCGAAATGCTTGATTTTATCAAGTCCGCCAGAAGTATCCTTCATAGCATTACGCCAATAGAGGCTAGAAAGAGTTAAGGCGCGAGGTGGATAATCATTAGTAATGACCGTTACCATTAGAGTATTCGTGTATTCTCCACTAGAGAGATTCGGAGCTAATTTAAGACCCATATCTACCTGATGCGTATCGGTATTAGTAACCGGCTTAGAGCTGTTCTGAACTAGCATTATTGGTGAAGAAGCTGGTGGGATCGGCATGAACTCGCCGTAATTCCCTAACCTAATGCCCCAAGTATTACTAGGAAAATTAGTCAAAGTGAGATTTTGGCTAATTGAATTAATACGGTCAGAATTAGTGACACTAGTCATAGCGGTTTCATTGGTCTGCGTACTAATCATCACCTTATAGCCTGTAGTATTATCCGTAGTAACCGTGAGATTCATCGGATGATCCTCAGATTGAGTGAGAGAATTAATGATTTGATTACCGTTAATCTGAGCATCCGCGTCAAAAGAAACCGCAAGACCAGGCACGCGCAAGGCTGCTGTATTTTTTACGAAAAAGAAAACATTAAAAGTCAGCGCCACAAGAAAGGTTAAAAGTGCGGTGTGGATAATTTGAGTTTTAGACTTTTCAATATTTTTTTTAAACATAAACTTTGTCCATTTTAACATAAGCTGCTTTAGATTTAGTGGATATTAAGTAATTATGGAGTCTTCAAAGTGAAGCAACCCTTACGTCCTGGATGATTGATACGCAGGCCATCAAGGTTAGCATCGTTTGGATTGGTCCAGTAGCCACCATTGTATTTTTTAGACTACACCAGAAAAATATCTGGGAAGAGATTTGTGATGATTGGCATAGTAATTTAATTTTAGCACAAACTTTTTTGGCGCGAAATAGTAATTATGCTTAATGTGCTATAATTAGGAAAAGTAAACGAGATTTTTATGAATATTCCACATGACCTGAAGAATGAAAATGAAATGTCGGAAACGCTTCTCGCGCTAGATATTGGTACCGAATATATCAAAGCGGTAATCGCTGAGCGTCAAGAAGGTGATAACCTGATTATTCGTGGTGTCGGTAAAGAACATCAGGCGATGGGCAACATGTATGCTGGGGCGATTGCGGACATTCCTGCGGTGATTTCCGCCTGTGAAAAGGCTTTGTCACGAGCAGAAAATATGGCTGGCGTGGTAGCCAGAACCTGTTCAGTGGGTATCGCTGGTGAATTAATCAAAGGCAATACCAAGACCGTGCGCTACCGTCGTAAAGATGGCAATAAGCCAATTTCTGATCAGGAAATGCAACTGATTATTAAGCGCGTACAGGATAAGGCCGAAGAGCAAGCACGCGAAGAGGTCGCACTAGAAACCGACAACCCCGACGTGGAAGTCCGCTTGATTAACTCAGCGATCGTTTCCCTTTCGATTGACGGATATAAAGTTAGTAATCCGATTGGTTTTAAAGGTTCAGAATTGGTCTTGCAATTTTACACCGCGTTTGCGCCATTAGTGCATATTTCGGCAATTGAAAAAGTTTGTGCGGAATTAAATCTCGATCTTGTTGCCGTAGCGGTAGAGCCGTTTGCGGTTTGTCGAGCTTGCCTTGGTAATAATCTGGATTCTAATCTCTCGGCCATCGTGATGGATATTGGTGGTGGTACGACCGATATTGCCGTAGTAGATAATGGCGGAGTAGAAGGGACCAAAATGTTTGGCATCGGTGGTCGTAGCTTCACACATCAGGTAGCTAATAAAGTGGGGCTCGATTTTGACACTGCAGAGCTAGTGAAGATTCAGTATAGTGGGCTACTTTCTAACGACCTACATGCGCTGAAAACCTTGACGGTTTCTGATGCGGAGCGCATGAATGAAGTCCAAAATATTTTAAATATTCCGGACCGTATGAAAAAAGTTGAAAAAGCTATCGCGGATAATACCGAAGTTTGGGTTTCTGGCGTGGGGTTAGCTCTATCTGATTTTTCTCTACTTGAAGCTTTACCAAATAAGATTCTTCTTTGTGGTGGTGGAGCTGGACTTTCGACCCTGCAAGAAGCACTAGCCACCTCAGATTGGTACGAAGAATTACCTTTCGCTAGACGCCCAGTGATTCATTTGTTGGATGATGTAGATATTCCAGATATTCAGAATGCAACAGAAATTGATTTGGATTATTCTTATATTACGGCTTTTGGACTTCTACGCGTGACCGTAGATACCCTGAATAGCGAAGAAGAAGATACGGGGCTTCGTGCCAAGCTAGCCAAGTTATTACAAAACTAGCAAGAAGAGAACGCCGCATGTCTCATTCCGGAGACACTAAAGAGGAAGAATGTCGCATATCTTTTTTCGGACCGCTCAAGGGCGCTTGCCCAAGCCTATGTCCTCAAAAGGCAAGACGACATTCTTTTTTTAAATTCAAAAAAGTATATAGTATTTCTCCCAATAAGTAATAAAAAGGTTTAGAACTTTTTTATGGTTTTCTAGTGAAGTAACCTGGGCGACCGTTGGTTGGATCGTCGATACGGAGCCAGGATTTATCCGCAGTACCCGGGTTAACCAAGAACGAGCCATTTCCTCCTCGTAGTTTATTGCGATTTTTAAACATTTCCGAAAAGTCCGTAAGGCTAGCGGTATTAAAATCATTATTTACATAAATTTTTTCTAGTTTATCATTAAGTTTATCTTTATATGGAAGATAAAACATATATTTCATATCCGTAACCTGGGAGGTATCGAAGTTGGAGAGATCAAGAGTGGTGAGATTAGGCATATTCCGAAACATAGCGTACATAGTCGTCACTTTTGAAGTATCGAAATTGGAGAGATTAAGAGCAGTGAGGTTGGACATGTCAGAAAACATAGCATACATATCCGTCACCTTAGAAGTATCAAAACTTGATAGATCAAGATTGGTAAGATTAGACATACCAGAAAACATATAGCCCATATTCGTAACTTTAGAGGTATCAAAGTGAGAAAGATTAAGAGTGGTGAGCTTAGACATGTCGTCAAACATATATCTCATATTCGTCACCTTAGAGGTATCGAAGCTGGAGATATCAAGAGTAGTGAGATTAAACATGTCAGAAAACATAAATCCCATATTCGTCACCTTGGAGGTATCGAAGTGAGAAAGATTAAGAGTGGTAAGTTTAGACATGCTAGAAAACATACCACTCATATCAGTCACATTGGAGGTATCGAAGCTGGAGATATCAAGAGTAGTGAGATTAAACATGTCAGAAAACATAAATCCCATATTCGTCACCTTGGAGGTATCGAAGTGAGAAAGATTAAGAGTGGTAAGTTTAGACATGCTAGAAAACATACCACTCATATCAGTCACATTGGAGGTATCGAAGCCGGAGATATCAAGAGTAGTGAGATTAAACATGTCAGAAAACATAAATCCCATATTCGTC
>SDRH01000007.1 GCA_007845165.1 TM7 phylum sp. oral taxon 351 | reverse complement strand
CCTGCCACAACCAGTGACTGCGTTATCGCCTTTAGCTGTGGGTAAGACTTGATTCTCTTTTGGATATCCAGCAGCGGGCGTATTAGCAAAAACACTGTAAGGGATTCTGTCGCGCTTGTTTTCCGGTATCCCCATGGCTGCAAAATCATAGTAGATCCAGGTGACACCTGAGTAGTCTTGATGTACAGTATAGCAAATACTCTTGCTACATCCTTCTACTGGATGGCCACTACCACCATCGTGTTTACCAGTTTGGGGAGGGGTTGGAGGATTTACTGCGAAAATATTTTGACTAAAGTGCATACCGCAAATTAAAGCAACTATAGCAATAATTATTGAAAATAATATTTTTTGATAATTAAATTTAAACCCAAGAAGTTTCTTTACCCTCATATTTATATATTAACATAAGAATAATATTTTTATCTAAATAAAAAACCACCCAAATGATTGGGTGGTTTAAGGTCGAGGTGCGTCTAGTTCAGCTTCTTTATACTACTCATGCTTTGTAACATTTTATGTACACTGTATACATATGCAGAGCAGTTTTCTGGATTTTCATCCTTAAAGCAACTATTAATTAGCTTCATTTTCTGTGCGATATCACTAAGACACCACCCAGATACGTAGATCGCTCTGTTTGGATAATAGAGCTTGATCGGATCCACAGCTTTACCATAGTTAGCATCGTATAAAGCGCTTTCCTCAGGCGTTAGCGAGCCATTAAGAACGTTAAACCAGAATTTTTCTTGATAGAGTCCAAGCGGATTAATATTCCAGTTATGATCATGTGACCCTGGAACTATTATCTCTGTGCCAAAAGGAAAACAGTTCTCTGGTTTTGTGTAGACGCCAATGTTTAATGAGATGGGTATATAAGTATTCACCTCATCATTTCGTCTAAAACGTAGCTTATTGTCTGAGCTGTAAATCTTTTTTCCACTACTTCCAATCATTTCGACTTCGAAATATTTAAGACTTGATTCCCTAAAGTCGAAGAAACGAGTAGTTGTGCCATCGGCATTATCATGATAAACGTTTTGAGAGTACTCAGTGACATTAAAATTCATCACTGCAGCCCACTCATTATACATGAGCTCTTGGTTATCAAATCTCTGGAAGAGTCTCCAGTCGTACTTGTCAAACTGGCGATTCTCAGCGATCAGCTGCTGCGCGGGGTACTGGTATTTGCCAGTATCATATACGATACCTGAAACATCCTTGTTTGTGGTATCATTGAAACTTTGAGCGCCCTGGTTAGCGCTAGGCTTCAAGCCCAAGACGCCGGCCTCAGCGGCAAATACATTCACAGTTGATAAAGATAAAACTGCTACAGCCAACAGACTAGCAAAAATATTACGTTTCATAATACACCTCTTTCTAAAAAACTACTCTGGCCTATCCAGAGTAGTAACCATAGGCTTCTCTCTGAATATCAGAATCTGGTTGCATTATATAACATTTATGGTTAAATGTCAATATGTGCGTAATAGCTCACAACCTTTGCAACGTAGATATTATAATGAATATAAAATTATGGATCTAATGCGATGAATAGACAAGAAATTACAAGACGGCTAAGAGACTTAAAATTACCTAAAAATGAATACTACGTTCTCTCTGGAGCGTCGTTAGTATTGCGGGGAATTCGCGAAATATGTTCTGATATTGACTTGTGCATATCCGAAGAATTATTTAACAATGTAAAAGATAGATTAAAGATGACACCTGACAAATTAAATTCTTGCAATTTCTATCACTTAAGTGACGCATTGGAGATAGTTGTTGATAAAAAAGATCATTTTAATATGGAAGAGGGTGATGAATTTAATCTTGAAGATATTAAAACGATTTTGGCTTTTAAGGAATCACGTAATCTTCCCAAGGATCAGCAGGACATAGTTAATATAAAGAAATATTTAAATAAAAAAGGAATCCCTGAGTGATAAGATAAATCCTCTCGTATTGTAACACTGTAATATAATAAAAATATGAAAATACACGAGATGAATCTGCAGCCAAAATATTTCGATTTCATTAAGGACGGGACTAAGCGCATCGAGCTTCGGCTTTATGATGAAAAGAGACGATCAATTCAGCTTGGAGATATTATTGAGTTTGCGAAATCAGATGACGAAAAATTCAAGGCAGAGGTAGTTGGACTCTTGCGATATAATTCTTTTGCTGATTTATTTGAAGATTTTGATATTTCTATTCTGGCGGATAGTTCTATGACGAAACAAGAATTACTAGAGGTGCTTGGAGAATTTTATTCCGAAGAGAAGCAGGCGGAATTTGGGGTGATTGGGATTCGCATTAAACTAATCTAAAGATAAATGGGGAATTTGAGACGATTGTCATGAAAGTATATCTTGCATCTTACGCCATGATGACCATGGGGAAAATTAGCAAAAATGAAGGCGGTGTAACTGGAAAAAGAGCCGTCTTTATTCCGACTGCTGGGGACCCGTATGAGAATAAGGATTTTGTCGTAGCCGATAAAATTGCCCTACAAAAATATGGAATTGAAGTAACCGATTTAGATTTAAAAAATAAAACGGAAGAAGAGATTAATAAACCACTGGCCATGGCTGATATTTTATTAGTTGCTGGTGGAGATACTTTTTATTTGATGGAAAAATTGAAGGAAAGTGGCGCAGATAGGGCTATAAAAAATTTCATTAGCAGAGGCGGAATTTATATCGGGTCAAGTGCAGGGTCAATTGTTTGCTGCCCAACAATTGAGGGTGCGGAAAAATTTGACAATCCAAACTTAGCACCAAATTTAAAAAATTTTAATGGAATGGGCATTTTTAATGAAGTGATTATTCCACACACCCAAAAAGAAAAATATATCGAAAGAATAAAAGAAGCTACAGAGAAACTTACTTCTAAGAGTTTTAAAGTTTATCATCTAACCGATGATGATGTGCTGTTTTTTGATGGAATTAATTCTATCGTATTGTAGTTTGACTACTTTTATTATTCTCTAATATAGTCAGTATACTCTGGGGAGTAGGAGACGGTGTCTTGAATTTTTCCGGGCTCGAATAGACCGATTTCGACATTATCCGATGGATGAAATTCGGTAGCAGGGTCTAATTCTAATTCGTAAACAATGAAGATAAGTGGTCTATTCGCTGCAGCATTAATCATCTTGAAGATTTTAGGACCGGAAGTGATGATAAAATCACTTACGCCGATTTCTTCAGTTAATTCCCTTTTTAGAGCTTCATCTATAGTTTCGTAATGCTCAATCCCACCACCTGGCAAATCCCACTTCTTTCCATCTTCTCTAACGAGGAGAGTTTTTCCGTTAAAGTTGATTTTCGCTTTAACGGAAACTCGGTAGTAAGGGCTTTTGATTTGCATAGGTTTGACGTTCTTTTATTGGTAAAATTTAGTATTCTTTTATTAGTAAGGTTTAGCGTTCTCTTATTAGTAAAGTTTAGCCTCCTTTGGCAACTTGCTACCTTCGAAAATATCCTTGAGATCCTCTTCTTCGAGGGTTTCTTTTTCGAGAAGTGCATTGGCTACGCGATCGAGAATTTCACGGTTAGCAAGCAAAACGGCCTCCGCGCGCTTAGCGGCTTCGTCAGTAAAGGCACGCATTTCCTGATCAATAAGCTCAGCGGTTTTTTCTGAATAAGGCTTGCTGCTGGAAAGCGCATAGTAAGAAGCTTCGTCGGCTGGAAAAACTTGGTTACGCGTCTTCGTACCGAGACCTTCGCGAAGAATCATATCCTTGCTAAGTTCGGCAATATGCTTCAAATCTGAAGAGGCACCAGTAGTCACACGATCTTCACCGAAAATAATTTTTTCTGCGATACGACCGCCCATCGCGCGAGCCATCACATCCTTGAGTTCGTAAATATTTTTGTAGCTGCGATCTTCTGGCGGCAAGAACCAAGTAACACCACCGGTATGGCCACGAGGAATAATGGTGATTTTATGAACAGGATCAGAATCTGGCAAAACGTGTCCGACCACCGCGTGACCAGCTTCGTGATAGGCGGTGAGCTTCTTTTCTTCGTCGTTCATCACCTTGGATTTGCGTTCTGGACCAATAGCCACACGTTCGAAAGCCTCGGTGAGATCCTTATTGGTGATTTCCTTGTGACCAACTCTCGCTGCAGTAATGGCGGCTTCGTTAGCAATATTGGCAAGATCAGCACCAGAGGAACCAGCAGTTTTCTTGGCGAGAGATTCAAGGTCAATCGACTCGACGGCTGGTTTGTTCTTAAAATGCACCTTCAATATTTCGAGACGGTCCTTGCGCTCCGGCAAAGTTACCTCGACATGACGATCGAAACGGCCTGGGCGAAGTAGAGCCTTGTCGAGCATATCGATACGATTAGTAGCAGCAATCACGATGACGCCGGATTCATTATCAAAACCATCCATCTCAACGAGAATTTGGTTCAAAGTTTGCTCATCTTCACGACCGGCACCACCACGCGAATCGCGCTTGTGAGCTACAGCATCAATTTCATCGATGAAGATAATACTTGGGGCATTTTTCTTGGCCTTACTGAAGAGGTCACGAACACGAGAAGCACCGACACCCACGAACATTTCAGCAAATTCGGAACCAGAAATACTGAAGAAAGGAACGTTGGCTTCACCAGCTACGGCACGCGCCATCAAAGTTTTACCAGTACCCGGATCACCAGCGAGAAGTACGCCGCGAGGAATTTTGGCACCAAGTTTTTCGTATTTTTTAGGATTCTTAAGAAAATCGACAATTTCTGAGAGGTCCTGCTTAGCAGCTTCATTACCGGCGACATCATCGAATAAGACGCGCTTTTTATCTGGACCGTAAAGTTTGGCGCGAGATTTGCCGAAGCTCATACTTTCTTTATTCACGCTTTGCGCTTGACCAAGCATGCGACTAAAGAGGAAGATTGCGATAGCAATTGGGATGAGGAGAGAGGCAATATTGAGAATAATGCCAAGAAGATCGATATCATCAGAATAGGTGATATTTGGGTATTTTTTCAAACATTCTGCTGCTTCATTTCCGGTCTTATCGGTACATTTGACCGTGAGGCCCTGATCATAAAGGGTGCCAGCGCCATCTTTTTTGGAATATTTTTTAGCTTTTTGATCCTTGTAAGTGATAGTAAGGTTATTGCCAGCAACATTAATTTCCTGGATTTTGCCATTTTCTTGGTTAGCCTCAGCGATCACCTCGGAAAGCGGCACTTCCTTATGGGCATTTTCACCATTGCCAGTAAGATAATTCCAAAAAGTAAGCGATAAAATAATTAATAAGAAGGTAGAAAAGAGCGAGCGAAAGGTGTTCGAAGGGCCATTTTTCTTCGATTTGTTATTATTTGATTTCACAAATTTGATTTTAGGACGATTCGAATCAGTATTTGAATTATTCATATCTATAATTTTAACATATTTATTGCATAATTAACGGAAATGTGGTAGATTAAAAGAGTAGTGTTTCGGGGCGTGGCACAGTTGGTAGCGCGCGGCGTTTGGGACGCTGAGGTCGCAAGTTCGAGTCTTGTCGCCCCGACCATTATGAAAAGAAAAATGATCCTTTGGGGATTATTTTTGTTTTCATATGTGTTGAGATAACAAGACGAGAACGTAGTTCGACTGGACGACGAAGCGAGTGAAAAATGAAAGCTTGCTTTTATTTTTTTGAGCGAGGAGTACCAGAAGGATTTTTGTAAAAAATCCTAGTCTTGTATGCTTTTTGCGATAGCAAAAGCTTACCATTATCATATTGCGACTATTTGTATGGTCGTTTTTTTATTTGTGTTTAATTTTTAGAACTTAAGTTCACGTATATCATCCAAATCTATTCCCCGCTCTAAATATAACGATTTAATATCGGTAGTGATAATTTCATCTTCATCAAAACCTAAAAGTTCTGCGCAGTTTTTTACATCCTCAACTTTTTCAGATTCGATTTCGAGAAGATAGCCAAGTTTTGGCCAATGATCTATTGAGATTTTGGAGTCGCCTAAAAGGAATTCATCCCTGGTATTTTCTTGGTAGGTTTTATGCGACAGACCAAGTTTTTCGAGAATCATCAAAGCTTCATCAAAATCATTTACCGTAACTTCCCATTCGTTGGTACCAGAAAGCGAGTCATCAACAATCTCTTTTACGGTTAAAGTTGTTTTCTTACCGTCCGTTCGGAGTCTCCCCCAACGAGCGTTGGATTTTGGAATTGAATCAAAAGTATATCGTTTAAAATTATAAAAACCTAAATATAATATTTTTAGAAAAAATAGGCCTCCTGTTGAGACCTATTGTTTTGAAAATGAAACTAAACAAAACTTACCGATAAGATTATTATAGTCGTTGTAGTATAATGATAAGATTTCATCACAAAGTTGCGACGAAAAGAATGAATCATACGGTGCAGTACGCTCCATGCGCATAATACAAAATCCAATATAGTAATTATTTTCTGCGTCAATATAGACTCTTGGTCCAGAAAAACCCTCTACGCAATCGGTTTCAGAATAAGGACAACCAGAACAAGCATTATCAAGGATAATTCGTCTTATTTTTTTGTTGACTATTTTAACACCATTTTTGACTTCGTACGTAATTCGCTCATCGGATACACCGGCAATAATTTTACGTTCAATTGGTGTAGCCCCAACACGAACCAATAACTCCTCTATAGCAGATTCAGATTCTTTAATATTACTTAAGTCAGGTTGAATTTCAATCTGTAGACTATTTTTGTAATAGTTAATTAACTCTATCGCTTTATTGATTGACAAAAAATCGGAAACCACGATATTAGCTGCAACATATATACCCTCTTTTATAGCTAAATCTATTGCCTCATACATGCGTCGTATTTTATTCTCGTAAAATGACTTGTCCAGATGATAATTATTTTGAGTTCTTTGAAAATCCTCTGCAGTTAAACCTAATATGCTAAAATTTATTCCGTCTATCCCAGCATCAATAATATCCTTTATTCTGTCGCCACCAGTTTCACCATTAGATGTCATTTTGACTGTGAGTCCTAAACCTTTAAGTGACGCAATGATATCTTCGGCATGCATATTAAGTGACGGTTCTCCGCCAGTGAGATGGACATCTTCTACGTCAAGCCTATACTTTGCTTGCTTAAAGAGGCTTAAGAAATTATCGTCCACAGACATTTCTCCAGGATATAACATACAATGGTTCTTCTTTGAAAAAATTGATACTCTATTCGAGTCAGCCCTCCGTACCAATGTCCCCTCATTGTGACAGAAACCTCAAGAAAGACCACATTTATCAGTGATTTTTGCTCTTATTGAATTATTAATAGTGACTATAGTTTTCATTTTTCCCCCTTTTTCAAAAATACTAAGAAAATCTTAATGTGATTACTTCTAACTAGATAATATACAAATTAAGAGAAAAAGCAATATTTAATATTCGCTCACATAAGATGTCATTAGGCGCAATAAATAATCGCGAGGGTTTCGGCGACACGGAAACTAGCGACTTTGGCTTGATGGGATTTTAACCATTCATCGACTGCACGAGCGGAACCTGGTAACTCTGGATTGTTATAATCATGCACAATAATTACGCCACCTTGCGACATTTTGTCGGTAACGAGATGCAGGCTGGTTTTGATAGATTGATATAAATCACCGTCCAGAAAGGCATAGGAAATTTTTTCCGGTATATCATATATGATATCAAGATCATCAAAAAAGGCTTTCTTGATTTTAGGAAGTTTAAGTCCCATTTTCTTGAATTTTTCGATAACCTCACGCTTAGTAACAAGTAATTCCCCAGCCTGAAAAGCATCACCAGCAGCTGAATTATCCTCACGAGTTTTGGCAGGAAGTCCTTCAAAAGAATCGTAGAGCCAGAGCATTTTCTGATTGGTCGAAGGGGTGTGTTTTTCCGACTGGAAGATGCCACCATGGCCCATCGATTCTAAAAGTTTTTGATAAAGTACAGAGGTATCAGCCTTATAACAGCCAAATTCCACAACGTCACCTGGTATATTATGAGTTAAGGTTTTTGTGAGTTCCTGCAAAAGAATTTCCGTTTCACGCGCGGTGACTTGCTGCATATAATCCTGATTTTTGGAAGAATTTTTGGCTTTCATTTTTAGAGATTTATTCTAATTTTTAGATTAAATATTATTTTACTAAAATTATTTTTTGCGAAAAAAAAAGGAAAAAATGAGACCGCCGATACCAGCAGAAATTATATCACCCATGGTATCACCAACACCCGGAGCATTAAGTTCCTGCATGTGACCGCCACAAAGCTGATCGTAGGAAAATTCAAAACATTCCCAGGCAGCCGCGACAAAGAAAACAAAAGAAACAATGAAGAGAAATGCGAAGGCGGTGGAATATTTTTTAACTTTTATTTCAGAAGTACGTGAGGTGGAAGACGATTTTACAATAGAATCCTTGCCATCGTAGACATTGTCGAGAATTTCTTTGGCGAGAAAAGCAGAAAATACGCCAGACAAAGTGTGGACGATTTTATCATAACTTGGATAACCGAAAATAATTAGGTTTTTATACCAATCAAGATCGATGCCGAAGACCATGGCGATAATCAAAAAAGAACTATAAGCAAGACGAAGCTTGGTGGAAGTATGAAGATTGATTTTCGCGATTAGGTCCGGGATGAAAGGCAAGATGATTGTCACGAGATAACTTGGCAACTTATGCCAGGTCACCGGATCGACGAAGTGCATGATAGTGAGTGCGATACCCGAAAAGGCAATCAGAAACTTGATGATTAGATCTAATTTAGCTAAATTAGAGGTTTTTTGGAATTGTTTGATAAATTTTTTCATAATGAACTCTTTAATTTGCTTTATTTTAGCATATATGTTGTAAATACAGAACACCCCGCCGGGGCGGGGTGCTGTTTAGTGCCTTAGGTATTTAGAGATTCGAGTTTTTAGCAGTCTTATTTGTCGACAACTTCACCTTCGACTGGTTCATCTGGGTTGGTTTTGCCAGCTTCTGGATTGGCCTGGTCGGCAGAGTTAGCTTGGTAAAGTTTGGCACCGATTGGCATGACTTTATTAGCTAATTCTTTAGCAGCTTCTTCATATTTGGAAGCTTCAGCGTTAGTGTCTTTTAGGACTTCCTTAGCTTCTTCGACTGCCTTCTTGATGGTTTCTTTATCTTCATCAGAGATTTTATCTTTGAACTCATCAGGCATTTTTTCGTATTGATAGATAGCTTGTTCTAGGTGATTCTTAGCATCGATAGCTTCGCGCTTTTTCTTGTCTTCATCAGCGTGGAGCTCGGCATCTTTTTGAGCTTTTTCAATATCTTCTTTAGACATGTTACCAGAGTTTTGAATAGTAATACTCTGTTCCTTGCCAGTTCCCTTATCGCGAGCGGTAACGTTTAGAATGCCGTTAGCGTCGATATTGAAGGTAACTTCAATCTGAGGAACACCACGTGGAGCTGGAGCAATACCGTCAAGTACGAAACGACCAAGGGATTTGTTATCGGAAGCCATTTCGCGCTCACCTTGCAAGACGTGAATTTCTACCTGTGGCTGATTATCAGCAGCGGTGGAGAAAGTCTCAGATTTTGAGGTAGGAATAGTAGTATTACGGTCAATAAGCTTGGTGGAAACACCGCCCATAGTCTCAATACCGAGAGAGAGTGGGGTAACATCGAGCAAGAGAACATCCTTCACGTCGCCCTGAAGTACGCCACCTTGAATAGCAGCACCGACAGCCACGACTTCATCTGGGTTAACACCTTGCATAGGTTCTTTACCGAAGAGTTCCTTAACTTTTTCAACCACAGCTGGCATACGAGTCATACCACCAACCATCACGACCTCATTGATATCACTAGTAGAAAGTTTGGCATCCTTTAGAGCCTTGTGAACTGGGTCAGCGAGACGTTCGATGAGTGGAGAGACTAGTTCTTCCATCTTTGAACGAGTCAAAGTGTATTCAAAGTGTTTTGGACCGTCAGCATCAGCAGAGAGGAATGGAAGATTAATTTCGGTTTCCTTAGCGGAAGAAAGTTCCTTCTTAGCCTTTTCAGCTTCATCCTTAATACGTTGCATGGCGGCAGCGTCTTTTTTGACATCGATACCAGATTCTTCTTTGAATTTATCACAGAGGAAGTTAACGATGAGGTTATCAAAGTCTTCACCACCAAGGTGGGTATCACCGTTAGTAGAAAGCACTTCGAAGACGCCGTCACCTAATTCAAGGATGGAAACATCGAAGGTACCACCACCAAGGTCGAAGACCACGATTTTCTCTTCGCTCTTCTTTTCGAGACCATAAGCGAGAGCGGCGGCAGTAGGTTCATTAATAATACGCTTAACTTCAAGACCAGCAATCTTACCAGCATCTTTAGTAGCTTGGCGCTGAGAGTCGTCGAAGTAGGCAGGAACAGTAATGATAGCTTCAGTAACCTTTTCACCAAGGAAAGCCTCAGCATCAGCCTTGATCTTGGAAAGAATCATGGCAGAGATTTCTTCTGGGGTATATTCCTTACCATCCATCTCTACGGCCACACCGTTACCTTTTTTAACAATCTTGTATGGCATAATGTCGAGATCGCGTTGAACTTCCTTATCATCAAACTTACGACCAATCAGACGCTTAATACCATAGATGGTGTTCTTTGGGTTAGTAACACGTTGACGTTGGGCAACTTTACCAACGAGGCGATCACCCTTTTTAGTCACAGCCACAACAGATGGGGTGGTGCGATCACCTTCAGCATTGGTAATTACTTCTGGCTTTCCGGCTACCATGTAGGCGAAAGCGGAGTTAGTTGTACCAAGGTCAATACCAATAATTTTACTCATAAATACTCCTTGTTTATTATTTTTGGCACTTTAGCGGTTATTCTGCTAATTTGTCTTAAGTATAGCTAATTAGCACTCTAATGTCAAGACTGCTAATTATTAAATTAACAGGGGTGAATGAGAAAAATTAAAAAGATTTTTGAGATTTTTACCTATTTTTTGATGAAAATTTTCTTCACAAATTCAATTAATTCGACTCGAAATTGGAAGAGTAGAAGACCGATACCAGCCACTGAAGAGCCGATAATTGCCGTAGAGCCATTAAATTGCTTGGGTGTTTTTTCAGGGTCGCCAGTTTTTGGTACCTCAAGCTTATCGGTGGCACCGGTATTGGCCTTTTGTTTACGACAACGATGGGTTTCTGGATTTCGCTCATAACCTTCTTTACAAGGTGCAGGAGTTTTTTCATCTTTTGAGTCAATTTTCTTGCAACGGTTAGTAGCTGGATTTAATTCTTTGCCCTCACCACAAGTTTTAGGAGTCTTTGGCACTGGGATTTTTACGCAACGGCCGCTCTTTGGGTTGATTGTTTTACCCACTTCGCATGGTTTCTTTGCATTTCCTGCAGGACTAATCTTTTTACAACGATGCGTCTGAGAGTTAAGGTAATAGCCTGTCTTGCAGATCTTTGGTTGATTTTCATGAGAATTCTCCTTATTACAGCGATGAGTAGCTTGATTTAAATAATATCCAGGTTTGCATTGCTTTGGTGTATTCGGTTTTGGTGTGGCAATTTTATTACAACGATGAGTTTCCTGATTTCTGACATAGCCAGACTTACAGGGCTTATTCAGGATATTTTCAGTTGGTTTTGGCTGGTTAGGCTTAATAGGCTTTGGTTGTTTAGGTTGTTTAGGTTTTTCCTGAGGAACTTTTGGCTCTATAGGCTTTCCTGGCTCTTGTGGTTTTTTGGGTTTCTTTTTATGTCGTTCATCATAGGTTTTAATACAACGATTAGTTAACGGATTACGAATTTTTCCCTCTGGACAGGGTTTAGGGTCCGGCAAAACACTGCGATGTTCGGCATCGGTGGGGGCTTCAGCAAAAATAATTTCAGAATATGAATTCCCCGTCAGAGAGCCGAGACTGACAGATCCAAGTAGCTCGGCCCTCTGTGGAACTTTACCGATATTATAATAATTTTGGGGACTTCCATCTCTTTTTAGACTTAAAGGATTCCAGGCGTCATCCTTTTTGACGCTGGAAAATTCTAAAAATAAGATGGACAAAAATAATAAAAATAGACCAGTAGCAAAACACCACATAATCGGTTTTTCTGGTCGCTTTCTGAATTGTACTTTTTTCATATTTACCTCACTTAATTTGTTTGACTGCAATTTAGCAAGTTTAAGAAAAAAGGAGAAGCATAAGCGGAAAGATTTTTGATTTTACAGATAGAAAGAAGCCTTAAAAATTTTTAGCATAAGCAAGTTATAAATTGTCATAAGCAAGATATGATTGACCATAAGCATGATATAATATAGCTAAATGGAGGTTCAAACTTTATTATTGACTTTCGGGGTGATAATTTTGAGTGCCCTAGCCCAGTCTTCCATGCAACTCAGCACGGGGGTATTTCTTTTGCTGTATCGTGAAAGCGCCGGAAGGTACTTAAAGAAGAAAACGAAAAATCTTCTTTCAAATTACATCGTAGGCTACATCTTTTTAACAAGTTTACTCCTAACCTCTATCTGTTATGCTCTAATGATGCTATTTGGTGGCAATTTAACCATCCTGTGTCTGACGATTTTAATTTGTTTGATTTTTAGTCTTGCAATTTGCGTGTGGTTCTTCTACTATAAAACCAACAGATCCACGGAACTTTGGTTGCCAAAGTCAATCATCCGATACATCCGCAAACGCGCGGCAAATTCATCTAGTAATATTGAGGCCTTTTCACTAGGTGTTTTGTCAGTGGTGGCGGAACTACCATTCATCTTAGCTTTAATGTTGGTTTCAGCCGATAGTTTTTTGAAGCTACCAGCGCTTTGGCAGATTGTAATGATTTTAACCTATACGGCGATTTCAGTGATGCCGCTAGTAGTATTGAAGTTAAGCATTCGCCACGGTAAGACAGCTGCGGAAATTCAAAAGTGGCGTCTAGATAATTTAGATTTCACGAAACTGATTTCAAGTATTCTTTTCATTACTTTAGGATTATTTCTGATTGCTTTTAAATTAGTGGCAGGAGGTTTTTAATGCGTAAAAAGAATAGCGAAAATCTGCCAGTGACAGATAAGTTGATCAAGAAAATTCTAAAGACGGAATGCAAGATTGAAAATATTCCAGAACTAGATACACAGACAGTAGAATTTATCGTAAAAAAAGTGGTGTCTTGGGCAGAAAAGAAAACTATTGTAACTCAAAGTGAATTCGATAAGAAATTAGCGAACGAGGTAAAAAAGTTTAATACTGACTTGGGGTTCATGATTGAGCAAAGAAACAAACTGGTTTAGAGAAGGATGAATGATGAGTGAAAAATTTGATTATGATTTGATAATTATCGGTAGCGGTGCAGCAGGAATGTCGGCGGCAAGAGCGGCAGCTGCAAGCAAAATTCGCGTAGCAATTATCGAGAACGAATTGGTTGGCAGCAAGTCCGATATTTATCGCGTAGCACAACTTTCAGCTTCCGATATCGCAAACCAATATTACGAAGCGAAAAAGTTTTTACAGTTAAGCAATAATCAAGACACTCTAACATATAACTATCCTTCCCTTTTTGAAACTATTCAAAAGCGGGTGAAAAAATATATTCTAGCCAAGAAAAAATCTTTCGCAAATTTTAAGATCGATTTAATTCATGGCGATGCGCATTTTATTTCACCTTATGAAATAGCTGTAGCGAATAAACGTTATTCAGCGAAGCGCTTTTTGGTCTGCACTGGCAGAAGTATGGATCTTAATGCGATTTCAGGAATTGAAACTACAAATTACTATTTGCCGGAAGACATCTTTATGCGCGTAAAGAAGCTGCCGAAAATCGTCTTAGTAGTGGGCGCCGGGAAAAAAGGAATTGAAACTGCGGAATACCTAGCGAAGATGGGGTGCAAGGTAATTCTAGTAGAAAAAGAAGAGATGATTCTGGAAGGTTATGACAAAGAAGCGGTAGAGGTAGTAACCAATAAATTGACGTCAGAACTAAAAATTAAGATTCTCACCAACACAAAGGTTGTGGCGATTCAGAAAGACAAAAACGAAACTGTCTCGAATGGACGTCGAGTAGCTACGGTAAAAGTGACGATGAAACGTGGCGCTGACGAAAAAACAGTGCGTGTAGAAGCGATTGTTTTTGCAATTAATAATCGGCCAAACACGGAACTTGGATTAGACAATGCTGGAGTTAAATTTAGTGAACAAGGTATTATCGTAAATGATCAGCTCGAAACTAGCGTAAGTCATATTTTTGCGGCCGGAGATGTGGCCGCGAATCCTTTGAAACAATTAGTGGGCTATTCGACGGAAAAGGCTGCTTACGAAGGAACTCTGGCAGTAAATAATATCTTAAAGCGCAATAAATTAACCCTAACCTATCGCCACTTCTCAACCGTATTAAATACGACCCCTAAAATCGTAACTGTAGGCCTAACAGAAAAGGATTGTTTGTCGCGCGGTATCAAGTGTAAGATTGTAATTGTGCCAGAGATCGAAACTACTCATTCCCTAATTACGGGAGAGAAGCTAGGATTTTTGAAGTTAATTTGTGACAAAGATAAGAAACTTCTAGGTGCGACAATCGTAGCCAAAAATGCCGACCTTGCGGTGATGGAAATTGTGGCTGGCATGTATGGCGATTTAACACTCTTGGAACACGCTTCAATGCCTCACATCAATGAAAGCTTCTCCGACATCGTGAGGATAGCTGCAAAAAATTTGATGTAAAAAACTACAGATACGAGTAGGGTTGTATCTGGATTTTACTCTGAATATAAATTTCAGATGAAAGGTCTAAATAAAAAAGAACCTGATGGTTCTAAAACTTGGTGGCGGGGGTTCGATTTGAACGAACGACCTTTTGGTTATGAGCCAAACGAGCTACCAGGCTGCTCTACCCCGCGACGTATGTAATTATTATAATCTACAACGATTTTTCTGTCAAATATTAACTGCCTAGTTCCAGTTCTATCTTAATATCCCGAAGCAAAAATTGAATTTGAGCCTCTTTTGTTTGAGCCCAATAAGATTTATCTACGATATAGCCACAATTATTAAACAGTAATTCATCTGAAATTTCTACATTGTCGGATATTTGTTTATAAATTCTGTGCACAATTTCTGCGTGTAAAATTTTCGATTTAAAATCTTGGATGTTTTGTTCTAGCGCGGTTTTCTGTAATGGTTTTTCATAGAACACTTCTTTTTGCAGGCCATAAAAATCTTCATTAACTGAAAAATCGGAATAAGTATCATTACCGAGCAAGAATACGTTCAAATTATCCGTGTATAAAATTTGATCTAGAATCAAAGACGAATAACGTAGAAGACAGGTAGCCAGTGGAGCTAATTCCTTAGCGATATTATGAAAATACAAAATAACTTTCAAACTATCCGAATTCTTTCGTCTTTTGACGGAAAAATAATTAACTTCATCCGAAATTTGACCCTTTCGAAAATCTGAGGTGTGCATATATGAATAAAGTTTTGTTTTTATACTGTCTGTTTTCTCATTGTTCATTTTAAATTTAAGAGAAATTCGTTTGATGGCTCGATTGATAGATTCGTCACTCACCAGCGAATCATTTAAGAAATTTCGCATATCAAAAACCAACTTTTCATGCTTAGGTTTAAATTTGAATACAGAGATATTTTCATAAATATCTGCATGATATTCAAAATCTACGCCTTCGAATAATCCAAGCTCCGCGGTTTTTTTATAAATCAAATCACTAGCGTAGTGAATATACGCATTAGCAGTAATTTTATCTTCTGCTTGTTTGATTATCTTCTGTTCATTCATATCCAAGATGATTATTCTGGATTGGCGTAATCGTCGTTTTCGAGATAGTCAGGACAGGTGTCCTTGTCGCCATCTTCCATGTACCAACAGTTTTTCGTGGTATAGAAAGTTTTGCGGGTGACATTGTTTTTATCATCGTTTAGTTGTACGGCAAATTCTGGATATGGGAAGTAATTATCGATCAATTCGACGCGAGCCTCGATACGGCGATAAAGAGTATTAGCACGACCAGTGGAGTCAACCTTAGCCTGCACGCCGGTAAAATCAATTGGATTGCGCTTGGCGTCGTAAAGTGAAATGGCAAAATCAGTGTCAGGTGCGCCATAAGGAAGTGATAATACCAAGAAAGTAGCACCGGTATTACGATCATTAGAATTGTGGAAAGTGTTTGGCACTTCAAAAGTCAGTGAACAGAAGAAATTACCTTCCTGACACTTAACATAGAAAAGTTCATTCTTGTGTTTATCAAAGGTACGAGAAACCTCACTGGCACGAATTTCATTAGTACCGTTCTTGCTTGGTCTTAGGTACATCGTTCCTTGATCGGTGGAATTGTCACCGCTAGCCGTAATCAGATCACTCATCTTAAAATTACGGTCGGCTTGATAAAATGAGGCATTGATTAGTGGTGGCACTAAGGAATACTGACCGGATGGAAGAGAGGCATTTTCACTCCAAGATAGCTGATGACCGTTACTTAAAAGCTTGGCGTAATTAGTGTCAGAAAACCACTTAATATTGACGTATTTCAAATCTTTGATTTTATCACTACGAATTGGCACAATGCGGAGACGATTTTCACTGCTGAGTGAGGAGCGATAATCACTAAGGTCTTCCTGAAGTGTTACACAGGTATAGGCCTGCATCATATCAGCACCACGACCTTGATCAAGATTCTTATTCTTTACTTCTTGGATAGTGACGCCTTTTTGTTCATCAGTGGTGCGACTGAGGACATTAGCGACAGTGTTGCAGTCTTGATTTTTGATACCATTTTGCATGGCTTCGATAATTTCTTTACAGTTGGTATCGGAGCCACCTTCTTGATAGCGGTTCAAACATTCATGATATTTAAGAAGTGCAACCTTTGCATCTTCTACGCCAGCAAGCGCAGAGTCGTAGGCGGATTTGGAGAGGTCAGAATTACTAGTTTGTCCAGCTTCAGAAAGAGTGAGGCGCACAAAACCAACCACAATAATGCTAAATAAAAGCATGGCAAAAATCGTCACAATAATGGAAGTAGAGCCGCGTTTAGTGATTAATAGTTTTTTCATTATTCCTCTCCTTTTCTATTTTGACCTGATGTCCTAGCGGAAAAATTAAATTTATTGATGGCGCAATAATTAAAGCTAGAAGACAAGCCCATTTCTGGTGGCGTCTTGCAAAATTCGCCGGTGCCAGTGATATCCACATTGCCACGCAAGGTAGCTAAAATGAAAGTACCACTATAAAAATTCTGCATGGTAAGAGCATGTTCGGTCGGCGCGAAGATGGTGAAATCATACAGCGCAATATCTTCGTTATTCTTTTTCATGACCTCTTTATACTCAGCGCCAGTGAGCCTATAAGTTGGGGCGATATCGGCCACTTGATAAACACGATTATTATTAGCGGCGGCTTCCATATGAGAACGACAAATAGCACGATCAGAATCTTCAATTTTAATTAAACGATAATCGTCAATTTCCGTGTCGCCATTACTGAAAGTAGCGCGACTACCGCTCATAATTTCGTAATCCGTGGAATTTAACACATAACCAGTATTCCAGAGATAGGTGAAACGTCCAGAACAGAAGACGCCAGAAAGCGGCACACTCTCGAGAATCTTGCCAGTTTGCTTGGCCTTGATAGTGCCATAATTTTGCTGATAAACATAAAGTCTAGCTTGGTCCTGCAAACATTTATTCATCTCGTTATTATTTGAAGCATATTCGACACGGCAAATATCAGAGAGGGAGCGGGCGGGAGCCGTAGCGATACCACGTTGAAAATCATCCACAAGTAAGCGTGAAGTGGAATTAATTGCGTTAATGGTATTTCCCTTTTGATAAATCGTAGAGAGATGCACTGCGACAAAAATTACCGAAAGTAGAAGAATCGAAATAAACATCAAGGAGAGAGTCACTTCGATAATAGTAAAGCCAGAAGGGGTTTGATTATTGGTTTTTGATCGTATAGTTTTTTGACGCATAAATTAATCTAACCTCTCTTCATGTAGTCTGGATTATATAAACGAATGATGGTGCCAATGGTGGACGGGACGGTTTCTCCTGGACCATACCAACAGGTACGAATATGAAAATCATAAAATTCTGGAGGGTAATTCTTATCCATATCTTCACGATATTTAGCATCGAAATGGGCGCTAGATGGAACGTTAGTAAAGTCACGGACAGCGACAATCCAAATACCTTCGGCGCGATAAAGGTTATTAAAAACTGGAGTGGTTTTGTAATTGGTACCGTCATTAATTTCATTAAGGTTGGTGGTTTCGGTATCTTCCCCGTTCGAAGTACCGGCGGTATTGGTAGAGGAAAAAACTAGGCGAGGCGAAAGTGGAGATTCTTGAAAAATTTCTGGATGATCCTTGGCAGAAAGAATAGTATTTTCTGGATCGGAAGCTTTGAGCTTACGAGTATTTAAAATAAAAGCTTTATCGGTAAAGATATTATGATTATCACCGACAATATTATTTTTATCATAATATTCGGAGCATTTGTTGGCTTCAAATTTAGAAATATCAGTCGGACTATTCGACATGCCATTATTGAAGCTGGTCAAGCGATCCCAAATCGCACGATATTCTTGCCATTTTCCAGAGTCGTCCTGGCCGCTAGTTTTGACTAAAGCACGCTCAGAAATATAGGACTCATGAATAAAACGCAGAGCTTCAGCCTGAGCGTCAATTTCATTGCGCACCGTGGTGATTTGCAAAGAATTCTGAATCTTAGCGTAACTACGATTCATCATAGAAACCGAAATGGCAGAAACTAAAATAAAAACTACAAAACAGAAAGTTACTTCGATGATAGTGTCGCCGCGACGACTAATAAGAGGCTTTAACTTCGACATGGGTTTTCCTCACTATCAATATCAATCAATTCAACAGCTGTAGAATTACTACCATCAGCATGAATTCGAATAGCACGACGACCAATACTGTTCAAAGAATGGTTTTCTGAGCCAACGCAGATATCGAGATCTTTTTTATTCTGAAGTTTAACGTTTTCAAGATAGAGACCTTTGGCATCGGTGCGATTTAGGGTTCCAAAAGCTGGATAAAGACCAGCATCCGCCACTACACTAGTGACTGAGCCAATACCACCATATTCACAACTACCATTACCAATGTATTCATTATTCACTTTTTGGATGAGTTGGTTGATATTAAAAGTTTTGCCTTTTTCATCATAAATATAGGTGTGGACGGTACCAGAAATTGGTGAGCGAGTAACGAGAAATGCCCCGACGAACGGATCATGATTTTCGGTATTCTCAATACGAGCTTGCCAGAGTGGCTCATATACATCGTGATTACCTGCGGTAGTCATACGACAAGTATTGGCTTCACTTTTCATAGTGACTACATTGGCGCCGATGCTCTTTAAAGAAACCAGAGCGTTATCACCAGAGGCATTTTCAATATCGAGATTTTGAGTATAAATATGACCGATCACATCATAAATATGGACATTATGATCTGGCTGGCTTGTCGCAGGATTGGTCTCACCAAAGGTAACTAACTTGCCATAAACCGCACAGCGAGTGCGACCTGGAAAATTGTCCGAAGTAGAATTAGAAACTAACCCACCATTTTCATTCCACATGGTATTAAGCGTACAGTAAATACTACTTCCCTCATCAGCTTCACGAGGATTCTTGACATTAATTACCGAAGAATACACCGACTTAAGGGTAGCAGAAAGTTCATTATAAGAATCGATGTAGCGGCGATTATTAATATTGCCGGAAAGAAAACCCATGACCGAGACGACAAGCAGACCAGTAATCGCCAACACAAGCGTTACCTCGATAATCGTAAAGCCTGACCTCCACCAAGTTTTCTTTTTCATAACTAAATTATAGCATAAGAGGTTATAATATATAAAAGAAAAATACTAAATTAACCTGGAGCTTTATGGCGGAATTTCCAAATTTTAATCGGTTTGAAAATAATAATTACAAAGAAAACTCTTTTGAAAAATTAACCAATCTTGAAAATCAATTTAATCCAGAATTAGCACGCGAAAAATTTGAGCAGGCGAACCCGGAAAATAAAATTGAGACGACAAGAGAATCTGTTTTTAATAATTCTGAAAATACAGCGGAAAAATTAAAGGAAGATGAAATCTCAGAATTGATCGCTAGTGCGGATCTCACAGTTTATGAACGCCTAAACCCGACCAATGCCAAAGAAGCGAAGGAAGAATTTTTAAATAATCCAGATTTGGTTCATCCGAACTATGAATACGGAAATTTAGATAAACAAGAAATTGAAAATAATTTGAGTAGCCTAGAAAAAGCAAAAGCGGAACTTGAAAGCGCAGAATTATCCAGCGGAAAACGTAGATTGTTGGAATATTTGGCCGATGACTGCTTTAAGAAAAACGATTTCTTGGTAGCGAATTTAGCTTACAATACAGTCACGCAACCAGAGACAAAAAAGCTCGCGGCGGAGCATCATAAGGAGGCCAATGAGGCACTTTATGGCAAGCCAGACGAGGGGACTTTTTACGCCTTACTAAATGAAAAGATTGACCAGATTAAGGCGCAGGATTTGACTGAAGAACAAAAACAAAATTTTGCTGAACTGCTCGATAAGATTGGACCAATGCCAGAAACTAGAAGCGAAAGATTTAAACCAAAACCAGAAACCATTGAACGTTTCGCGGAAATGACAAACGAATTTTTTGGTAGTTTCCTGCAGCATATTCCAGAAAACCAAGAAAAATTTAGCTCACAAGAAATGGTAAATATTGTTAATGAAATTATTGAAGAAGAGCTAAATGAGGATGGCAGCAATCCGTACCGTGCAGAAATCAAAGCTGGGGCAACCAATGCTTCGGCAGACCATGAGGAACGCCGGATTTATTTTCCAGAAGACAAAACCTATAGCGCCAAGCGGGCTCGCGGCCTAATTGTGCATGAACTAGGCACCCATGTACTGCGCGCGGTTCCCTATGTGGATCATGAAGTAGAAGCTTTTTCGACGGGCTTCCCAAATAACGAAGAGTTCGATGAGGGCGTAGCCAAGGCAGTGGAGCAAGCCATTAATGGTAAATATGAAGATTCGGGAATCGACCATTATATCAATATTGGTTTAGCTAATTTTAAGGGCAAGAATTTTCGTGAAGTTTATGAAATTCAATGCAAATTACGTGAATTAACCGGCGGTAAAATTGAGCCAGTTTTCAATGCAGTACAGCGCTGTTTTCGTGGGACGGGTGAACTACCAAACAATAAAGATTTAGCTTATTACAACGGGGCAAATCGAGTTTGGAAACATATCGAAGATCATATCGACGATATTGAATTGTTTGACCAACTTTTCTTGTCGGGAAAAATTGATTACCAAAATAAACAGCAGGAACAAATTTCTTACGAAGCCAGAACCAAAGGAATTTAAGCAGAAAAAAATACCCCGGATTCGGGGTATTTTAAGTTAGAAAAAATTACTAAAGATTAGGAATAGCACACAAACAGGTATCGACGCGGCAATTAAAACAATGAACGTTAAATTCAGGATACGCATTGTGGTAGCCCATTTTCTTAGAAACCGATCTGATGCGTGAAAAACCATATATAGATAACTCATCGCAAAGACAAGGGTACCAAAGAAAATAATTGCCATCGTGAATTTTGAAGTAATCCAAACTTCGAACCCAGCAATAGCAAGTAAAGTTATCATGCTAGTAATATTAGCATAGTAATAATTACCATCAACCTCTGGATCATGAGCCCATTCGAAATCTTTTTCCGGTAATCGATCAAGTAGTACTACTGAGATGCCGGCCATTAAAATTGAGCCCATAGTTAGAATCATAAAACCAAAACCCTCTCGATAAAGAAGATTAATCGCCATAAGGATCGGCGTGCCAATAATTCGGAGCAAATTAGATGCGTCGAAAAGATCAAGCTGTTCCTTCAGCTTTTCGGCCTGAGTCTTCTCTTCCTCGTATTGTATCTTCCTTAAATTCTTAAATTCGTCAATTTCTATCATACTTCCCTCCCTTATGTAAAAATTAAAAATGAATTAGAAACAAGATGCACCTATTACTTTATAATATTTTTCCTCCTTTCAAGGTGCAATTTTATATAAATTAATAAGTAAATTTATATAATAATATCTACATATTATACATTAAAATGCTTATTTTGTCAATGAAGGAATAATTATTCCTGAGCTATTTTACCGTTTAATAGTTCTGCATTAGATGATTTTATAATCTGTAAAATATGTTATAATATTAAACGGAGGTTGCACTTTAACAGGAGGTGATAATAATGAAGGATATTAATATTCTAATCATTCCAGCAGAGGGCGACTCTGTGGAAACTGAATCATGGTATGCTAAAGATGTTTCTTATCATTACGGCACAAGTCAGGTGCAAATTTTCCAGTATAACGGTAATAAGTCTGTTATTGACGGTATACGGGAAAGTGTAGCTGATTTCTTTGACCAACATGAAGGAAAATTTGAAATTCATGCTCAAGGTGGTTTTGGTGCCGCTGTCGCATATGAGATGGCTTTGTACCGGCCAAGTCAAATTGCGAAAATATTTTTCATAGGTGGGGCACCCTGTACCGCTATGCGATTTATTCAAAGGGTATTCCATACACACTTATCACGTTTATGGTATTTTAGTAAAATTCCGTTTTTTGCTGATGACCCAAATCCGAACAATGATGAGGTGATAGCCGCAATCAAGCAGTCTTCCACTGACTGCATGAGAGCTGACCCATTGCTTTACTGTAATCAGCTCAGATTAATTGGAGAATGGAAACCCAAAAAATGTCTAGATGATATTGAGGCATATTTTATTCCAAATGGTAATTCCCCTCGACCGGACTGGTGGGATAATAGTTATGATAATAAAAAGTCAGCTCAAATATGGGAGAGCTATGGCGTTAAGCCTCTGCCAAAACCAGGTGGAGGATTTAGCTTTTACAGTCTAATGCCATCCGAAGAATTATTTAAAGTATTAGATGCTGTCAGGGATAACCATTGTAATTAACCTCCAAAAAAGGCTGCGCAAGCAGTCTTTTTTTATGATTCTCGCCACATAAAGTTATTTGATTTAATCTGTAATATCCTAACCATTATCCGTAGTTTTACATAAAAAAACCCGGACTAAACGCCCGGGTACGTAGGTTTCGTAAAGGAAGTTTTCTCAATTAGAATTAGCAATCAGAGTAATAGTTCCCTTACGGCTCTTGCTGTTATAATATGCCGTAAATCGGCGATACTGATAACGGCAAACACCATCATTCCGAATGTGATAATCTATATCCACCTTGCAGCAACCTTCTAGGTTAAAGCTCTCCCCAGAACCATCCTCATGCTGAATTCCGGTTATCACAATATCGATAATTTGCATCATTAGATGCATCTTTGTGGCGTCATTGCCGTCGTTTGAACAACCCTGTGAAATACCGAAATTCACATGGACTTTTGCATCCTTACTATAAGCGTAAAGACACGAATCAAACAAGACACTCTTGCTTGGTCCATTAAAAATAACATAAGATAAAGCTACACTCTTACTTGTTGTATTCATAACGAATACCTCCTTCTCAAAGAACTACCCAAATACATTCGTAAAATGGGTTGGCCTATCTAATCCACTATTGAATTAGTTCTTTTATTCTATCATGTTTATGCTATTTTGTCAATATACCGTAATAGCTCAGGACCTTTGCAACAAAATATTGCATAAAAATAAGGTAGCTCTTAAACTTATTTCTAGGATCTAACTATAAATAAGAAAGGACTACCTTATGGCATATTATAGAGGTAAAGACATA
>SDRH01000006.1 GCA_007845165.1 TM7 phylum sp. oral taxon 351 | reverse complement strand
CACCAAATCCAGCCGAATCACAAAAACTAATAATAGCCACCGAATCTAGCCGAATCGCAAAAAACTACCATAAAATCAAAGTCGCCTCCTGTCTATTAGACTAATAGGAAGCGACTTTTTTGCCATCACCACAACATTAAACATAAGCATTATCTATAACCATACCATGAAACCGCCAATGTTTAAATTTAGATATAATTTTCTGTCCTAAATGTACAATTTATGATAAAATATTGAAAGAAGTTAGACGGAAAGCGACCACACAAGATTCCTATTTGACTTTTTATAATTTTATATTATAATTATAGTAATTTTTATATATTATCGGGTGGATAAGGAAAAAATATAAGATGGATCAACATGCGGAAACTATTCAGAAAGCCTTGACAGGAAGTCTTAATATTATAGAACAAGACCGTGAAAAGGAGATTATTTCTCGTCGTTTTGGTCTAAATGGCCAAAAGGAAACCCTCGAACAAATCGGGGAAGTGCTTTCTATCACTAGGGAACGCGTCCGTCAGTTGGAAAAAGCCATCATCATCCGTCTCCGCGTAATGGCTGAAGAAAATCAAATCCCAGAACTCGGTGCCGCCGAAAAGATTATCATCCGTTTCCTCGTCGAAGAGGGGAGGATCGCTCGCATTTCTACTCTTGCTCAAAAAATTTACGGCCATAATCCGAACGAAAAGGAACTCGCCGCCATTAATTTTATTAGTGAAATTTCTGCCCGTCTCGTCCACATCGATGAATCCGAGCGCTATTACAACGCCACCGGCATCGCGGAATATGGCAACGAACGTGAAATTAAGCGCAAAGCTGATGAAATTGTCACCCTTATTCGCAATAACAAGCTCCCGATGAGCCTTGATGAGCTCGACGCTAAGCTTAATTATGAGCACCCAAATCACATCCGCGCCATCGCTTCCATTTCTAAGTCACTTTCTTCGCTGGATGACCAGTGGGGTCTCGCCAAGTGGCCAACCGTCAATCCAAAAAATATTCGTGATAAAATTTATGTCATTTTGAAGAACCAAAACGAGCCGATGCACTTTAGTGACATTGCCGACGCAATTTCCAATTCCAAATTCCGTCGCAAAAACGTCACTACTCAAGCCATTCATAACGAACTGATTAAAGACCCTCGCTTCGTCTTAATCGGTCGCGGTATTTACGCTCTCGATATCTGGGGCTATAAGCGTGGTACGGTCGCGCAAATTATTACTGACATTCTAAAAGAAGCCGGCGAGCCGCTCACAAGGGAAGAAATCGTCAAGCGCGTCCTCAAAACCCGTAAAGTCAAAGAAACTACCATTCTCTTAAATCTTCAAAACAAAAAACTTTTCCGTCGTGTCGACCGAAACACTTATACTTATGCTGACTAAGTTCGTCAGTAATGCTAAAATAGAAGTATGATAGCGGAATTAGTTCATTTTATCTTGATGCCCATCGTTTGGCTCCCCATTGTTGGCGTCCTAGGATATCTCACATATAAAAATTACAAAAAAATCAATCAATTAAAGACCCTGAATCTCGAGTCGGTACTTTTGATGCTGGAAATTCCAAAAAATAACGACAAAAAGGAACTTTCCGCCGAGCAAATGTTCGCCTCGCTTCACGGTATCTTAAAAGACACTGAACTTTTACGTCAATCTGGCACCGCCCAGGAGCATCTCAGTTTTGAGATTGTTTCTTCTGGTGGACAGATTCGTTTTTATGTCTATGTGCCGAAAACTTTGCAGAGCTTCGTCGAAGGCCAAATTTATGCGCAATACCCAAGCGTCCAAATTCACGTCGTCGACAAAGATTACACCGAAACCGTTCACAGTCACAATGTCGTCTACAGCTCGGAGCTTTCGCTCACCGAAAATGAGGTCCTGCCGATTAAGACCTTTGATACCTTCGAAGTCGATCCGCTGGCTGGTATTACTGGTACTCTCGCCAAACTGAACCCTGATAGCAACGAAGAACTCTGGATCCAAATCCTCACACGCCCGGTCGCCGATTCTTGGCACCAAAAGACTGACGCTTGGGTTAAAGCTCAAAAAAATCCCGCTTCTTCACTCAAGCTTTTTAATATCGATTGGACCTGGCTAGCCGAACTTCTTTCCGCACTTTCCACCCCACCAAGTGGTGGCTCTGGTAGCCCAAAACCAGCCGTCGAGCTCTCTGAACGTGTCAAATCACAAATTTCTGCTGCCGAAACTAAGGCTACCAAACTCGGTTATCAGGTTAAAATCCGCCTTGCCTACCTCGGCGACAGCGAAATTAATGCCCAGCTCGATATGCAAGCTCTAGTCGGTACCTTTAAACAGTACAACTCCACCAACCTCAACGGCTTCAAATCCATCGGTGGCAGCTTTAACAGAGAAGACCTCGAAGCCTACAAGCTCCGTCAATTCACCGATGAGGGTTTCATCCTCAATATTTCTGAACTTGCCTCGGTCTATCATCTACCACATACCTCAGTGGAAACCCCAAACATTGTTTGGGCCACCTCAAAAACTGCCGAACCACCAGCCAAACTTCCTCTCATCACCGGCATCGCCAGCAACGACGAAAATATTTCCGCTTTCGGCCTAACCAATTTCCGTGGGATTAATCATCAGTTTGGTATGTTACGTCGCGACCGCTCTCGCCATATTTACATCATCGGTCAAACCGGCGCAGGTAAATCTGGCCTGCTCGAACTTTTCGCCCTTTCTGACGTTTTCTATAATCAGGGTTATTGCATTATCGATCCACACGGTGATTTTGCGGTCAATAACCTCCGTTTCGTACCTGCTTCCCGCGTGAAAGATGTCATTTATTTCAACCCAGCGGACACTCAGTTCCCAGTCGGCTTCAACCCACTCGAAGTTTCTGATGCCTCGAAGAAACCGAATGTCTGTTCTGAGGTTATCGGTGTTTTGAAACGTATGTTTGGCGACTCTTGGGGTCCACGTCTCGAGCATATCTTGCGCTACACTTTACTTGCGCTTCTCGATCGCCCAGAAACTACCCTACTCGACATTTCTCGTCTCCTCACTGATAAAGAATTTCGTAAAGAAACTCTCGATTATTGTACGGATGTCACAGTGCTGCAATTCTGGAAACACGAGTTCGGTCAGTGGAATGACAAACAGATCAACGAGTCCATCGCTCCAGTCCTAAACAAGGTCGGTGCTTTCACTGCCAACCCAATTATCCGCAATATTATCGGTCAACCAAAATCCACCTTTAATGTCCGTCAGATCATGGACGAAGGGAAGATCTTGGTCGTCAACCTCTCTAAGGGTCTCATTGGTGAAGACAATGCCGGCATTCTCGGCGCCTTCCTGGTTACCAAAATCCAGCTTGCTGCCATGTCCCGTTCCGATATTCCGGAAGTAGAGAATCGTCGTCCATTCTATCTCTACGTGGATGAGTTCCAGAACTTTGCCACCGATTCTTTCGCGGTAATTCTCTCTGAAGCCCGTAAATACGGCCTCAATCTCACCGTGGCCAACCAGTACATTTCCCAGATGACCGAAAATGTCCGTAATGCCGTCTTCGGTAACGTCGGTACCACGATTTCATTCCGCGTTTCTGCCGACGATGCGCCAATTCTTTCCAAACAATTCGCCCCAGTTTTCGATGAATCTGATTTAATCCAAATGAATAACCGCCATTTCGTAATTTCCATGATTATCGGTGGGGAAAAGGTGCCAGCCTTCTCTGCTACTACCCTTAATATTCCGCACAGTCCACACGATAATTTCGATCAAATTGTTGCCCACTCTCGTGAATACTATTCCCACCCACGTGCCGAGATTGAGCGCCAAATTCGTGAGACGATTGAACAGAGTGAAAAATATAAGCAAGAACTCTCAAATTCCGGCCGCCAACCAGCCGATAAAGCTCCTCGCGAGAATCTTCCGACTTTGACGTTTATCAATGGCAAGCCTTCAATGTCCGCTAAGCCTTTCGATACCAAAAAGTTTTCACCAAACTCTGTTACCAATCAACAAAAACCTGGGCTCAAAGACCTTAAAGAGATCCTAGAAGCCAAGACCTCTGCGCAGACTCATTCCGAACCTCAAAGCCAATCTACCACCCAAAACCAAACCAAAACCCCAGAGCAGGGAAATACCCCCCTTTTCGTTAATCACGGAGCTTCTACCCCTGTAATCACCCAGAACTCTACCCCCGCATCAACCAAAAACCCTATCCCTACCTCTGCCCCTATCTCTAACCCTGTTGCCACACCTGTTAATTCCCCTACTATCTCAAATACAATAAATGCTGCACCAGAGGCTTCAGAACAGGCCTCACAGCCAAATACAGCCAACCACCAACCAGATTCTACCGGAAACCACGCCCAAGCGTCTGAAAATGCCTTAAACTCAGCTCTATCCACATCATCACCGACCCCGAACGGCGGCACCCACGAATCTCACGCTAAGCCGCAAGGGAATCGCAACTTCAAAAATCGCAATTTCCGAAACCGTAACAACTTCAAGAAAAAGGGAAACAAACCAACTTCCGTCTCCGGCCCGAAACCTACCCCAATCAACTAAAAATAAGCCCTGTTAGGGCTTATTTCTATTCCTTAATACTTCTCCACCCCTGTTTAATCCATAACCCACACCTAATAAATTCTTATTTCACGCTCGTTTCAACGCAAGTTTATCTCTATCCCACCTCTATACCACCCCTATCCACACCTGTTTTTCACTCACATTTTACCCTGTTTCACCCCTGTTATTTCTCTGTTTTATCACTACAAAAACCCATCAGACCCCTGAAATTTAGTCTTTTAACCTCTATTATTATCTTTAGATACCGCTGTCACACTACCCTCATCTGACGTTTCCCTCTCTGTTGGTTAGAGTTTTTTATCTAATATAAAATAAAAATCTGCACTAGTTGATCAAAAATTCAAATGTCACAGGGGAATTACTCTAAATTTAAAAATCAGGCTATATCAGCCTTTATATGAGCCTTTTCTCTGCAGGACATAAAAATACCCGTCCAAAGACCCAGAACCGCATCTACGACCGTCTGACAGCCCTCAAACCACTAATTTAGCATAAGCGGGATATTTTATAAGTTATTTTAGACGATAGTTTACCCATCTTTTTCTTAGATTCTTAATGTCGCACAATAACTATTTTGCGACAATAAAGAGGCGAATCCATCCAAATATAAATAATCGTGTGGATCCACTAATTTTCTACCCGCAGACAGAGAATCATTGAATATTTTCTCCCGACCCACCTCCGTCAACTCATACTAAGTCAATTATACCTAAAACTAGCCCTAAAAAGCTCTTCTAAAGGCCCGAGAATTACTCCGCACGTGTTCGAAAATCCACTCAAACTATCATTTAACAGGGGTAAATTCATCTATTTTATATCAAAATACACAGGTTAATTCCGATAATTCTGGGGCTTCGGAGAAGAGCTCCAGAATCACTCCACCACCGCCACCCCTGTTAGGCACCTTGACTTTAAATAAATCTTCTTGTGAAATATATATTTTGCACCAAATTTCACGAAAAAATTTAAATTTTGCGTTTCCCTCTCTCTGGCTTTTTCCTCTTTGTTCCCGACTAATTCCCGGCCCGCTCTCCCCGGATATTTGATTTTTCAATATTAATGAAAAATCGAGCTCTTCTCTACTTCTACCCCAAAACCGAACAAAAACCGAACTAAGCTATTTTAGGTGAATCTTTCAGTTCAAGCTCATTTTTTTAGACTCCGACATGAGAGTCATGACCCGACATGAGCCATAACTTTTTAAGTTTAAGTTCAACTAGCTAGCTCTTCCTCGTAAAGTACCCTTGCACTCCAGGACGATCCACGCGGAGCCAAGTTTTATCAGCGGTCGAAGGGTCAGAAAGATACGATCCATTCCCTCCCCTAAGCCTATTTCGCCTAATAAACGCATTTGTTGAAGAAGTTAATTTTGAGGTATCAAAATCCTGATTTACATAAATCTTCTCAAGGTTATCCGAAAAACCCGGGTCAATCGCAAACATACTACCAGCATTTTCAAGACTTGGTGTTTCAAAATTTGAAATATCCAAAATTGTCAAACCAGACATTTGCGAGAACATACTAATCATTGATTTAACTTTTTTCGTATTAAAATGTGACAAATCCAAATTCACTAAACTTGTAGACTGATAAAACATACCCGTCATATCCGTCACATTACTAGTGTCAAAATTTGCTCCAAAATTAATCTGAGTCAAAGATGTCATTAGGCTAAACATATCATTCATTGCTGTCACGTTTCCAGTATTAAAATGTGATAAATCCAACTGCTGAATTGAGCTCGTTCTGGAAAACATCCTCCCCATATTCGTCACATTCCTAGTATTGAAATTCGTGCCAAATTTTATCTCACTGACATCAGTCATTGCATCAAACATACCATACATGTTAGTGACCCTACTTGTATCAAAATTCGTAAGGTTCAATTTTTTCAATTTATTCAATCCAAAGAACATCCATTTCATATCGGTAACATTTGAAGTATCAAAATTCGAAACATCTAATTGTTCTATTACGCCGGTTAGATCAAACATTGCATTCATATCAGTTACCTTAGACGTATTAAATCCAGAAACATCAATGCTTTTTAGACTATTCATCATATAAAACATAGTGTTCATTGTGGTTACTTCACTTGTATTGAAGCTAGATAGATCAATCGTCTCCATTTTTGTAAACCATCGGAACATCGCCTCCGAATTCTCATTTAAAAATACCACATTCGGTTCAGTATAATAATAAACCGCTTGATCAGTCGTATTATACCAAGCCTTAATTTCATAATCCGACATATCCGAGTCCTCTATATTAATTGTCGATATAGAACTCACCGGTGCCACAGTACTTCTTTTAAAAGATTTAATATTAGGCTTAGTCGGTATATGATCAGATGGCGATTGTGTGTAATAAGCTGGATTCGGATCTAAATTCCCTACTCTAGTATTGAAATCCGGACCGTTCGTCATCACAGCACGCATTTGGTATGGGTTTGAGACAAAAGATAAGATTAATTTGTTTATGTAATTCCCCGACTCTAGATTATCCGCTAGTTTCATACCAATGCTTAGCTGGTTAGATTCATTGCCGTTTGTTTTTCCTGCCGTCTGCAAGATTTGCGCTGGCGTAGAGAGTGCGGGAATCGGTGCGTAATTCGTGGACGCGCCAAACCTATATCCCCAAGTGTTATTTGGTAAATTATTTAATGTTAGGTTCGTGCTAATCGAATTAATTTTCGCTCCGGTAGCAGAAGTCGCATTAGTCAGTGCAGTGTTATCAGTTTCGGAGCTTAATGTCGCGGTATAGCCGGTGCGGTTATTGGTATTTACGGTAAAATTAAACGGAATTTCTGTAGTTTTATCTGTCGAATTTATTACTTGGTTACCATTCACCTGTAGATTCGCCTGATCTACCGAAGCCGATAAGGTCGGAACAAAGAGCGCTGAAACTTCACTAGTATTAAAATTTAAACCAAGAAAAGAAGCGAAAAAACCAGTACCTAATACAAAAATATTTTTCCACAAAAATAATTTAAAAGAATGTGATTTTTGGCCTTGCATATACTTTTATTTTACCATAAGAATCTTCAGAAAAACCAAAAGCGTTATTAATTCCCTATGATAAATTTAAGACTTCCTCGTAAAATATCCCTGCACCCCCGGACGATCCACCCGGAGCCAAGTCAAATCCGCTGAAGCGGGGTCGGAAAGATACGAGCCATTCCCTCCCCTAAGTTTGTTTCGGCCCGTAAACATATTCGTATAATCCATATATGACGTTAAGTGTGCAGTATTAAAATCGTTATTTACGTAAATCCTTTCTAAATTATCGCTGTCTGCTGTCGCAAAAATCGATTTTACACTTCCCACCCGAGACGTATCAAAATTTGAAATATCCAAAGTTTTCAGCGCAGTCATATTATAAAACATCGCCTCCATCCCCAAAACATTACTAGTATTAAAATTCGATAAATTAAGCTCCGTTATCGTTTTCATATTATGGAACATCCCACCCATATCTTTCACATTCGCGGTATCAAAGTTAGACAAATTCAAACTTCTTAAGCTGGTCATACCTGAAAACATATTATTCATATTTGTAACCGCCGAAGTATTAAAATTATTTATGTTCAAATTTTGCAGTGCTGCCATATTTGTAAACATATAGCCCATATTAGTTACCGCATCAGTATTAAAGTTAGTAATATTTAAACTTCTCAATTTCTTTGTTCCAGAGAACATTCCATACATATTCGTCACCCTTCCAGTATCAAAAGAGGAGACATCTAAATCTTCAAGCTCATCCATATATGCGAACATTCCACTCGTGTTTTCAACTTTTTCCGTATTAAAATTATTTAATCTCAATGTCGAAACTTTTGATACACGCTGAAACATATTGTCCATTTGCTTCACATTTCTAGTATCAAAACTCGATAAATCTAGAGAGGTTACATTTGAAAGGCCGTAAAACATATTTTTCATACTTGTCACCTTCCGAGTATCAAAATGCAATAAATCTAAACTCGTTAGTGATGAATTATACTGAAACATCTCCTGCATTTCTGTTACGTTCTTGGTGTTAAAGGATGAAAAATATGTTTTACGGCCTTTCAAATGTAACCTCTCTAGATTTATCGAGTTTTGATACTAGAAATGTGAAGCAAATGGACAATATGTTTCAGCGTGTATCAAAACTCGATAAATCTAGAGAGGTTACATTTGAAAGGCCGTAAAACATATTTTTCATACTTGTCACCTTCCGAGTATCAAAATGCAATAAATCTAAACTCGTTAGTGATGAATTATACTGAAACATCTCCTGCATTTCTGTTACGTTCTTGGTGTTAAAGGATGAAATATTTAGATTCTTTAACGCTGTCATACCATTAAACATCCCATACATCGTAGTAGTGTTACTAGTATCAAACATCGATAAGTCTAGAGACTCTATATTCTTTACATCATAGAATGTATACGTAAAATTTTTTACCTTACCAGTATTGAAACCAGAAAAATCTAGCGATTTAAGTTCTGGTGAATTCGAAAACATCCGTGCCATATTTTCCGCTTCGCTTGTATCGAACCCAGACAAATCAATCGTCTGAAGCTTCGGCATTCGATCGAACATAAAACTACTATCTTTACTCAAGGTAATTTTATTCGCCTCCGTCCAGTAGTATACTGTATTCTCTGATGGGACAAACCAAATTTTCACTTCATAATCCGAAGTATTCCCATTTTCAATATTTACCGCATCGGCCGGAATTAAATCTTTAGTAATTAAACTTCTTTTAATATGATAGATATTGTCTCTTTTTCCTTTACCATCTATAACAGTTTGATTTTTGTCCAAATTCCCCACACTCGTATTAAAATCATATCCTCTGTTAATTCTCGCTTTTTTCTCATATGGATTAGCTACTACAGATATAATCATTTTATTAGTATAACTACCGCTTTCTAATGTATCACCTAGTTTCATTGCAAAATTAATTGTCCTAAGCTCACTCGCATTATAGCCAGTACCTTCAGTAGTCTGTATAATATTAACTGGACTAGAAACTGGAGGAATTGGCTTAAAAGTATCTTCTGACCACATTTTATAGCCCCAAGTATTCGCAGTGAAATCACCTAGAGGCAAATCTTCTGCAATAGATTCAATTTTCGCCCCTGATGTAGATTCTAGATTTTTTAATGAAGTATCATTCGTTTCTGAACTAATCGACGCAGTGTAACCAGTTCGATTATTCGTTTTTACTATTAATGTTAACAAATTAAATGCTGTTTTATCAAATCTAAGAACATCATTTCCCGAGACGATTATGTCAGATTTATCCACCGAAGCCGAAAGCGTTGGTGTATATAAAGCAAAAGTCTTATTACTGAAAATTAAATTAGAAAAAGAAATTAGAGCCAAAAATATTCCGAGAAACTTTAGTTCCCACCTAAACCACCCCCCCCCCCGTGAGTCTCTGTGGCTTGCGATTTTTGGTCTTGCATATAATCTTATTTTACCATAAGAAGAACAGATTTTTGATATCAAAAAAAGAGAATGCCGCTTACCTTTCATCTGAATACTATTTAAAAAAAAGAATGTCGTCTTACCTTTTTGAGGACATAGGCTTGGGCAAGCGCCCTTGAGCGGTCCGATAAAAGGTATGCGACATTCTTCTATTTTGAGTGTCTCCGGAACGAGGTATACGACATTCTCTTCCCCCTTGAGCGGTCCGATAAAAGGCATACGACATTCTCTCCTTTAAAAAATTCGGAACAGAATTTGCGGCGGTTTTTTAATATTAAAGCTTCTTTTTAACTAATTCCCTGGTAAAGAATTTCACGCGATCGTTTACTTCGATCACCAATTTCTTTTCCAACTTAAAGGCGATACCACCAGTTTCACCGGCCACCAATTCGTTCACATCCATTTTTTCTTTTTGCACTGAATCGACCTCCACTTCACCTATCAATTCTTTTTCGTGATACACGCGACCCATCAAGCCTTTTTTCACTAGGCCGGTCAAAACTTCACCACCCGCAATAATCGCCGTGCGTTCCGTGCGGAAGACCCCTTTAATCTTCATTTCACCCATTTCGGTTTCCACAATTTCGGCATCCAAAAGATTTTCCATCGAAGTCTTCGCATCATCGAGCAGTTCGTAAATAATCTTATAATTACGAATTTCCACGCCGTCACGCGCCGCCAACTTCACGATATTAGTTGGTACATTGACATTAAAGCCATAAACTACCGTATTGTCACCCTCGGCCATATAGATATCATTTTCCGTGATATCACCCACGCCGGAAGACACGATATTTAACATCACTTCACCCTTGGTGTCGATCATCTTCAAAGAATCGACCACCGAGGTCACTGAACCTAGCACGTCGCCCTTAATAATTACATTAAAGACCTTTGCGTTATCCGCATTATTCATCATGCGAAGCAGATCTGAGCTCGTCACATTCGCCGAAGCACTTTCTTCCACCAAATTCTGCGCGTTAAGCAGTGCCATCTTGCGTGCTGATTTTTCATCTTTTACTTCGATAAATTTATCACCGAAATTTGGCAATTCCTTAAAACCAGTCACCGTCACAGGAGTCGAAGGCGTCGCTTTACCCTTTGGCTTACCACGAAAATCTAACATCGTGCGAATCTTACCATAAGCACTACCCGCCACAATGAATTCTCCAGTCTTCAATTCACCACCGGTCACCAAAAGATTCACCACTGAACCCTTACCAACTTCCATATGTGACTCAATCACCAAACCTTCAGAAGGAATTTGCACATCGGCTTTTAATTCCTCGATATCAGCCGTCAAAAGAATCAAATCAAGTAACTTCTCGAGATTATCTCCACGTTTTGCCGAAATTGGCACCATCGTGATATCGCCACCCCATTCTTCTGGATTCAAACCATGCTGCGCCAAATCCGCCATCGTGCGTGGAATATCTGCGCCTTCACGGTCAATCTTATTAATCGCTACAATAATTTTTGCGTTCGCACTTTGGGCAAACTTGATTGCTTCCACCGTCTGAGGTTTTACGCCGTCGTCTGCCGCCACCACGATTACCACAATATCGGTCAACATCGCACCGTGCTGACGAATCGCTGCGAAAGCTTCGTGTCCAGGAGTATCTAGAAAAGTAATTAGACGTTCATTGTGTTTCAATTGGTAAGCTGAAATATGTTGCGTAATACCGCCGGCTTCCCCTTCCACCGTTTTCTTATGCAAAAGCGTATCAAGTAACGTGGTTTTACCGTGGTCCACGTGACCCATCACTGCCACTACTGGTGGACGCACCACCGCCTTATCTGATAATTCTCTTCTCAGATCCGAAGTCTTGGTCGAGGTGTTTTTGCGTTCCAAGCGCACATTTTTTAATTCTAATTCTTCAATAATAATACTCGCGGTATCAAAATCTAGGCGCTGATTAATCGTCGCCACGATTCCCTGCTTAAAAAGTTCGCCAATCAAAAAAGTCACGGAAAGACCGAGCGCATTTGCTAGCTCATCTACGGTAATTGAACCCGCAATCTGAATCACCTTGTCTTGATTTTCTGCCATACTTACTCCTTACCGCCCCCAAGAGGACACATTTATCTAAATTATTTTACCATATTTTAGAGAGAGAAAAAAGCATAAGCAGTTCAAAATAAGCTCAAACCGATTTTCCAGTTTGAGCCTATTTATATCTGGTAATTTCCGCCTCGCAAACATCCATTACCAAAAAGAGAAACCAAAAACAAACAATATTTTATCTAGTAAATCCTGCGGCGGTCGCGGTTTCCATATTCGACGCCACTGTGGAATTTTTGCTATTCGCAATCGACTGAAGCCTTGCCTGCTCCACTCGCAAATCGTCTCGTTCTGCCTCGAGATCGGATAGCTGAGTATTCACTTCGTTAATTTTATAATCGAAAGCGGTAGTTTGCGACTGTTCTGAGACATAAAAAAGTCCCAAAATAGCTACCATGATCGTAATCATCAAAGCTGATGAAAAACGACCAAACACATTACTCTTGTATTTCACACTGTTTTGGTTTCTCGAATAGCCGGAAGAAACCGCATTGGCGTAAAAATTCGTTCGGGGCAAACTCGCGGCTGTACGCGTGCTTGTCATTCTGGTACGGACTGAATAACTGTTTTGCTTTGGTCCATTAACTGTGATTCGCATTTTTCCTCGCAAAAAATACTCGCTAAAATCTTGTCGCAAAAAAGATTTTAATTAGTATTTCTAATTATTTTTATTTTTATTTTTTCTAATTGCTGTGAGTTCATCTTTTTACACAAAAAATATTCATAGACCGAAGTCCCATATTAACCGCACTACCGCATCGCTAATATGGTCTTCGGGAAGGTCATATTTTTTATATAAAACACACTCTACGATTTACTCACAACCGCATCGGGGCCTTCACCTTTAGGGAGAATTTCCCGTCATGTGGGAGCAAAAAGCTCCCAAAGTTTATCTAATTAACGAAAGTTAACTTTGATTTTTTGTGCGCGTGAGCTGTTTTTTACAATGATTTGCTTTGGCATATTGCCTCCTTTTTTGTTTTTATTTTTATCAATGGAGCTGAAGTCGTGCTGAAAATCTAAGCTAGCTTAATTTCTTTTTGCTACTCTTAATTTCGCACTTCTCGCTCGCGGATTGATAACGAGTTCAGATTCCCCTGCAATTACTGGGTTTTTCGTCAAAATCGTTAATTTTGATTCGTATCCTAGCGCACTTTCCTGCTTAAAATATTGCTTCACCAACCGATCTTCCAAGCTATGAAAAGTAATAATCGCTACCCTACCATTCGGTTTCAAAAGTTTAGGTAATAATGGTAAAGTTTTTTCGATAATCGAAAGCTCATCGTTTACAAAAATTCTTACAGCTTGAAAAACCTGAGTGGCCGGATGTTTTTTATGCCATCCATTTCCAGCGATTCGATCCGCCAATTCCTTAGTTGAAGAAAAAGGTCGACTCGTAACAATTTCCCTCGCGTGTTTTTTCGCTAGACCAATAGATTCTTCGCCATATTCTTGGAAAATTTCTACCAGTTTTTTCTCTGGAAAATGATTAATCACCGTTTCAGCTGATAATTCCTGCGTTCTATCCATGCGCATATCTAAAGGTCCATCATTTTTGAATGAAAAACCTCGATCCGAATTATCTAATTGCGGAGATGAAACTCCAAAATCTGCCAATATCATATCAAAAGTTTTTCCACACTCGATTAAGTGTTGCGCCGCACTATAAAAATCCATTTGTAAAATATCTAACTTTGATTCATCCAATGGATACTTCTCTCGAAGATATTTCACAGCATTCTCATCTCGGTCTACCAAGATGGAATCTTTATAATTCTGCGTAACCGCCAAAACCTTTCCCGCATGACCCGCATATCCCGCTGTCAAATCCAAATAAGATTCGCCCAGTTTCGGGTTTAGAGCCTCGAGAACTTCTGATAGCATTACAGGTTTGTGAAGTTCATTCATAACTACATTATAACTTATCCGAGGTTTCTCTGATAGGTTTTTGTAGTTATTTGCTTCTTGTTTGAGATCGCTCAACTAGAAATTTTAGCGTGTTTGTGTTTGTATAGTTTTTGTTATTTAAACGAAACGTTTTACCTAGCAATAAAGTATCACAGTTTTACCACTCGCGCGGCTCATAACTATGATTGTTGAGAGACTTATTGTGTAGGTTGCATATTGAGTTAATTGGGAGGTGTTTTAAGAAGTACGAATGGCTTTGATTACGCGTGACCTAAACGCGCGCCAAGACTCCTAGTTGACCGACCTCAAACATTTTTTAATGTACTTTTATTTTTGTGGTTTTTGTTTTATTTATCCACTGACCTAATTCTAAATTATATTTATGCTTATTGCAAGTACTTTTTCACATAATTTTTTACATTTTTTCGCAGACTTTTCCACAATTAAACCACCTTATCTTTTTTTTGCACAAACCTCACCGTATATATAGAACCCACTCCACCCCTGTTAATTCTTGCGCAAATTATTTGTCGGGTTTTCCACACCTGTGCAAAACTTTTTGACGCTTCCCTGTTATTAGGATCAATCCATCAGCTTTATCCCAACTTTTTCACATTTTGTCTTTTTTAATTTTTATTACATAATAACCGAACGCTTATATTTGCGAACATTATCTTTTTATTTCAAAATATATTACAAAAATAAATCCTTCCAAAATTCCCCAATATCAAAAAAACCGAACAAATTCCACCATCTCGTTTTTCCCGCCTTCACCAAAAAACCGAACAAGCCCCTGTACCTCAAAAAACCAATCTACTCCACTATTCCCACTTTATTTTTAAAAAACTCCGCCGCACTCTTCAATTATTCGTCACCACATAAAAAGACTCCATCGCGTGAAGTCTTTTTATAAATTTTGTATTCAATCCCCGTATAGCTATTTATAATACGCGCGACTCTCAATCCTCACATCCACATAGATTGGTGCGAGATTATTCGCTATCAAATAACGCTGCATCCGCTCGATATCCTCCGCCGATTCTGCTGGTGAACGGTCAATCAAGCACTTATAGTATTCCGAACGCCCCTCGAGATAAACATCTAGCTGCCTCGTCTTATCCGTCGGCAGCACCACCTTAATCATCTTCACTCCTAGATCTTTCAAATCCTGTTCTAGTAGCGCCAAGTATTGCTTAATCTTGTCCGTAATCAGGTTTTTATTCCCCGACTCATCCACGATTTCTACACTCGAAGTCAAATTCACCACCGTCGGTTTCGCTTCCGTCTTTTTCGCGCCACCCCGATTGATCAGACTCACCGCGCCAAGCGTCAGACCAGCTGTACCAAGCGCCAGCGCCGTACTCAGCCCCACGAAACGCATCACTTTTTTACGTTTTCGCCTTTTTTCTTCCTTCAGCCTCGTCGATTCCAGAATTACTTCTTCACGTTTCGAGGCAATTGTTTTATTAATTCTCACTTTTATCGCCTTTTTATTTTCAAAAACTATTTTACCCTGATTCTTTCAAATCCTGTTTTTTAATCTTATTTCTTCAAGCCCAACACTAATTTTGCTAGCGACTCGCTCGCATCTAATTTCGCATATTTCTTAAAATTCATCACCAATTTAGCTTGTTTTTCGCTATTTTTTAGCAAATTCAAAATCTTTTTCAATAATTTTTCTGGGGCCATCTCCATATCGCGGTCCAAAATCATTTCCACCGCTTCATCGCGCGCTAATTTTTCCGCATTTTTCACCTGATGTCCGCCCGGCAATTTTTCAAACGGCACCAAAATAGTTGGTTTTCCTAAACTCGCAAGTTCCGCCATCGTGGTCGCACCCGCGCGTGACACTACAATATCACTCGCTCCCAAAATTTCATGCATCACCGGTGAAAAATTCCACATCCGAAATTCCGAAGTTAATTTCCCTTTTTCCCAAGTTTCATATTTCTTTAGATCAATCATGTCTTCGTAATGCTTACGACCAGACACTAGACCAACCGACGTATATTTCAAAAGTTCTGGCAAAATTTCACGTACCGCCTGATTAATATGCATCGAACCTTGCGAGCCACCCGTCACAATCACTAAATTTCGCTCCGGATCGAATCCCAATTCTCTTTTCAAACGTCTCTTCTTGCTCTCCGCTACTTTTTCAAATTCTTTTCCCACTGGAATCCCCACGAACACATAACGTGAGTCCTCTTTCTCCACCGGCGTACCCATAGCAATAATTTTCGCTTTTTTACTCAAAATTCGGTTCGCGAGTCCCATCGTCGCGTCCGATTCGTGAATCAAATATGGAATTTTAAAAATCCCCGCCACGATTCCGACCGGTAATCCCACGAATCCACCTTTCAAAAAAATTACATCTGGACGATTTTCTTTTCGACTAAAACGCCACAAAGTTTGCAGAAAACCCATAGCAAAACCAAAGGCCCCCGCAATATTTCCGAACACCACATCGCAAAAAGTTTTCGCGTGATTATCAAAATAATCCGACAATTTCAAACCATGGTAACGATGAAATTTTCCGGCAAAAACTTTACGCACGCGCAGATATAATTTCACTCCCGTTTCTTCTTCGCCACCCCAAGCCAGCTTTGCTTCATTCGCTAGCTTCACTACATTCTTATAATATTTCGCATCGGTCCAGAATTCGATCTTACTCTTCGGCTTCATCTTCAAAATTTCTTGCACCACCGACATCGCTGGAGTAATATGTCCACCCGATCCGCCGCCTACTACTAAAATTTTCATCTTCTTCCTCCCAGTCTACTGCTTCTACTCATCCTTAAATTATTTTTAATTTCCTCATTTCGCTCATCATCTGAAATTTCCGTCCTCGCAGTAAACCGCGAAATGTTAATTACTAACCCTAATCCAAAACACGTTATCAGAAGACTCGTTCCACCTTTCGAAAGTAACGGCAAAGTAATACCAGTCAGCGGAATCAATGCAATCATCGCACTAATATTCACCGCCACCTGTGAAAATAACCAAGCAAACACCCCCATCGTCACCAATCTAAAATAGAGATTTTCCGAAGTATTCGCCACTTTCAAAATTTCCATGAATAAATGTACGTAAAGTCCAATTACGGTCACCGCCCCGACAAATCCCCACATTTCCGAAACCACCGCGAACATCGAGTCAGTAATCGATTCTGGCAAATATCCCGCCGTTTGCACGTTATTCCCGATTCCCACTCCGAGTAGTCCCCCAGACCCCACAGTGATTAGTGCGTTTTCGATATGATAATCCGTCGTCGCATCACCCTTACCCGTAAAAGTAAACAAACGTTCACGACGGTGCGGTGAAGACAAAATCATTCCCACACCCAGCGCCAAAATCACCGCGAATAAGATCATAATTTTCCAAATCTTAATCCCCGCCACAAATAAAATCGTCAGCGCAATCACCCCAAGCGGCACCGCGGAACCCAAGTCTTTCTGAGATACCACAATCAAAAATAGTGAAATACCTAAAACACCAAAAAATTTCGCATAAAATTTATAACCTTCTCTCAAAATCTCCGCACTCGCCCAGCCAGAAGCCTGACCACGAGCTAAAATTTTTGCCACCAATCTTTCCAGCTTACCCCCTCGAGCGCTTCCCTTCGCGAAATTTCCCGCAGCAAAATTTTGACCATAACTATTACGCCCAAAATTCACCTGATTAGCAAAACCAGCCTGTCTCGTAGCCCCAGCTTGACCCGAAAACCCCGTCTGATTCACATAACCCTTCTCATCCGCGGTTTTACCACCCCTCATTTTTCTAACCATCGCGAATAAATCCATCAAAAACTGCATCAACATTCCGAGCGCCGTTGCCTTACCAGCCTCTTCCAAAAATCCACCCCTCGCCTGAAAATCCGCGGTAATCTTTGCGAGATAAAGCATCACTCCTAACTTCAAAAAATCCGACACCTGAATCGTAATTGGCCCGAGTCTCAGCCACCTACAAGCACCCAACTGACAATATGCTAGACTTGAATGTCCTGCCGACACCGCCAGTAGCAAGTTCAAGGATAATCCCAAAACCAACAAAATCATCGGTAGTTGTTTCGCTATAGCATCCAGTATTCGCCAAATCCCATTAGGTTTTTTAGCATTTTCTACTTCCACCAAATTCACTCTAGTCTCGAAAAACAGTAGCACCGCCGTAATCACCAGATACTTCACCTGATCCATCCAATACACCGTATCTTCCCCCTTCACTTTCGCATAAGACGGACCCACCAAAGCTATCATCATTAGCCCAATGGCAATCAAAATTATCATCGTAATGATAATTTTATAATTTGCCTTATGTTGTCGCATCTAATCCCACTCCGAAAATTTTTATTTTTTAATAATTCCGCTCACCATCGCAATAAATACCCCCACAATCGCACAAACTCCGGCAATTACCCAAAAACGCATCACAATTTTTGCTTCACCCCAGCCACTCGCTTCCAAATGGTGATGAATTGGCGCTGAAATAAAAATCTTACGCTTAAAAAATTTCTTCGAAATCATCTGAATTAACGATGATCCCGCTTCTACCACGAATAATAATCCAATCACCGGCAAAAGCAACAATGAATTCGTCATCATTGAAACTACACCGAGCCCAGCACCCAGGGCAAACGACCCCACATCGCCCATCATAAAACGTGCTGGCGGCACATTAAACCAGACATAAGAAAACAGCCACCCCACTACCGTCATACAGAAGGCAAATAGATAAACTTGACCACGAAATAACGCGATCGTACCAAACGCCCCATAAGCCATCATCGCGAGACCCCCAGCTAGCCCGTCTAATCCATCCGAAATATTTACTGCATTTGAGGTCGCCACCACCGCAAAGGCAAACAATCCCACCATCACCACTCCGCCAATTTCAATATCGCCTGCAAATGGAATATGAATACTCGTCCAGCCTAATTTATAGGCAAAAAACCAACCTAGTACCAAGCTCACCACGGTAATCATCGCAAACTTGATTGGCGCACGCAGCCCAGCCGCACCCTCACCTGAGCCAAAGACGTTAATCCCGTCATCAATCAAGCCCACAATCGCCCCGCCCAAGAAACCAAAAATCGGAAGCCACGTTTGTGCGCGGTCAAAATTACATAACAAGGTCACTACCGTCACCGCGATTACCCCGATAATTCCCGCCATTGTTGGAAAAACCCGCTTGAATTTGTGCGCGTGCAACTTCGTCATAATTGGTAGACTGTCACCCGAAACCGTAGTCTTTTTTTGCTTCTTCCAAAAATGATATTTATAAGCTACGTGAGTATAAAAAGGCGTCAAAAACATCGAAAGCAAAAAAGTACCGAGCGACAATAGTAAACCATATAATGCATTGTTATCTAAATTCCCCACGCCTTACCTCCTGACTTTATTATAGTTTATCATATACTTCGATATCTCATCAAAAATCGGCTTCGCATTCATCCCACCATCGAGTTTTCGGTTATCACTCCAAACTTTGGTCATAATTACGTAATCTGGCGTCTCCTCTAGAGATTTCGCCCCAAAGCCCACATAGGTACCAATCGTTTCATCGAAGCTATATTTGCCATTTTTCACAGTCTGAGCCGTACCAGTCTTGCCACCCACATAATAATCCTCGTCATACCCCTTCACATTCGGAAAAACTAAACGACCCGTGTGCAACATTTGGCGCATTGTCCTACTAGTGTCATTTTTATTTAATGCATCGTGGTCCGCCTTCGCAAGCTCTGTTCTCACAAACTTGCCATCCTTCATTTCACCAGCAATCAAGGTCGGACGATAATATTCTCCACCATTCACCACCGCCGAAAAAGCTGAAGCTACTTGAATAATCGAGAGATCCAAACTCTGTCCGAAAGTCATATTCGCATACCTCGCGTCTGTCGCATCAATGTCATTTGGCGGCACAATCGAACCCTTCGTCTCTGGTAGTTCAATGCCCGTATATTTACCCAAATTAAATCGGTTATGGTAATAATCATAAAGCTTTTCCTTACCTTGATAAGTAATTTCTGAAGCCGAACCACCTAAGAGTTTCAAAGCCTGAATCGAACCGGTATTTAAGGAATAAGTCAACACGGTCTGCATATTAATTTCCCCCGTGTGACCCTTAATTGCATTCTCAATCGGCCAACCATCAATCACTAACTTATCTGTATTATAATAGGTTGTTTCCGGCGTCATCACTCCAGAATCAATCGCCGCCGCAATCGCAAAAGTCTTACAGACTGAAGCCGGGTTAAAGGCGTTCATCGTCACATCGGTCTGAAAAACCTTCGCATCCGTTACTTTGGCGTATTCTGCCGGATTATAACCTGGTTTACCTGCCATCGCCAAAATTTGTCCCGTCGCCGGATTCATCACGATCGCCGACCCATAGGTAATATTAAATTTTTTCGTTACTTCATCCACTGCTTCTTCTGCTTTTTTCTGAATATTGCGGTCAATCGTCAACACCAAATTCTTCCCGTCTTTTGCCGGAATTTTCACATTTTCATTACCAATCGTCAGTGGCACATTATTTGAATCTTTTACGGTTTTTAGTAGACCGTTTTCCCCTGTTAGTTCCTTGTTTAAGCTACCTTCCACTCCATATTGGCCTTCACCTTCCTGGTTCACGAAACCTAAAACCTGCGCCGCCATTTCCCCTTCTGGGTAAACCCGCGTCGTAGTTTCCTGCTCATAAACCCCCGTCAAATCTGCATTTTTCAAATTATTCGTTTCACGATATGGCACATTTTTCGCCACCACAAAATATTTACGCTCCGGATCCGCAAAAACTTCATCCCAACCCGTTTTAACACGATAAGCCCCTACGATTTCGTCAATTTTCTTGGTAATTTCCTCCCGTTTTTTCACCACCAAACTTGGATCAATCGAAATCGTATAAGTTTTCTTATTCATCACGATTGGCACTGGCGTGTCACCATCCAGAAAATAAATTTCCCCACGCTTGGCAAAAATTGTCGACTTCATAATCTGTTGCTGATTCGCTTTTGCAGCATAAATTTTATGGTTCACTACCTGTAAGCGAAACAGTTGAATCACAATCAAGCCAAACACCAAAAAACAGAGACCCTGAATCAAACTCGTTCGTGATTTCAACCTCTGTTTTCTCATATGCTTAATTATAGCATAAGGGGCTTATTTTTTATTCACTTCCGACTTCTTATTTATCTCGGTTTTTGGCGACTTCAGATTTCTTCATCCCCTCAGATTTTTTCGCGTCATCAATCTTCTTGCCGGTTTCCGCCTTCTTCGTCTCACCACCCATCACCATTTGGATCGTACGATTTAATTGTTGCTTAATTTTATTGCGCGCATGTGGCGTAATAATTTTATCCAACCAACTCGGCTTCACCATTTGATTTTTCGAAGTCAAAATCTCCACCACGTCACCATTTTTTAATTTAGTGTTCAAGTTCGAAAGCTTACCATTAATCTTCGCACCAATCACGTGTCCGCCCACTTCCGAATGCAATCGATAAGCAAAATCGAGTGGCATCGACCCCACCGGCAAATCAATAATATCCCCCTTCGGTGTATAGACAAAAAGTTTATCCGCAAACAGGTTAATCTTCAATTTCTTCATATCCACCTGTTTCCCCTCTTTCAGCTGCGCTGCCGCCATTTGTAGTTCCGAAATCCAGAGTAAATTGGTTGGTAAATGCTGAATCTTCCCCATCTTATAATTTTCCGTCAGCTTTTGCTCATTGTAGAAAAAGCTCGCCGCGAGCCCCCGCTCCGCATATTCATGCATATCTTTCGTGCGAATCTGAAATTCCACAATCCGCTTATCCTTCGTAATCACCGTGGTGTGTAGCGACTGGTAACCGTTCTGTTTTGGCATCGCCACATAGTCCTTAATTCTGCCCGTCATTGGCGTATAAAGCGCGTGAATAATTCCCAGCGTCAGATAACAATCCGTTACATCCTCCACGATAATTCGAAGTGCCGTCAAATCATAAACCTCATCAATGTTCTGGTTATATTTCGCTAATTTCTTATGCAAAGAATAGACTGACTTCACCCGTCCATCAATCTCAAATTCAATCTTTTCTACCGCTAGTTTTTCCGAGACCTCTCGCTTAATCTTCGCTAGACTCTTCTCCGCGGATTTATTGCGCTCTTCAATCAATTTTTTCAAAAATTCAAAACGCTTTGGATCGACATAAGAAAATGCAATATCGGAAATCTCCACGCGCAGTCTTCCCATATTCAAACGGTCCGCTAGCGGTGAAAAAATCTCGAGTGACTCTTTACCAATCTTCTTCTGCTTCTCTGGCGGTAAAGCCGACAAAGTCCTCAAATTATGCAAACGATCGGCTAGTTTGATTATTAAAACTCGAATATCTGCTCCCGTCGCAATCAAAAGTCTCAAGAGATTATCTTTCGTCGCCGGTAAATAAGTATCAATATCGCGCATCCCCTGTCTAGCCTTACCTAGTTTAGTTACGCCATCCACCAAAAAAGCCACGGTTTCACCGAATTTTTCCTTAATTTCATCCAGTGCCACTCCGGTATCTTCCACCGTGTCGTGAAGCACCCCGGCGATCACTGTATCTTCATCCATTCCCCACTCACGCAAGATATTCATCACTGCCAGCGGATGAATAATATATGGTTCACCCGATTTTCGTTTCTGCCCCTCATGCGCCTGGGTCGCAAAATCAATCGCGGCCTGTTCTCTCTCTGTTATTTTCGGTTGAACACATTTTTTACTCATTGTAGTCTCGCTAATAATCTCTGTAATTCATCTTCATTTTTGCAAGCAAATGTCACACTACGCCCCCTTACGCGCACTTTTGCCGCGTATTTTTCGCTCAATTCATTCTCTTGGTGCAGATAAACATTGGTTTTTAGCAAATTCGCCGAACTTTTCTTCTTATGTTCCGCAATATAACGCTCCACCTTGCGCGCCGTCCACCCTTCTTCGATAATCATCGGCAAAATCTTCTTCACCATTTCCGGATCTGCCGAAATCAAGGGTCGCATCACCCCCTCTGTTAACTTATGTTCGACCATCGCATGTTTCACCTCATCCGGCAAATTCAAAAGTCGCATCGTATTAATCACCGATGAACTACTCTTACCCACCCGCTTGGCAATTTCTTCGGGTTGCAAATTAAACTGATTCTTCAATTTAGCATAAGCCGTTGCCATCTCAATCGCATTAAGATCTTCACGCTGCGCATTTTCAATAATCGAAAGCTCTAATTGATTTTGTGCATCGAGAGTACGGATAATCGCCGGAATTTTCTCTAATCCCGCCATCTTCGAGGCACGATAACGCCTCTCACCCGCCACAATCTTATAGTTACTCCCCTCCGCTACCACCACAATCGGCTGTAAAACACCATGCTCGCGAATCGAATCCGCTAAGGCTTCCAGAGCTTCTTCTGAAAAATCTTTACGTGGCTGATCGGTTTCTGGTGTGATTTTCGCTAAATCTAGCTCCGTCAACTGACTCTTCGAGCTATCCTCTGATAAAGTAATATCAAAATCATCCTCTACGATATCCGTAGGAATTAAACTTTCAAACCCGCGACCCAAACCTTTTGCCATTTTCACACTCTCTTTTTCTTTTTACACTCTTTTTAATACTTCTTTTGCTAATTCCTTGTAAGCCTTCGCACCCTTACTAAATCGGTCATAATCCCCCACTGGCACGCCGTGACTTGGCGCCTCCGCCAACCTTACATTGCGTGGAATCGTCGTCTCGAAAACTTTATCTCGAAAGTATTTTTTAATTTCCGCTAGCACCTGTACCGATAAAGAAGTCCGTTTATCATACATCGTCGCCAGCACCCCTAATAATTTCAAATTTGGGTTCATTGCCTTACGTACCAATTTCACGGAATCCATCAGCTGTGCCACTCCTTCTAGAGCATAAAACTCCGTCTGTACTGGCATCAAAAGATAATCCGCCGCAATCATTCCATTCACCGTTAATAATGAAAGACTTGGTGGCAGGTCGATAATCACAAAATCATAATTATCACGTACTTCGTTAATCGCATTCTTCAGCTGAACAAATTTTTTACTCAGCTTAGTCATCTCGACTTCGGCATTAGCCAGCTGTGGCGTGGTCGGGGCTAAGTCCAAACCCTTAAATTTAGTGTTCAAAATTATTTCTGACAATCGCCTCTCGCCCAAAATCACTTCCGACATTGTATTCGAAAGTTCATTGTTCATGTAATTACGCTCAAACTGCGCCTTATCAATACCCAGGCCCGATGTCGCATTTCCCTGCGGATCAAAATCAATTACTAAGACTTTTTGTTTTTCTTTCATCAAATAGTACGCCAAATTAATTGTGGTCGTCGTCTTACCGACCCCGCCTTTTTGATTTGTGATACAAATTACCTTCGCCATATCTATTTATATATTACCATAA
>SDRH01000053.1 GCA_007845165.1 TM7 phylum sp. oral taxon 351 | reverse complement strand
CGATCCTCGCGCGGATTAATACCTGAAGTCTCCAAATCATAGAAGAAAAAGGTGGGTGGGTGATTAGCAGCCAGATAGTCCGGATCAAAATTGTGGTTCATAATACTAGTATATGCCTAAACTAAGATTTTAGTGCTTGGTTAATGACTTCGCGGAGTTTTTCCTTGAATTCTTTTTCCTTAGCGGAAGGAAGCTCGAAGACCTTGCCATTAATATAGATGGTTGGAGTTTCGTTGACGCCAAGACGCTTGGAAATTGCCATATCGGCTTTGATTTTTTGCTTTACCGCATCAGAATTCATATCTTTAAGGAATTTTTCCGTATCACCCTTACCTTCGGTCACTTCGACAAAATATTCACGGAAATGATTATCACGGTCAGAGGCAGAAAGAGACTCCCAGTTCGATTGCTCCTTAAAAAGCTTCTTAGCGTATGGCTCCCAGTAGCCCTGGAGAGCGGCAGCATTAGCAGCTGAAGCCGCGGCGGTGCCGTTTTGATGATAACTTAAGATATAGGTGCGAAAGACGAGTCCGACTTGACCATCATATTCTTTCACGATATCCGAGAGATATGGAAAAACCGTGGAACAGAATGGACACTGATAGTCGGCATATTCAGAGATAATCACCTTAGCGTCTTTATTGCCTTCATAATTATCGCCCATATCACCATTGCGTTCGTCGGCGGCGATATATTTATTCGTATCGAGACCTTTAATCCAATTGTCATAAGCAAGATTTGAAGAAATGGCATTACCACAAAGCCACAAGAATCCAACAGCTAGCACCCCTAAAAGTCCATAAATCAGTTTTTGCATTTTCCTCCTAATTTCTACTTTTGGTAGATTTTTTGTATAATATAAATATTAGCATATTTTGTCTAAGTTGTAATATTTTAGACTAAAGGAGGAGCCGTGTCAGAGGCGAATATGACAGATATAACAGAAGATAGGACCAATTTTAACGGCGAACAAGAAAACGCGACTGGAGTGTTCAGTGGTGAAGAATCTTCCCATGGATTAAAAGTTTGGTTCGAAAAAATTGGTGTGAAATTAGCTGCCTTTTTCGGTGCGATTAAACAATTTTTGAGCCGCAAAGACGGTGATGAAGAAGCGGACTCTTTCGAGGGGCCAATGAAGCGTGGATTTTTCGATCGTAAATTTAATAAAGCAGAAGATGAGTCAATAGAGACCACACATGAGACTAGCGCGCTCAGCCAATTTGGTGGAGCTGGCCTGGTCAATAATCATTTTTCGAATTCTGAACTCGAAGCAACTCGCGCTACCGACACCGATGGTGACGGTATGGTTAATCATGAGAAAACCGAAGAGACCTTAACTAGACGCGAAGAGGCAACAGATTATCTGAAGAATACCAATTATTACATCGGTACCGCCGAATCAAAAGCGGTTGCTATGCCAGAAGTATTTATTCCAGAGACTACGGAAGATTTTGTTTGGTTAATCAATAAAATGCCAAGCTCGGTGCTTTCAGCTAGTCAAAAAGAAACTCTTGGTAAAGTGATGAGTTTTGATAGTAAAAAAGTTTCCGATATTATGACACCAAAAGCGGAATTAAAATTCGTGGGCGAAGAAGATTATATGGGGCCGCTAACGCTTTCTGGACTCTATAAATCAGGTCAGAGTCAGTTTCCTGTGGTTGATCGTCGTGGCGAATTAAGTGGAATTTTGCATGCCAAAACACTTTTCCAATTAGATATCAAGGACACCGATCAAGCTTCGGCTTTTATGGACCGCAAAATTGTCTATCTTTCGGAAGATTATCCACTCTACGAAGCACTTTTCACCTTGCTACGTTCACATGCGCAGGCTTTTGTGGTGGTGGATGAAGCTGGTAAAATTTCTGGCTTACTCGATGCGCGCGTATTATTAAATTCCCTGCTTTCAATTGACGATTCCGCTGATTTTACCAAGGACGAAGATTTAGCTTCAGTAGTGGAATACGCCAAACGTTTTAAGCAAAATTGATTTATTAAGGTTTAACTTAGATGCAGAATAGACGCTTACTCAAAAGACGTGTAGTAACCGGGCTAAGCTTGCTGTGTTTATTCTTGCTGACGGTGGCACTAAACCCAAAATCTTATAATTACACGCCGGTCCACTCTGAGCAGCAGAGTGAAAGTATTAAGCCCGACGGACATGGCGGCGTGAACGATACTAGCCACACAGAAAGCCAAGACAATCCAGACAAACCTAGTACTGTTAACTCCACGGATGGCACCGACACCTCTAATTCTAAGCCGCTAGCAAGCGAGATCTTATCCAGCCTCGAAGTGAAAGGTCGCGCGCCAAAAACTGGCTATAAACGGACAGAGTTTTATAAGAATTGGCCAGAGATCGAGGGGTGCAACTTGAGACAACGCATCTTGAAGCGGGATTTCGGCGAGACGGCAAAAACCGATAATAAATGTAATGTAATTTCGGGCAGTTTTTACGAACCATACACCGGAACTTGGATGAGTTTTTCGAGCCGTGAAGAAATTGGCAAGAAAATTCAAATTGACCACATCGTGGCGCTCTCTGACGCCTGGCAAAAAGGCGCTAAGTATCT
>SDRH01000052.1 GCA_007845165.1 TM7 phylum sp. oral taxon 351 | reverse complement strand
TTTGCGACATCTGTCCACCTAGTAAGCTCACTGCTGCTGGATTAATGTATTCAATTACTCCAGTCGATAGTACAATAATTACGCCACTATCAATCGTATTTAGTACGAGATTGGCTAAAATTTCTGCACTCTCCGCACCAGCCACCGCGCCACCAGCACTGTTCGCGCCCGCCTGTGCGCCCGGTCCTTTTTTAATAAAATCAAAGATACTCATTAAGCTTATTTTAGCATAAACTTATTGGTTCAGTGCAAATATATGTTAAAATCGATGTATGAATAAGGACACTTTTTACATCGAGCCCGAGGATGATATTACTGATATTATCAACCATATCAAAGCTTCCAAACAGAAAATTATTGCACTTGTTCCACCGAAAAAGTTGAACGTTCTGCGCAGCTCTATTAACCTTAAACTAATCGCTCGTACTGCAAAAATGCACGACAAGGCCATCGTGGTGGTCACCACTGATCCTACCCTCATGAAAATGGCGGCATTATCCAGTCTGCCATTTGCTAAGAACTTGAGTTCGCGTCCTACTCTGCCTTCTGAATTTAATGAAGCGGACCTTGAATATCCCGCTAAAGCTAAGAAAGCAAGTCCGAGTGATGAAATTGAAATTAATGAAAAGGCTGCTCCGCTCAGTAGTGTTTCTCGTGTCCGCACTACTAATGAAGACGCCGCTAATCGTGCAAATACCACCTCGAATCTTACGAAAAATTCCACGATGAATCTGGATTCTGAAGAAGTCGCGAAGAATTCTGAAGATGAAGAAGATTTTGATAATCAACCAAAAAAGATTCTCACTCTCGACTCCTTGAAAAACCGAATTATTATCGGTGTAGTAGCTGCGGTTCTTTTGATTGGAAGCTTCATCTGGGCTTTTATTTTGGCTCCAGCTGCCAAGATCTCCGTTAAAATTAAGACCATCGCCGAGAATTTCTCCGAAAATGTTTCTTTTGTTACTGATGCTAAGCAAGCCGTCTCGAAAGATGGTAAATTCTTCCTCGAAACTGCTAGCTTGGAAAAGAACTCTGAGGTTGAATTTGAAGCTACTGGTGAGAAAAACATTGGTGATAAGGCTACTGGTGAATTACGCCTCATCGCGACCTTCGATATGTCGACTACTACGGCTACGGCTTCTAGGCCAGATGTTGCGACTGTTCCTCAAGGTTCCGCCTTTGCCTACCGCAATCTCAATTTCTTAACCAACCAAGAGGTAAAAATTTCTTGGGATGGCTCAATCTCGAATTGTGACGCCGGTCGCCACAGTGGTAAATGTCAGGTGGCCAAAACCGTGAAAGCTACCGCAATCGAAGGTGGTGCGAAGTATAATATTGAAGCTGTCAGCTCTGGCTGGCAATCTTCCGTGGCTGGAGTTGAGGGCTATGCTAATTCCGCATTTAAAGGTGGTACCGATAAGATTCAAAAAATTGTCACCGCTTCTGATATCACCAAAGCTAAGGAAAAATTAACCGAAGCTGATGGGGTAAAAGAGGAATTATTTGAAAAAGTCCCTTCTGACGATATCAAAATTGAGGATAGCTACAAAAAAGTTACCGCCGATCCGACTTCCAGTCCTGCCGTCGATCAGCCGACGGAGAATGGTAAGGCTAAGCTCACGGCCAAAACTACTTATAGTGTAAATTATGTCGATAAGGCAGCAATTGAAGAATATGTTAAATCTGTGGTTTCTACTCGTCTCGGTAGTGATCAGAAAATCTACGAAACTGGCAATATTTTCATTGAAAAATTCCAAAACAATAATAATTCCGTAACTGCTAAGATTAAGGCTACCTTGAAAACTGGTCCAGAAGTCACCGAACAATCTGTATTCGAAAAATCTCTCGGCAAAAAAGTTGGCGAAGTTACTACTCTAATTAAGTCCATTAATGGTGTCTCTGATGTCGAAGTGAATACTTCCTTCCCATGGGTCCGTCAAATTCCAAACGACGCTAATAAAGTATCAATTAAAATCACGGTAGAGAACTAATGCGCATTATTGGTTTAGATGTGGGCACTAAGCGTATCGGTGTAGCAAAAGCGGACACGAGAAACACTACTGAGCGGAGCAGCCTTTTCATTAATTTCAATTTCATCACTCGGACTTGCTTTCTTAGCTTTAGCGGGATATTCAAGGTCCGCTTCATTAAATTCAGAAGGCAGAGTAGGACGCGAACTCAAGTTCTTAGCAAATGGCAGACTGGATAATGCCGCCATTTTCATGAGGGTAGGATCAGTGGTGACCACCACGATGGCCTTGTCGTGCATTTTTGCAGTACGAGCGATTAGTTTAAGGTTAATAGAGCTGCGCAGAACGTTCAACTTTTTCGGTGGAACAAGTGCAATAATTTTCTGTTTGGAAGCTTTGATATGGTTGATAATATCAGTAATATCATCCTCGGGCTCGATGTAAAAAGTGTCCTTATTCATACATCGATTTTAACATATATTTGCACTGAACCAATAAGTTTATGCTAAAATAAGCTTAATGAGTATCTTTGATTTTATTAAAAAAGGACCGGGCGCACAGGCGGGCGCGAACAGTGCTGGTGGCGCGGTGGCTGGTGCGGAGAGTGCAGAAATTTTAGCCAATCTCGTACTAAATACGATTGATAGTGGCGTAATTATTGTACTATCGACTGGAGTAATTGAATACATTAATCCAGCAGCAGTGAGCATACTAGGTGGACAAATGTCGCAAA
>SDRH01000051.1 GCA_007845165.1 TM7 phylum sp. oral taxon 351 | reverse complement strand
TCCGTTCGCAAAATGATTGTCAGTCTTGGTAATCATGATTTTTATCGCATTCCTGAAGATAAAAAAGGCTGGCATATCGTGCGCGACAAGGAATTCCTTAAATCTCTCCGCGAGGTGCCAAATCTAGTTTTGCTCGATGATGAAGTCTATCAGGACAATGATATTTTCTGTTTTGGTTATACTCAGAAAAAATCTTACTACACTGAGGATGGGGTGAATTTTGCTGAAAATGCCGAAGCTCAGCTCGAAGATCTTACCAAAACCCTGGCGAATCTTCCCGAGCCACCTGCCGATAAATTGAAATTCGCTCTGATTCATGCTCCGACTCACCTTCAAACTCCAGATATTGAGTTTCTTCTGCAGTCCTTTGATTATATTCTTTCTGGACATATGCATAACGGCATCGTCCCACCCGTACTCGACGAGTTTTGGCGTAATCAAAAGGGAATTATTTCTCCCACCAAGAAACTTTTTTCGGGCGCATGTCGTCACACTTTGAAAACTTATGATGATAAATTAATCGTAGTTGGTCCGGTCACTACTTTTCATGCTCACCTTGGTTTGCTCGAAAAGCTCAATGTTTTTTATCCCACTTATCTCACCTATCTCGAAATTTCCGATAAAAAAACGTACGCTCGCAAGCCGTACGTCAAACATACTTATAAAAATTGGTAGCGCCAATAGGGTTCGAACCTATGACCTTGAGCTTAGAAGTCTCCTGCTCTATCCAGCTGAGCTATGGCGCCAAGTTATTTTTATTCTATCACTAACTCGGGAAAAAGCAAAATCGGCTAGACTAAAGAGTTGTGTTGAGCTCTAAAATATACTCTCAATCTTACAAATCCATCTTACAAATCCCACTATTTATAACCTGAATTTAACCTGTATTTTTAAAATGTTTATGCTATACTAAGGGTAAAGAAGGAGAGAAAAAGTAGAAGATGCAGATGTTGTAAATAAAACAATTGCATAAACTATTAAACTTATGTTATGATTACATGTGTGAAAAAATTAAGTATCACCGGGGTCCGAGTCCTTTCGTTCCTCGTTAACAGTTTTGAAAAACTTTTTCTCTCCCAAGATACTTTCTTCAAAATCACGATACTGATTTTTTCACTGGTATTATCCAATTTATTCTTTGAAGTACAATCATCTTATGCCCTGAAACCGACACCTACGCTGTCGGTTTCTTTGTTATCTAATTCAAACATTGAGTTACATAGTAACGATATTATAAGTAAGCCAAATCATGCCGTAACTTTGCCAATGTATCTTAACGTAAAAACTAATAACCCTACCGGTACAGGTACTTATGTTGATGTGGAGAAAACCGCCTTTACCGACATCCATGATTCTTCTAATACTTCTTCTATTAGTATGATTTCTAGCGGGGTAGGAGTCGAACATTTAGCCGATTTTGAGGAAAATACTTTTGCTGGTAGTTTTGATTGCGAAATGGAGCATCCTGAAAGAGAACCAGAAGAATGGGATCCACTTGATTTAGCTAGCGGCTCGGTACATAACACACGTGCTGGCATCAGTAGAGGGGATGACGTAATTGGTGATAATATATGTTTTGCCATCGGCATAAAGTTAGGGAATACTCTCCCCACCGGCACCTACCAAAACAAAGTGATTTTTTCTACGGTTACTAATGAATATCCGACCGAAGTAAATCTTATAAAAGGTGAGGATTTTAGGAGTACAGTATGGAGATTATCCCCCACTCGTGATATTAAACACTTTGAACGTAGTCTAGTGGCTCCACCCGAGGGGGTTAATGCAGTGCATTTAGAAGTGGACGAAACCTCCGATTATCCATTCTTAGGCTGGGTAGATGAAGCTACTGAAACTTTTTATTATTACAGTGAGGCTGAAAAAATCTATCTTAATCCTGATTGTAAATCTATGTTCGCCTCTGTAGATTATGAAAAAATAGATTTAACGCCATTTGATTCCAGTAAAGTTACTAGTACTTACGATATGTTTAGTAACCTTTATGGAACCAAGGAAATTGATTTTTCCAAATTTAACACCAGTAATGTTACAAATATGGGTAGGATGTTTTATAAAAATTCTACTCCAAAGCTTAATCTCTCCAACTTTGATACACGTAATGTTATTTATATGAATGCGATGTTTATGGAAGCTTGGGGAATAGAGGAATTAAATCTTTCTAGTTTTGATACTAGTAATGTCTGGTTTATGGGTAATATGTTTAAGAATACACATAAGTTAAAAAATCTTGATGTTCATCATTTTAATACACAAAAAGTTAAACATATGCAATATATGTTCTATGGCTCCGGAGCTACAAGTCTTGATTTGTCTCATTTTGATACTTCTAAAGTTGAAGATATGAGTAAGATGTTTGCGGAAATGGCGAATATTACAGAACTTGATTTATCAAATTTTAATACCACTAACGTAACTGATATGTCTAGCATGTTTTCAGGTATGGCCGCATTGACTAGTCTTAATATTAGTTCATTTAACACGGAAAATGTTACTGATATGAATGGCATGTTTGCGAATATGAGTAGTATTGAAAGTTTGGATTTAAGTAGTTTTAATACAAAAAATGTGATTAAATTTCGTGGCATGTTTTACAATGATAACCCGAATTATACGCTTAAAAAGATTTATGCTTCAGCTGATTTTGAGACTGACAAAGCAATCGCTAACGAGGCGACCAATAATGAAGCGAATATTGATATATTTCATAATTTGATATCACTTGAAGGTGGAAATGGTAGTCGAGGATTATCATTTTCATGGTCTCA
>SDRH01000050.1 GCA_007845165.1 TM7 phylum sp. oral taxon 351 | reverse complement strand
TGCGTGGAAATCGGACCAGGACTCGGTACACTGACGAGTTCCTTACTTAGGCGTTTTCCAAAAGTTGTGGCGATTGAGTTTGATGAAAAATTAGCACACAATCTACCGAATTCCTTCCCCGGCAAAAACCTGGAAGTGATTAATACTGATGTTTTGGATTTTGATTTTGACCAACTTTCTGGAAATTTTTCCGTGGTCGGAAATATTCCTTATTACATCACTAGCCCAATTATTCGAAAATTATTACTACTCGAGAAAAAACCGATGAAGATCGTACTTCTAATGCAAAAAGAGGTGGCGGATCGAATTCTAGAAGAAAAAGGTCGCTACTCGTTTCTAACTTTATTCGTGCAAAATTACGCGAATGTCGAAGGAGGAATTTTCGTCGAACGCAAATTCTTCACCCCACCACCAAAAGTAGACTCGGCCTCGGTAATCTTTTATCCGCGCGAAAAAGCTTTGGTTTCGGAAGAAGTTTTGAAGTTTGTGAAGCAATGCTTTGCAAATCCACGCAAAAAGCTTCAAGGGACGTTACCACATTTTACCGGACAAAGCCGCGAAGAAGTCGTGAGGATTTTTGAAGAACTTGGGTTTGATTTAGATGCAAGGCCAGCTAATTTAGATTTATTAGAATACGAAAAGTTACTAAGTAAAATTAAAGATAATTAATCGAAAAAAGAAAAATAACCCGCCGAAGGGTTATTTTTTAAAAGTCGAATCCTTCATCTTCATAGAAAATATCATCGTAGAAAGGATCGAATTTTTTATTTGGCTGAGATTTTGATTGATTGCGACCAGAATAACTATCATAAGAATCAAAAGGATCATCAGTAAAATCATCGTCAAAACTACGACTGTGATTATGATTAAATTTATTGCCGTAGTTATTATTAAAACTATTATCCGCGTATTCGTTAAAGAGATCTGGCTGATAGCCAAGCTCAGCTAGGAAGCGCGATGGCGTATTAAAATTAGACTTACCGTGCAGAAACCTCACAGCGGTAAAGGTAAGGAAGAGACGCTTTTTAGCACGAGTCACCCCGACGTAAGCCAGACGACGCTCCTCTTCAATACTATCTTCATCAGAGCTCATAGAACTTGGGAAAAGACCTTCTTCCATGCCGACTATAAAAACGACCGGAAACTCAAGTCCCTTGGCCGCGTGAAGCGTCATAAGGGTGACAGAATTATCACGAGTCGATTCATCGGAGGAAGACATCAGAGCGGAATCGGCCAAAAAATCTTCGAGGGTGTCAAAATCTTTGGTATTACCGACGAGAGCGTCGAGGTTTTCTTGTCGCTCGGTAGTGGCCGGCGTGCCGTCATCGACGAGATTAGCAAAATCAAAATAATTAATCACTTCGGTGATAATCTCCGAAGGATTAGCGGTACGGTCGATAGTTTTGAGGAAATTTTGCAGACGCAAGAAACTATTTTTGGCCTTACCAGTGAGAACTTGATCAGCCGCCAGATCAGTTAATGCACTATCCAGGCCGAGTGCGAGATAGATTTTTTCGAGACTGGCTGGACCGATACCAGAAATAACATTCTTGGTCACCCGCTCGAAAGAAACACGGTCGCGTGGATTAAGCACGAGCCTTAGAATAGCTAAAACATCCTTGATTTCCTTACGATCATAGAAGCGGATGCCACCGATAATCTTATAGGGAATGTCGCGTGAAATCAGGGCTTTTTCCAGAGCGAAACTCTGGGCGTTGGTACGATAAAGCACAGCAAAATCGGAGAAATTACTCACCTCATTTTTGGCATTAGCTAGGAGATTAATAATTTTTAGCGCCACAAAACTGGCTTCAGCTGATTCGTCATTGAGAGCCTGAATTTCCACCTTTTCTCCGTCCCCAGATTCGGTGAATAACTCCTTGGAGCTTCTAGTTTTATTATGTTCAATGATTTGCTGGCCGGCCCTTAGAATATTACCGGTACTGCGATAATTTTGCTCGAGCTTGATAACTTTGGCACCGGGAAAATCAGCCTCAAAGTGCAAGATATTACGAAAATCGGCGCCACGCCAAGAGTAAATCGATTGCCAGTCATCGCCGACCACACAAATATTTTGTTCAGGACCGGTGAGAAGCTTAATCAAACGATATTGCACATGGTTGGTATCCTGATACTCGTCAATCAGAATGTGACGGAAACGGGTCTGCCATTTTTGATGCACGGCTGGATTAGTCTCAAAAAGCTCCACGGTTTTTAGCAAGAGATCGTCAAAATCGAGGGCGGAAGCGGCTGCCTTCAATTTTTCATATTCAAAGAAGACTTTGGCGATATTCTTCTGCTGAGGGTAACTGGCGGAAGCTTCATATTCTTCCGGCAAGACACCGGCATTTTTCGAGCTAGAAATCGTACTTTGAATAGTTTTCGGACGGAGATTCTTATCTTCGAAACGGAGATTTTTAATCGCGCGTTTAATCAGAGCTTCTTGATCAGAAGTATCATAAATCAGGAAGTTACGGTCCAGGTGAAGGTTTTCGGCTTCCATACGGAGAATTTTGACACAGATGCCATGGAAGGTCCCCATGAACGGCATAAAATTGCGCGGCACTTCCGTGGCCGCAAAAAGATCAGAAGAGAAGAAAGATTTTAGACTATCAAGGCATTGACCAGTTTCTTTTGAGGCTTGCTTTAAGAGATGAAAAAGACGCTCACGCATTTCCCTGGCGGCTTTATTAGTAAAAGTGACAGCGAGGATTTGTGAAGGCAAAATCCCATGAGTGATTAGGTTCGCAATACGATGCGTGAGGGTTTTAGTTTTACCAGAACCGGCACCAGCCAAGATTAAGA
>SDRH01000049.1 GCA_007845165.1 TM7 phylum sp. oral taxon 351 | reverse complement strand
ATGAACAGTGTTCCAGAGGAGATGCGGATAGGAGGCGTCTCAGAGGGAATGCAGACGGGTGGTGTGCTAGAGTGGGTGCAGATGAATAGTGTGTCGGGACAGGGGCAGTTTGAGCAGGTAAACCCAAAAGATGAAAGAAGAGGCTAAAAATCGTAAAAAAGCTCGTGAAAAGCAATCCGAGCTCAAGCAAATGAAGATTGGTCTCAAAATCAGCGACAATGACCTCAACATTAAAATCCGCAAAATTAAGAGTTTTCTCGAAGATGGCGATCACTGCCGTATTATCATTACCTTCAAGGGTCGTGAAATGGCACATAAAGAAATTGGTTCTCAACTTCTGGATCGTATCCTCGAACAAATGGCCGACTGTGCCATTGTTGAAGGAAAACCACAATTTGCTGGACGCAATTTATCAGTCGGAGTACGAAAAAAGTAATTTCCTACTTTCAAGGTTCCCTGATCGTACATTGAATACTAAATTAACTAAAAGGAAAGCCTATGCCAAAGCTTAAAACTCACAAAGGTACTGCTAAGCGTATTAAAATTTCCGGCACCGGTAAATTAATCCGCGAACGCGCCTATGGCAACCATATTCTTGCCAAAAAATCTAAAGCCCGCAAACGTAACATGAAGACTGCTGGTGCAGTCGAGGGTAAGATTGCTAAAAACATTAAAAGCGCATTAGGAGTTTAATCATGAGAATCAAAAGAGGTGTTGCCGCACGCGCAAAACATAAGAAAATTCTAGCTGCCGCTAAGGGTATGCAACATTACCGCACCCGCAGCTTCCGTCTAGCTAAACAAGGTGTTATTAAGGCCCTTCGCTACGCTTACCGCGACCGCCGTAATCGTAAACGCGATCTTCGTGCTCTTTGGATCACCCGCATCAATAACGCTGCTCACCAATATGACTTGAATTATTCTCAACTCATCAATGGTATGAAAAAGCAAAATATCGCTGTTGATCGCAAGATCTTGGCCGAATTAGCTGTCAATCAGCCAGCTGCCTTCCAGGCAATTGTCGAACAAGTTAAAAAGGAGATTAAATAATGGCTATTTGCGAAATTTCCGGTAAAGGAAAAATGTACGGTCATAATGTAAGCTTCTCCCAGCACAAGACCCGTAAAGTTTTCAAACCAAACATCCAAAAGAAAACCCTCCTTATCGGTGGTAAAAAACTTAAAATCAATGTCAGTACCGCAGCTCTTCGTACTTTGAAGAAAAAAGGTTTGATCAAATAATTTATTCAATCGAATACAACAAAATAGAACCGCAAGGGTCTATTTTTAAGCTATCAGTAAGCCGGGTTTTGTAACTAAAAGGTGCAAATACTCTTATCACAAGTAAAACCACAATAAAAGTTTCTTCCATTTTAGCCGATAATCATCTATCTAGATATTTTGTTGCCAAAATACTCAAGCGGTAAGCGTGCATCTTCGAACCAAAGTTTAGTAGCACTCCTTGCAGCCAGTAGGGTTTGCCATCAACCATGTCACCATGGATTGCCGTAAGCTCTTACCTTACACTTTTCACCCTTGCCCGAAGGCGGTATTGTCTCTGTGGTACTTTCCCTATTCTTCAATTTTTTAGGCCGAAGCCGTCTAAATTTTCGAACGGTCGCCATTAACGACTACTGCGTTCTATGCTGCCCGGACTTTCCTCTTGGCTAAGCCAAGCGATTATCTTTCAAGCTCTACATCTATCTTATCACAATTTTTGTGATATTTTTATTACTCAATATTTTTGTTACTCAATTTAGTGACCAATCTAAACTCACTTCTTTAAAGTCAAATATCCTGGCGTCCCTGGGCGATCAATCCTCATCCATTTCCAATTAGAAGAACTTAATTCGCTCTCTTCCATCTTTGAGCCATTCCCTCCTACCAGATTCACACACCCTCTAAATACCCCCAACCAACTAAGATTCCTATTTGGCCCACCTGGTATTAAATCACTTGTCGCATATATAGTTTTTAGTTTAACATCTTCGAAAGTCCGCGTCCCCACCGTAACAATCTTACCCAAATCGCTTTTTGGCACCCCCTCATCACTGAATTCCTCCCCCTGTTCGACCTCCGCCCGTTCTGTCTCCAGTTTTTTTTCTTGTTCAATCAGTGAATTTGCATTTTCAAAGCCTTGTATCTGCTCCGAATGAATTTGCATTGGGTTTACCTGCTCAAACTGCCCCTGTCCCGACACACTATTCATCTGCACCCACTCTAGCACACCACCCGTCTGCATTCCCTCTGAGACGCCTCCTATCCGCATCTCCTCTGGAACACTGTTCATTTGCGCCTGCCCCGGCACACTATTCATCTGCGTCTGATTTAACACGCCATTCATCTGCACTTGATCTGACACACCGTTCATCTGCGCTTGCATCGCCATCTGCCCCATCGCCATCTGTCCTCTGTCAAAACCATTCGCCCCAGGCATTCCCTGAGCTTCAAACATTTGGTTCAGTCTCGCCACAGCTTCATCTTGCGTCAGCCCAGTTGGAACCTGTTCCGCCCTAAAATCACCCGAAGTCATCTGCTCCACCCCATCCGGTACCTGTTCCACCCCTAAAGAATTTAAGCCAGAAAAATCCTGTCGTTCTCGATCATTTACTCCAGAAACCTGCCCAATATTTTTCTGATCCATGTCTCTATTTTAACATAAAGACTTTGAAAAAAATACTATTTCACCATCTTGGTGAACACAAAAAATAACAAACCAACAAAAATTGCCGGTAAGAAAATCAAAACCAGCAAATTTGTCACACTTGAAGCCACTAAAATCAACAACATAATCGGATACATCGCAATAATTCCCGCTTTAAAATAGTCTGTTTGCGTGGTTCTGTTTTTTAGAAAAACTACCTTCAAAAATAGGTTCATCAC
>SDRH01000005.1 GCA_007845165.1 TM7 phylum sp. oral taxon 351 | reverse complement strand
GTTGACTACCTCCCTTCACCTCTTGACCGTGATCTTGGTCAAACTGTTGGTACTGATCCAAAAACTGGTGATAAGGTTATTCGCAAGGCTTCTGTCACTGAACCTCTCACCGCTCTTGCTTTCAAGATCGCTTCTGACCCATTTGTCGGTAAGCTCGTCTTCGTCCGTGTCTACTCTGGTGTTTTGAAGTCCGGCTCTTACATCTTAAATGCTACTACCGGCAATAAGGAACGTGTCGGTCGTCTCGTCCGTATGTTCGCTGATAAGCGTGAAGAAATTTCTGAGGTTGCCGCTGGTGACATCGCTGCTATCGTTGGTCTCAAGGAAACCACCACTGGTACCACTCTTTGTGATCCAGCCCACCCAATTCACCTTGAATCTATCGAATTCCCAGAACCACCTGTCTCTATCGCTGTTGAGCCTAAGACTAAGGCTGACCAGGAAAAAATGGGTCTCGGTCTCGCTAAACTTGCTGAAGAGGATCCAACTTTCCGTGTTCACACCGATGAAGAAACTGGTCAAACCATTATTTCTGGTATGGGTGAGCTTCACCTTGAAATCATTATCGACCGCTTGAAGCGTGAACATAATGTGGAAGCTAATACTGGTGCACCTCAGGTTGCCTACCGTGAAACTATTCGTGGTACTGCCGAAGCTCAAGGTAAACACATCAAGCAATCCGGTGGTCGTGGTCAATACGGTGACGTTTGGATTAAGTTTGAGCCAAATGAACCAGGTAAAGGCTTCGAATTCATCGATATGATTAAGGGTGGTGTGGTGCCTCAAGAATACCGCAAGCCAGTCCAACAAGGTGTGGAAGAAACCCTTAACGGTGGTGTGATTGCCGGTTACCCAGTGGTCGATATTAAGGCTACCCTTTACGATGGTTCTTACCACGATGTCGACTCTTCTGAGCTTGCCTTCAAACTCGCTGGAAGCCTAGCTACCCGTGAAGGTATCAAGAAAGCCAAACCAGTGCTTCTTGAGCCATTTATGAAACTTGAAGTTACTACCCCTGAAGAATTCATGGGTGATGTGATCGGCGATATTAACTCTCGTCGTGGCCGTATCGACGCTATGGAAGACATTCAAGGTGGCGCCAAGCTTATCACTGCTTTCGCTCCACTGGCTAACCTCTTCGGTTACACTTCCGATCTCCGCTCGATGAGCCAAGGTCGTGCCGCTTCTTCTATGGAGCTCGCACAGTACGAGGAAGTACCACCTAACGTTGCTCAAGAAATCATTGAGAAGCGCAATACTTCTAAGTAAGAGTAATCAATCTCTTAAAAATAACCTCTTCGGAGGTTATTTTTTATTTAAAATTTTATTTGCGGTATCTGACAACTTGAAAAAATAGTGAGAATATTGTAGAATAATAAAGATACTTTTTATGCCAGATGGCTGTGTTGTACATTAATAAGGAGGTGGAAACTATGAAAGAAATTGAACCTAGCAAAACGTAAAGCAACTAAAACTACACTGAAACCTGGAGGTAAATTATGACTTCGAATGAATATAGTGCTATAGAAGGAATAGCCTTTTGTTCTATTGCTCTTTTCTTTGTTGGAGTTTTTACATTTTTGTCTATGCTTTTTGGCCCTAGAAATCACAATGTGGCTACTAGAAATAACAAAGAACAGTCAATTCAAAGTGAAGCTAATCATGTGTATTCAAATTCTACCGGCGAAGGATATCGAGACTCAGCTACGCCAGAAACAAAAAGTTTGAATTCAAGCATAGCTGAAACGCAAAGTCCGGAATCAAATGTGCCTGAGACTAAAAATTCAGATTTAAATACATCTGAAACAAGAGAGCTAGAATCGTACGGCAACCCTAATACGAACCAAGAGACAGTCATTTATTTTTCTGGAGGTAAACTACGGATTGTAGGACAGGAGTAGTCGTCTTCAGTCTATCTATGCGTGGTTTGTATCTAATTCAGAAGGTCTTCTATCATTTTGGAGGTAAAATATGAATTCAAAAAGAAATAATGTTTCAGATGAAGAGTGTTTAACTACGGTTGTTTATTTTGCATCTGGTATTGCACTATTTATTCTATTCTGTATGAGTAGCTTACAATTAAACAGGAATAGATATTCTGAACAATCAATTCAGAGTGAAAAAGATCCGGTTATTAGAGAACAAAAAGAGTTAGACAGAAAGAAATCGGAGATCCTGAACCTAATTATTAGATTAAGTATGGCATCTATTGATCCCCCATATCTTTCCATTTTTCAAGTTTAAACCTATGATTAAAATGCTCAGCATAGTGAGTATTTTTCTACATCAAAAAGCCCCGCATTTCTGCGAGGCTCTTTTTTGGAGATTAATTTCGTCTTACGACGACATTTGCATCGATATCCTTAAACAAATCATCGCGGTTAAGATTAGACTCATGTCCAACCAGAGCATTAGTGCGCTCCACTACTCGCTTGATTAAATTCACCGAATCCTCACGCACATAATACAATGCACGATAACGATCATTCGAGAAGTCATGACTCGGGCTACTCTCAACGAAATGTTTTAGTTGCATCTCTGCATAGAAGCTTGAAAGTTCTGGCGAAAGTAACAGGACATTACTATCCTTAGAAAGATCAAGTCCCCCTAGATAATCCAGATTCACCAGGTTCATCTTGTGCATCACGTGATAGAAATCTTCTGGTCTTGCATCGGTTCTTCCGTAGCCAGAATTCGGAAAAAGCCGGTCATCCTTTACGTAATAAACTTCAATACCATTGATGCCGACACCATAGAATACTCCACTAATGTGTCGAAGAGAATCGATACGGTATGGTACTAGGCGTTTTTCAAAATCCGCCATGCTGCCAAGATTTCCCACCTGCTGGCTCTCTACTGAATATTTGGCATCAAATCTAATCATCAGCTTCGGGTTAGCCTCGCTAATAAAGGTATAGATATCCTCCGCCGGGAAGCTGTCTGCCAGTCGAAGATTGAAGCCGTTATCTCTCATATAGCCAACCAAATCAAACTCATTAAACCTGATATAGGTCTTCGGGTCATTCTTCTGGTGGGTCGGGAGCGGCTCAGAGGCTTCTTGTTTGATACGTCTTAACATATACTCTGCCGTGAAAGAAATAGTGTCCGGTTCGTCTGGCTCAATCGGCTCCATGGGGTCGAGCTTCGTAGTATGAAATTCATCCACGAGATTCTGCACCAGGAACTGCGTATAGTTAATTCCGTCAGCTCCGGTAAAATTCGGTGTGCGTCCGTTCAGGTATGAATCCAAGAATCCTGCATCGGTACCGTCCTTAATATAGGTCGGTATATTCCGATAATGGTAATAGCTATTCTCTCCGGCATCCGTATTTACCTCGAGTACCGAATTTCCTCTGATACTCTTGGTTAAATGCTTCGGGAAGAGAATTACGTTACTTGGCACCATAAAATCCGAGATGTAGCTGCCGGATTGCGACTCGAGTCGGTCTCTCAGGTCTTCCACTTCTCTGATATTAAATTCAGAAATCATTTGGAATGTTCCTGGGTGCAACCTACTTGGGTCGGGATCCTTCAGCGGTGTTAATCCATAATCGTTTCTGGCCGCTCGCCTAGCTTCTAATACGTCAAGTGTGGCATCCTTAATCGGGCCGGCTACTTCGCCGCCACCAAATTCGGGAGCATCCACCGCTGCTGTAAGTTGAGCGTCCATCTTGTATGGGTTGTCGGTCTCTTCTTCGTGATTTACTTCCGCCTTCGCGGTAGTTTCCACTTCGGAAGTCTCCGGAACCACGGTTTTACTCTGGGCGTTACAAGCAACTAAGCCGAGAGCGAGTGACAAAAACAGGAATTGTTTCTTCATCATGCACCTCCATTTTAATGTGCGTAGGGTAAGAGTGGCCTAAAAGTTAACCATATTCTACAATTTTTTCACAAAAAAGTCAATTTTAACATAATTGGATTAATTACTGGCAAAAAAGCACAAAATATGGTAGAATATGCAGGTTAGTTTTTCAAAAAAATGGAAAAATCAGTAAGTTCTTTAGAAAAGGGGGAAATTGTATGTTTGCAATACTAGTTACGTTGTCGTGCTTTTTGGCGGGTCTATTCTGTCTGGTGCTGAATTATTTTCGCATTATCCTGATTCTACAGATTGATATCTTTATCTGTGGTTGGATTGTGCTGACCTTACTTCCAGCACTAATATTTATCATCTATCATCAACGTGAGAAACTTCTGGCAGAGAGAATTGCCAGAATCGATGAAGAGATGGACCAGGGCTGTTATCACTTTCAGTTTGATATTAAGCCTAGAAAAAGAATCCCCAAAGTCGCAGACGACGGAGTGGATTTTGATGATTATGGCTGTGGCTGTGAGTGGAATCGTGAACGCCATGATTTGGTCAAAGTCGTGCCAAAAGATTAAAACTGCAACTTTAAATTAAAAAATCACACTAGCCCATCTGGGCAAATTTTACTACAACATCGAAAAACTAACAGTCAAGGCGTCAATTTGGCGCCTTTTTTCCTGAATTCTCTCTTTACTTATTCTTTAAAATCTATTAATATATAGATATATCTAGCTTCTTGGCTGGTTAATATTAGTGCCAAGGAGAATAATATTAAAGGAGAATAATAAAGAATGGCAAATTTCGACCGTTCCAAGCCACACATTAACGTTGGTACTATGGGTCACGTTGACCACGGTAAGACTACTCTTACTGCTGCTATTACCACCGTACTTGCGAAGCGCCTCCCATCTGATGTTAACAAATCAGTTGCTTACGATCAGATCGACAACGCTCCAGAAGAAAAAGCTCGTGGTATTACCATTGCTACCTCTCACCAAGAGTACGAATCAGAAAAGCGTCACTACGCTCACGTAGATATGCCAGGCCACGCCGACTACATCAAGAACATGATTACCGGTGCTGCTCAAATCGATGGTGCTATCCTCGTAGTTGCTGCTAACGATGGTCCACTTCCACAAACTCGTGAGCACGTACTTCTTGCTCACCAGGTGAACGTACCAAAAATCATCGTCTTCCTCAACAAGATGGATCTTGCTGACCCAGAACTCGTTGAGCTCGTTGAGATGGATGTCCGTGAACTTTTGAACAAGTACGGCTTCGATGGTGACAACGCTCCAATCATCAAGGGTTCTGCTCTTAAGGCTCTTGAAGGCGACGCCGAAATGGAAGACCGCATCATGGATCTCGTCCACGCTATGGATGAATACTTTGATATCCCTGAACACGATCTTGACAAACCATTCTTGATGCCAATCGAAGACGTCTTCTCTATCAAGGGTCGTGGTACCGTCGCTACTGGTCGTATCGAACAGGGTGTTGTTAAATTGAACGACGAAGTTGAAATCGTTGGTTTGAAGCCAACTCAAAAGTCTGTCGTTACCGGTATCGAGGCTTTCCACAAGACTCTTAACGAAGGTGAAGCTGGTGATAACGCCGGTCTCTTGCTCCGTGGTATCGAACGCGAACAAATCGAACGTGGTCAGGTTATTGCTAAGCCAGGTTCTATCACCCCACACACTGAATTCGAAGCTCAGGTTTACATCTTGAAGAAAGAAGAAGGCGGCCGCCACACCCCATTCTCAAAGGGTTACAAGCCACAATTCTACTTCCGTACTACCGATGTAACCGGTGAAGTCGAACTTCCAGCTGACAAAGAAATCGTCATGCCAGGTGACACCGTTACCTTCCAGGTCAAGCTTCTTTCAGCTATCGCTATGAACAACAACGACCGTTTCGCTATCCGCGAAGGTGGCCGTACTGTCGGTTCTGGTGTTGTTACCAAGATTATCAAATAATCTATAACAACCTAAATACCTCTCCTTCGGGAGAGGTATTTTTTTGTCTTGACGAACCTCTGTTTTTATCGTAAAATAAATCTACTATTATTAATTGAATTCTAAAAACTCATTGACGCATCAAGCATCTGAAGTTATAGAATTAGAAGGAAAACATGGCAGACGCAAAAAACGAAGGCTTGAAGATCCGTATCCGCCTCAAAGCCTACGACCATCGTGTAATCGACCAAAGCGCTAAGCAAATCGTCGATACCGCTATCCGTACTGGTGCCGCCGTTTCTGGCCCAGTCCCACTACCAACTAAGCGCAGTACTTTTACTGTGGTGAAATCACCTCACGTTTACAAGACCGGTGGTGAAGCTTTCGAAATGAAGATTCACAAGCGTCTCATCGACATCACCAATGCTACCCCAAAGACCATTGATGCACTTCAAAACTTGTCTTTGCCAGCTGGCGTCGACGCAGAAATCAAAATGTAATTAAAACATAAATTACTTGAAAATCCCAATCTTGTATTGGGATTTTTGATTTGTTTTAGTATAACCTTTATGTTAAAATTAGCGTACATGACGAGCGATAAAAATCAAAAACTGCGAATCACCCGTTCATGGCTGAAAAGTCTCGCCTGCTTTTTTACCCTAACGGCCTCAATTTTTAGCTTGAACTTGATTTTTGCTCCCCAAACTTACGCTCTCTTTACGCCTTCTTTGTCTGCGGCTCTTAATCAATCTTCTGTGACATTTAATGGTAGTAATAATCATCCCGCGAGCCCACAGCTTCAGGAAGCGACCACGAAACTAACTGTCAATTCTAATGATAAAAGTGGCTACCGCGTAATTGTTAGTACTGATTCGAATAATACTTCACTCGTTAGTCCGAATTCTGCTGTTACTGATAAGATTAACTCAATTCCTCATGCCGATACTTTAAATAATTTTCCTGCCAGGACCTGGGGATACAAGATAGAGGATGAGACTAATTTTCGCCCAATTGGTTCAGTCACTAGTCCGACGAATCTTTTTAGCTCCGAAGAAAAAACTGATGGCAATGAAGTCAAAAATATTACTATTGGCATGAATCTGGGTAATAATCTTTTGAGCGGTAGTTATAAAAACACACTCATGATTTCGGTTATTTCGAATAATAATGCTGGTACCAATGCTACGCTCACAAGAGGACCAGATTTAAACCAGAAAATTGCTCGGAGTGCAATGCTTGCTGGTACTAATTTGCATGCTATTAAGGGGTTCAAACGAAGTCCAGTGGCGCCATCTGCCGCCATGAAGACTATTAATATTGAAGATTCTGATGAATCAAACTATGAAATTTTAGCTTGGTTTGATCCAGCAGATAAAACAGTTTATTACTATTGCGAGAATGACCGCGTCTATATGAATGACGACTCACGTCAGATTTTTAATAACATCCTTAATATTACTGATATCGATTTGTCTGGACTCGATACACGTTACGTGAGGGATATGTCTTTTATGTTTAATAACGCCAGAAGTGTGGTAAATCTTGATCTTTCTACCTTTAAAACTTCTCGTGTAACCTCGATGATTAATATGTTTGCCTATATGTCATCCCTGAAAAATCTCAATATTTCTAGTTTTAAAACTAAAAATGTTAAAAGCTTCTCTCGTATGTTTATGGGTGATTCTTCTTTGCAAAATCTTGATCTCTCGCATTTTGACACTGCTAAAGTTACCGATATGGGCAATATGTTTAGTGGTGCAAGTAATATTATGTCACTAGATTTAGGGAATTTTAATACTGCTAATGTTGTTAATATGCAGGAAATGTTTAAGGATTGTGGTAATCTCACCAGTCTGAATGTTTCGAGTTTTGATACGGCTAAGGTTACCAATATGCAAACCATGTTTGGTGGCGCTACCAAGCTCACTAGCCTCGATATCCGTAATTTTGATACTTCTAAGGTCACCAACATGCTCTCCATGTTTGGTAATCTCCGCTCAATGACCGATTTTAAAATTAGTGACAAATTTAAGACCTCAAACGTCACAAATATGGCCAGCATGTTTTCAAATTGCATCCTTCTGGAGGAGCTTGATCTCTCGAATTTTGATACCCGAAAAGTGATTAGTACTAGTGCTATGTTTAGTGGCATGAATAAGGTAAAGAAGATTATTTTAAGCCCTAATTTCCAGACTAGTAATGTTATTAATATGAATAGTATGTTTAATAACTGTAATCTATTGCAGGAAATTGACCTTTCGAGCTTTGATACTAGGAAAGTTACCGATTTTACTAATATGTTTAATACCTGCTCGAGTCTCACTTCGCTTGACGTCTCGACCTTTGATACTCGCGAGGCCACCAGTATGGCTAGTATGTTTAGCGGCATGCTGAATCTCGCCAATCTTAATCTTGGACACAATTTTAATACTTCCAAGGTAAACAGTTTGTATAATATGTTCTTTAATGACCGCAAGCTCGTAAGTCTGGATCTTTCGCAGTTTGATACCAGGAATGTGACAAATATGGCATCCATGTTTAGCTATATGTTTGAGTTAAAAAATCTCAACATTTCGTCCTTCGATACCAGCAAAGTAGAATCCATGTATCGTATGTTTTATAGTACTAGTAAGCTCAAAAATCTTGACTTCAGTCATCTTGACACTAGTAAGGTCCATAATATGCAAGATATTTTTTCCGGTATGGCGGCTTTATCCTCAATCAATCTCGGCGGACGTTTTTCTACGGCTAGTGTGACAGATATGCGTGGTATGTTTACAGATACGAATAGTCTTACCGAACTTGATTTGAGCAATTTTAATACTGCGAAGGTGAATAAATTTAGCAACATGTTTGCTTCCTCGCGCCCGCTCGAAACAAAATTGGAAAAAATTTACGTCAGTCAAGATTTTAATATTTCTGCTGGCACTGAATTTAATAATGTATTTCAAAATCAGGTCAAACTACGTGGTGGCAATGGCTCTTTCCTTGTAAATCCTGCTTCTGCCGACAAAACTTGGCTTCGTATCGACCGTCCAGGCGCCAAGGGCTACTTCACTCAGAAACCATAACCGTTTAAAATCATCGAAAATGACAATTTTAAACGTTTTTGTTATAATAGGGTTATGATTAGTAACTCTCTTCGGCAAAAACTCGATTTTCTAATTGAACGTTACCATGATTTGGTGCCAAATTATGCTTCCGGAATTAGGGAGCTAAGTCTTGTTGAGCTTCCGGAGATGGTTTATAACTCTAATGCCATTGAAAATTCCACTCTTACCCTCGAGGATACGGAGGATATTCTGATTCGACACCAAATTCGTACCGACCATCAAATCCGTGAGATTTTCGAGGCTACTAATTTAGCGAAAGCTATGAAGTTTCTTCTGGATAATCCGGAAACCGAAATTACTGTTTCACTGATTCTTCAGCTTCATAGTATTTTGATGCAAAATATTCGTGACGATGCTGCCGGCCGATTTCGTACCAATAAGGAATGGGTGCGTGTAGGTAGTCATCTCGGTGCGAATCCTAAGTTCGTCCACGGTTTTATGTTGGATTTAGTTGAAAAATATAACGCGCCAGACGACCAATATTTTCTCGATAAAATCGTCTATTTTCATGCCGAATTTGAAAATATTCATCCGTTCATCGATGGTAATGGTCGAATCGGTCGACTTCTAATTAATGAACAATTAGACCTACTTAATCTGCCGCCTATTTTGATTCCTAATAAATCGAAAAATGAGGAATATTATCCAGCTCTAGAAGAATATTCAAAACTCAACAAACTCGATCAATTATCAGAATTTTTTGCTAAACTTCTCATTGAGGCTCTCTATCGCCGCATCACTCGTCTCACTGCGCCGAAAATTATCTCCGTCTCCGACTGGGCGAAGCAAAATCAAATGAGCGTTCAATCAGCCACCAACAAGGCGATTCGTGACACCATTCCAGCCTTTCGCCTCCGTGGTCATTGGATGATTGACGCTGAATTTCAAGCTGAAAAATATGAAGAATAATGATTAATAAAAATTTCAAGTCTTCTCTTTTATTACACTTATGCTAAACTTAGTTAAAAGGAGAGGAAGGTTTCATGCTATTTTTTAGTAAAAATAAACACATTTTAAAGTATGCTATTTTGTTGTTTGTGATGAGTTTATCTGGCGTTGTTTTAAACACTGATAATACTCACGCCAGTGAACTGTCTGCATTTTTTACCTGGAATACTAATACTAGTGCGGACGGCAGAGACATTCTAGATTCAGATTCGAAATCAATTCAGATGCCAGCTGGATTATATGTTCAGGGCGCAGAAGACAGTGGTTTCACGGTCTCAATTCATGCAAAAAAACGATACCACATCACTTGTCAATGAGGAAAAATTCGTTAATGATGAAATTAAATCTATCTCCGAAAACTTAACACTAGATAATTTTCAAGAAAATAGCTGGGGTCTCAGCACTGATGGTACGAATTATCAACCAATTCCAGATAAACATCATCCAAAGCTTATTGCAAATACAAAAGGTCAAGACAGTAGAATAGTAAAGACTTACTATGCGATTAAATTGAATGAGAATATTAAGCCCGCTAATTATAAAAATACCATTGTTTATTCGGTAGTATCCAATCAAATCGCTAATCTGTCATCGGGTATCGAATTTAATAAGGATATCAAGGAGATAGCTGGTGGCGAGGAGAATGTAGTCCATATAAAATCTTCTAATACTATACCGGAAGGCAAAAATGTGAAAAATATCGCAACCAATGCCGATGTGAAGGGTGAATTTAAGATTTGGTACGACCAATCAGAGAAGACTGTTTATTATTGGACTTCTGCAAGCTTTGCCTATTTGAATGAAAATAGTGAAAAGATGTTCGATGGTTTTTCTAATCTAGAATCTATCGACACTACTCAGCTTAATGCTTCTTTTGCTACCACTACCGCCAATATGTTTTCGAAAAACCCGAAACTCAAAACCATAAATTTCGGAAAATATATATTTAAGACGGAAAAAGTCACTAATATGCATGAAATGTTTGCGGATACTGGCTTGGAGAAAATACCCACTGGTTATGATTGGCCGAGATTCTTTGATACGGAAAATGTAGTGGATATGTCGGGAATGTTTGCTAGGTCTAGACAGCTTTGGGATATTACAGCTGCAAGTAGATTAAATTTAACTAATGCAGAAGATTTAAGTTATATGTTCTTTGGCGTTAATGGGTCAAATATAGTATATTTAGATGATGCTTTTGGATATAAAACAAAGAAAGTAAAAAAACTAGACTACATGTTTGCTACTGATCAAGAAAATAAGGTGAAGATTTTTTCGATGGGCCAATATTGGGCAACAGGGGCTGATATTTGGAATACGGAAAGCGTGGTAAGTTACGAAGGTATGTTTGCAGGCCGTACAAATTACCAAGGGTGTGGTCCTTCCGGACAAGTTCCAGTATCTGATTTAACTTGGTTAAGAGCTGGTCGATATTTTTGTGTAATCGACCATCTTTAGTCACAAATACCATTTTCCAAATTTTTCAAGACTTTTCTTCCATTCTAGTTATGCTAAACTAAATGTAGTATAAAACGAATTAGGGAAAATATTGTGAATCATAAATTTTTGAAGCTTAGCTCGGGCCTTGCTTTGACTTTGGTCGCAGCTGCCTGGCTTAACACTAAAAACACTTCTGCCCTCTACCAGTCCAGTCTTTCGGCCTATGTTGATAATGTAAAAACTCAAGTTGATGGTGATCTTTTGCTTGATAATCCCACTGTCAAGAGGGAAATGAATCTAAACATTGGCGTTAGCGCCAAAAATAAATCTGGCTACAAGGTAGTGGTTAATTCCAAGACCGATAATACTGCCTTGAATAATTCTGACCCAGCCAAACCAGATAAGATTGAGTCGATTACGGGGAACCAATCACTAAATAATTTTACCGCCAATACTTGGGGTTATAAATTATCTACCGCTACCAGCTACAGTCCAATTCCAAGTCTTAGTCATCCAGCTACCGTTGCAAATAGTTCCGAAAAAGAAGTCACAAATCAAAAAACTATTCTCAATCTCGGCATTAATCTCGGCGATGATTTGCGTCCTGGCGATTATATTAACCAGCTTGTGGTTTCCGTAGTGGCGAATACTTATCAAAAAGAAGCCATTATGGATAAGGGCGAAGTTTTCAATAAGGCCATTACTTATCTTGGTAAACGTAGTTCCTCAAACTTCTTTGGTCACGGCCAAGAAATGATTGAGCATTTTCGCCGTAGTGCCACCGCTCCTACTGCCGGTGATAAGCCTATCGAAATTCAAGACAATGTGAATTCCGATTATACCATCAAAGCTTGGTATAAGGAAGCCGATAAAACTGTTTATTATTATGCCGAAACCGAAAAAATCTTCCTCGCGCCAGATTCTTCTAACATGTTCAAGAATTTCACTCATGTTCAAGATCTCGATTTGGCGAAATTTGATACCAGCAATGTCGTAAATATGGCAAGCATGTTTGATGGCACCGAAAAAGTCCAAAACTTGAATCTCGCAAATTTTGACACCACTCGTGTTGCTAATATGCGTAATATGTTCTCTGGTATGACCGAGCTCGCTTCGCTTGACCTTTCGAATTTTAATACTAAGCAGGTGACAGATGCATCTAATCTCTTCAATAATCTTCAAGCTGCTACCGAAATCAAGCTGGGTAACAATTTTACCCTGGAAAACGCCACTACTCTCGCAGGTATGTTTGCTAATACTTGTAAAGTTGCCAGTCTCGATCTTTCCATGCTTAATACTTCCAACGTGAGAAATTTCAGTAATCTCTTTAGTCTCACTAATAGCGGTGGCACAACTAGTGCTTGTCCGACCGGCGATGCCTTAACTACCATTTATGCTTCGACGGGCTTTGTGGTCGACACTTCTGCTCAGGCCGAAAATCTCTTTAATGGTCGTACGAGCCTACGTGGTGGTAACGGCGCTCACGAAACCGACCCAGCTACCGCTGATAAGACTTGGCTTCGTATCGATCGGCCAGGCGCACCAGGCTATTTCACTACTAAACCGTAGTTCCGCATCGAAATTCTTCTAAATACACTCACAGTTAAAAATCCAAATTTCGTATTTGGATTTTTATTTTGCTTATGCTAAAATAGGAAATGACAAATCACACGGTCATATAAAAACTATGAAAAATCTCTATCATCAATCCAAAATATTTATGTGGGTCAAAAATGGCTTTAATCTTGCTGCTGTCGTTTTTACGCTCACTATTCTAGGTAACCAATTCGGTGCGTCGGATGTTTTGCCGCCCCAACTCCAACTCTCTCTGCAGCCATTAATAACGCCAACGTAACTATCAATGGTAACCAGGTGATTAATTCCGCCAATAAAACTACTGAGTTTCCATTGCGCTTGACTGTCAATACTAATAACCGTACTGGTTATACAGCTACCATAAGTTCCGAATCAAATAATACCGCCTTGGTAAACAATACATCTGCGATGCTCGCTAAAATTGATTCAATCTCTACGCCTAGTTCTCTCGCTAATCTTCCAAATAATACTTGGGGTTATCGTCTAGCCTCTGCGCCAAATTATAATCCTATTCCAGCGCTTGCTGCACCCGCTAGTTTCCGTCAAACCACCGAAGCCACCAATGGTGTTAGCATTACAGATTTGAATATCGGCATGAAACTTGCAAGTAATCTTGAAAATGGTAGCTATACTAATCGTCTAATTTTTTCCGTAGTAACTAATCCGATTGACAGGCGAGCCGTCTTTAAGCCTGGCCCAGAAATTAACCAAGCTATAGCCAGAGTAAATAGTGGCAGTCGCGCAAATGCATTTAGGCGATGTACCGTTACGGAGGGTATAAAGCAACAGCCGCATTATAATGTTGCGGACCCAGTAGAATCAGATTTTGGTGTTTACATTTGGCCAGATTGGAGTTGGGGTGATAAAGGAATATGCTACGGCTCAGACGCTGCTAAAATTTACGCTAACCCAGATAGTAGTTATATGTTTAGCTCATTCTCGGGTATTTATAGTGCAGATTTTTCAAATATTGATACCAGTGAGGTGATCAGTATGAAGGGCATGTTTAAAGACGCCTCATACTTAAATCCAATCGATGTTTCAAGATTTGATACTCACAAGGTGCAGGATATGAGCGAAATGTTTAGTGGGATAAGAGCACTTATGAGAAGAGATACTATTACTTTGAATCTAAGTAATTTTAATACGGCCAATGTAGTTAATATGAAGGGTATGTTTAAGGATTCTAGTAGATTTACTGATATAAATATTTCGAGTTTTAATACTTCAAAAGTTACCGATATGAGTGAAATGTTTTATGGTGCTACTAGCCTACCCACTATTAACTTAAGTAGTTTTGATTTTCAAAACGTCACTGATATGAATAGTATGTTTTTCCAGCTTCCTAATTTACAGACTGTAATAGCCTCAAGGTTTAACACTGGCAAGGTGACAAATTTCAAAAACATGTTTTGGAACGCAGCGATTACTTCATTAAATACGGCAGGCTTTGAAACGCAGAGCGCCGTTAATATGTCAGGAATGTTCTATGGTACTAGGATCCCGAACCTCGATCTCTCTAGCTTTAACACTCAAAATGTAACTGATATGAGTACTATGTTTGCGGGCACAGAATATTTGACGACGTTATATTTAACAAATTTTGATACCCGAAATGTTACTAAATTCAATGAGATGTTTTATCTCGGGCGCTACACTAGAGATAGTCTGACTCGTATTTATGTTAAAAACGATTTTAATTTATCAAGTGCACCTAATTTAAGATTAGAGGCTTTTGGTGGACGTAGGCTAATTAAGACCAGCAACGGTTCAAGTTGTTATATTCCAACTGGAGAACAGTTAAAATGTCTTCGCATTGATCGTCCAGGTGCGCCAGGGTATTTTACTCAGATTTAAAGTCTAAATATAAAAAATAAATTTAGATTACGAATAGACTGACGAGATTTATCTTCAAATTCTTGTAATATCAGGCTAAACACCTTATACTTAAACTATGCATAATCCGAAACGAAATCCTGTCCGAATTATCAAAAATCTTCTTATTCTCACAGGGTGCGTTGCGGCTTTTTTCTGGATGTTTTTCGATATTTTAAAACGCGAAACCGTAGTTTCCCATGACGCTTCAATACTCGTCATGGGTACGAACGCCACTTTTAAACCCTTTGAATATAAAGAAGGTGGTCAAGTGGTCGGTTTTGATGTGGATCTCGCGCGCGAAATTGCGAAAGATCTCGGTGCTGAGCTAAAAATCGAGGATATGTCTTTTGATGGACTTCTTCCGGCGCTCGAAGGTGGTCGCATTGACATTGCCGTGGCTGGCATGTCAGTCACCGAAGAACGTGCGAAGAATGCTCTATTTTCGGAGCCGTATTATCAGGCCACCCAGCGCATTATTGTCCCAGAAGATAGTAAGATTTTTAATAAATCTGGCCTCATCGGTAAGAAAATCGGCGTTCAACTCGGCACCACCGGGGATATCTTGGCTTCCGAAATTAAAGGCGCCAAAGTCATTCAGTTCCCAGCCGCGCCGAATGTTTTACAGGAGCTGGCTTCTGGTCGAGTCGATGCCGTGATTTTGGATGACGCGCCAGCTAATCAATATATTGTGGCATTTCCTGGCCTAAAAATTCTTGGTTCCGCTATCGGTAATGAATCTTATGCTATTGCCATGAAAAAATCTAACCATTCTCTCAAAGAAAAAGTTGATCAAACAATTAATCGCATGAAAGAGGACGGCCGAATGGATGCTTTATTGAGGAAATATTTTGGAGAGAGCAGATGAAATTTTTGGAAGTGATATTTGGTAACGGGCGTTGGATTTATTTTTGGCACGGACTTGAAGTTACCATAGTCTTAACTATTTTGGCACTCTTTTTTGGTTTTCTTCTCGGTGTTTTGATATCAATGCTTCGCACTTCTAGTGTTAAATTTTGTCAAAAAATTGCCAATCTTTATGTCACGATTATCCGCGGCACGCCACTCTTAGTGCAGCTCTTAATTATGTATTACGTGATTTTTGCCGAATATCGTACTATGCCGAAAATTATCGTCGCTGCCGTAGCTTTTTCGCTCAATAGTGGTGCTTATATTTCGGAAATCATCCGTGGTGGTATTGAAAGTGTTTCTAGTGGTCAAAAGGAAGCCGCCAGGTCTCTCGGTCTTTCGGAATTTTACACTCAACTCTATATTGTAATGCCACAGGCGCTAAAAAATTCCTTGCCCAGTCTAATCGGTGAGGGCATTTCACTTTTTAAGGAGACTTCTATCGTGGGGTGGATTGGCCTCGGCGATATTATGCGTGGCGCCGACGACATTCGTTCTCTCACTGCCACAGCTTTTGAATCTCTGGTAGCTGCCGCGATTATCTACCTGGTGATTACTCTGATCTTTACTAGAATTATGTCAAAAGTGGAAAAGAGGTTAGCTTAAGATGTCTATTGTCGTAAAGAAGCTTGAAAAAAGTTTCGAAAATCAAAAAGTTCTCCGTGGTATCGATCTCGAAATCCAAGATGGCGAAACCGTAGTTTTGATTGGCTCTTCCGGTTCTGGGAAATCCACTTTCTTGCGCTGCTTAAACTTGCTAAATGTTCCAGATAAGGGCCAAATTTTTATCGATGGACAGGAGATTACCAATCCCAAAACCAATCTTAATAAACTTCGTGCTAAAGTTGGTATGGTTTTTCAAAGTTTTAATCTTTTTGAAAATCTTAATATCATAGAAAACATCAAGCTCGCTCCCAGAAAAGTCCTACATCTATCAAATAAACAGGCGGAAAAAGAAGCCATAGAGCTACTGAAACGGGTTGGTTTAGGAAATAAAGCTTATGATTATCCGAAGAATCTTTCTGGTGGTCAGAAACAGCGTGTCGCTATCGCTCGCGCTTTAGCCATGCACCCAGAAGTAATTTTGTTTGATGAGCCGACCTCTGCACTTGATCCGGAAATGGTTGGCGAAGTACTCGAGGTGATTAAAAATCTTGCCAAAGACCACAGTCGCACCATGGTCATCGTGACTCATGAGATGAGTTTTGCTAGAGAGGTTGGCACCCGCCTTATCTTTCTTGATAAGGGGAAAATTATTGAAGATGGTGAACCGCATCAAGTAATGAATCATCCCACCACTGAACGCGCCGCCCGCTTCTTCCAAAATATAAAAAATTAACAGTATATGCTAAAATAAATATATGACGCTCGTAATGAGACTTAAAAAGAAATTTTATTTTTTAGCTGCGAATTATTTTCGTTTTTTTGCTAACATCTCGCTTAGACGCTGGAAGCCTCGGGTGATTGCCATTACCGGTTCAGTGGGTAAGACTACCATGCTGAACTTGGTCGAATCCACCCTGAAAACCAAGGCACATTATTCCTTTAATGCTAATTCTGCCTTTGGTGTAGTCTTTGATATTGTTGATATGGACGGTGTGCGTGGCAGCAAGTGGCGCTGGCTTAGCTTAATCATCGGTGTGCCATTTAAATCGTTTTTTTACACCCATCGTGAAAAGTTTTATATTGTCGAAATCGACGGTGAACGTCCGCACGAGGCAGAATTTCTCGCTAAATGGCTAAAACCAGAAGTCACGATCTGGGTTTCTCTTGGCCTTTCACACGCTGTGCAATTCGAAAAGCAGGTCGAAGCTGGCATCTTCCCAAATCTCGAAAAAGCCATTACGCATGAATTTGCTACCTTACCAGAAAATACTCAAAAATTAATTCTCATCGATAAAGATGTTGACTTGATGAATCGTGCTATTGATAAAATTGTCGCCAAAGGCAAGACTAAGGCTGAAGTTATTAAATGTAGCAAGAGTGAATTATTGAATTATACTGTCTATCCAAATAAGACTGAGTTTGTTATGAATTTCTCCAGCCAACCAAAGCTGAATGAATTCACTATTACCTTTAAAAATCCGATGCAACGAGATTTGGCGATTCAATTATCCATGTTATCCAAGCTTTGTGAGTATCTTCACATCCAAATCCCGAGTGACTTTTCTGATATGCGTGAAGCTCCTGGACGTAATACTTTCCTTAGAGGTATCAATAATCTAAAAATTATCGATAGTAGCTATAATGCCCATCTCATCTCTATGGAATCGATCCTTAAAATGTACCGCTCAATGCGCACTCAGCATAAATGGCTGGTAATCGGGGATATGGTCGAGCAAGGCAGTATCGAGCAACACGAGCATGAAAAACTTGCCGATGCAATTATTGCGTCTGAGCCTAAACAAGTAATTTTAATCGGTCGGCGTACTCGCGCATACACCTATCCAATCCTTCAGAAGCAGGGGATTAAGGTTGATGCCTTTGATGATCCCAAGCAGGCCCTCGAATTCATTCAGCAAAACGCTAAAAATGGCGAAACCATCCTCTTTAAGGGTAGTCAATATCTCGAATGGATTATCGAAAAATTATTATTAAATTCAAAAGACGCCGAACGTCTGCCGCGCCGCGAAAAAGCCGCAGAGAAGCGTCGTGAAAAAAGGGGACTTAACTAATGAAAACTTTATATATTATTCATGGCTGGACCTACACTGTGGAACCATGGACCAAAACTATCGAGATTCTTCGCGATAAATATCAGATTGAAGTTAAAATGTTGCACGTCCCAGGCTTGACCGAGCAAAGCCAAAAAGTCTGGACCATTAACGATTATGTGCGCTGGGCTAAGCGTGAACTTCCGGACGATACTGTAGTGCTCGGCCATAGTAATGGTGGACGCATCTTAATGAATCTCACTATCAAGCATCCGAAAAAACTTCAACATTTGATTCTTCTCGATAGTGCGGGTGTTTATGAAAAATCCTTGAAGCGTGATCTTTTGCGCGGACTCAGTAAGGCTTTTGGTATCTTTAAGCGAGTGCCGATTTTGCGCAAAGTTTTCCATAAACTAGTCGGCGCTTCTGATTATGCTCATGCGCCGGAAAATATGAAAAAAACCTTAGCAAACATGCATGAATCTGATAAAAATCTCGATCCGTCACGCATTAAGGTAAAAACTTCGATTCTTTGGGGTGAAAATGATCAAATTACTCCGCTTCGCCAAGGTAAAAAGCTTCATGAGCTGATTTCTGGTAGTACTTTCTATTCCTCTGATAAATGGCGCCATGCTCCATATATCGATGATCCAAAAGGTCTCGCTAAGGCCATTAATGAGGTATTAGCCTAATGAAATTTATTGCGCACGCTAGCCAATTTGGTTTGAAGAAAACCCTCAGACAATTATTTACCTTTGGTTTCAAAAAAGATTCGGAAAAATTAAAATCGTATATTGCAGAACGCTATCAGGTAGAAGCAGAAAATGTCGCGCTTTATGGTTCGGGACGTACTGCACTTTCTGAAGCCTTAAAATATTTCATTAAACCAGGAGATAAAGTTGCGATTACCGCGCTGACTTGCTTTGCAGTCGTGGAAGCGGTGCGAAGTGCTGGCTGTGAGCCAGTTTACCTTGATGTTAATCTCAAAAATCTGCATTTTGATTCTAAGGCTCTCGAAAAAGCCTGCGCGAAAAATCCAGAAATTAAGGCCGTGATCGTACAGAATAATTTGGCTTATACCTGTGACATAGCGAATATCGAATCTGTCACAAAAAAATATAACCTCGCGCTAATCGAAGATCTTGCACATTGTGTTGGGATGGATTATCCGGATGGCCGTGAAGCTGGCATGGTCGGTGATGTAGTGATTATGAGTTTTGGTAAAGGTAAATCCCTCGATCTGATTTCTGGTGGATTATTATTCCTTCGTAAAACTGATAAACGCAAAAAATCTTTTACCATCCCGACAAATCTACCAAGCTTTGCTGATCGTTTTCGTACCCGTCTATATCCGCTTTTTGGTGCAATCACCCGTGGTCTTTTCCATTTGCAGCTTGGTCGCCTTAATTTTGGTCGCCTCTATACCGCGTTTTTATTGAAGACTCATCAAATCCAGAAATCCGCTGATGCCAGGCTAGATAGTTCTATTCGCCTCACCCATTGGCAGGCTAAACTGGCTCTGAGAGATCTAAAGAAGATTAAACATCGCGCCCCACTTCGCCGTTTCTACTTTGTAGAGAATCGGGAAGAACTATTAGAAAAACTCACAGCTTCCGGATTCATCATGGATGATATTTGGTATAGTTCGCCAGTTTCACCAGAGAGATACTATACCCGAGCTAATTTTAATGAAAAAGTTTGCCCGAACGCGGTTTTCGCTGCTGAACATCTGATTAATCTGCCGAATTGGTTGACGATTTTTGAGCTTGCCGAAGCAAGGCATCTAATTAATCAATACGAGATAAGTCCTCAAGGCGAAAAAATCGCTCCTTTCACTACTAAAAAATCTCTTTCCGAAACTGAAATAGAACACATCGATACACTTCGCCACGCCGCCTCTCACACTAATTTCTTGCAGTCCAAACAGTGGTATGAAGTCAATAAATCTATTGGTCATAAACCAATCTTTCTGATGTTTAGCGAAAAATCTTATTGTCTTGCCATCATAAAAGACGCTAAGCGTGGCCGTTTTCTGGAGATTCCGTGCGGACCGATTCTGGATTATGCTAATCGTGATGAATTGGAGCTGGCTATGGCTGAGATTTACCGCTATGCCAAGCAAAATAATTGCGTCTTCGTGCGTTTTCGTCCAAATCTCGAGGAGACCTCAGAAAATCGTGCACTCATCGAATCAATTCCGTCACTTTCCGCTTCCTATTTTCTTCATGCTGAAAATACCGTCTTTGTCGATCTCACTCAATCTGAAGAGGATCTTTTGAAAAATATGCGTCGTCAAACTCGCTACGAGGTGCGTCGCTCAGAGAAACTGAATTTCAAGGTGAAAAAATCTAACGACCCTGGAATTCTCCGTGAGTTTCATCAGATTCAGGTTGAAACTGCCAAACGTCAAGGCTTTATTCCGCCACGTCGCAAGGATCTCAATGCCTACGCTAAGGCTTTCGGCTCTGATCTTCAGATTTACCGCGCCACCCTCGATGGCAAACCAGTAGCTTACGGCTTAGTTTTAACTGATGCTCTAGAAGGTGACTACTTTGAGGCGGCTTCCACTGAATTAAATTATAAATTCCCAGGCGCCTATGCACTTCAATGGTATGTAATGAGAGACCTAAAAAAGCAAGGCAAAATTCGTTATAATCTCTGGGGAATTGCTCCTGCCGGCCAAAAAAATCATAAATTCGCCGGTGTTACTACCTTCAAGACTGGCTTTGGTGGTGAAAAATTTGATTATCTCCATGCTCATGACCTTCCAGTTAAAAAACTTCACTACGGTCTGATTCGTCTAGTCGAAGACGCTCGTCGCAAAAAACGTCATCTATAAATTAAAAAGGAAACCATGAAATACACCGTCAAAACTGTCGAAAATCAAACCGAATGGGATAAATTCGTTACCACGCATCAGGATGCTAACTTTTTGCAGTCCTGGGATTTTTACGAATTTTATCAGTCACGCGGTTTTGATATTGTGCGCCGTGGAGTTTATGATGAAAATGACCAGCTCGTCGGCGTTTATGCTGGTGAGGTCGAACCCGCCAAGCGTGGTCGTCATCTTGCCGTAGCTGGTGGACCAATTTTTGATTGGACTAATCAAGAAATCAAAAACCTGATTTTTAGTGACATGAAATTACAAGCGAAAAAACTAAAATGTACTTTTGTTCGTGTGCGCCCACAGCTCGAAAATAATTCAGCGAACGCGCAGATTTTTCAGCAACTTGGCTTCCGCAAGGCCCCGATGTATCTTTCGGTGGAGTTTGCCGGCGTCCTTAATCTAGAAAATTCCGAAGAAGAAATTCTTAAAAACATGCGTCAGCGTCTGCGCCGTGCGTTACGTAAAGCGGAGAAAAATCAAATCACCATCGAGAAAACTTCCGACCCGAAAGCGATTCATGATTTTTATCAAATTGAATTGCAAACCGCTAAACGCCACGATTTTTATGCCTTTTCAGAGGACTTTCTTACCAAGCAGTTTGCTGCATTTGCCAAAAATGACGAGGCTGTACTTTATATCGCCAAGCTCAATGGTGAAATCCTTGCAGAAAACTTCATGATTTTCTACGGCAATGAAGCCTCTTATCATTACGGTGTATCTTCAGAACTCGGCACTAAGTATTCCGGTGCCCCTCTTCTCCATATGGAAGCCATGCGCGACGCCAGAAAGCGCGGCATTAAGCGTTACAACTTCTGGGGTATTGTCGATGAAAACGACACTAAGCATCGCTTCTATGGTGTCTCAGTCTTTAAACGTGGTTTTGGTGTAGAAGAATTGAAATACCTCGAAGCTAGAGATCTTGTTTTAGATAAAATCTCTTACTACACTAAGACTCTTCCTATCGAAACTCTGCGTCGCAAAGTGCGCCACGTCTAAATTTTTAAGGTTGATTAAACACCCCTCGAATTTATAAAAATGAATTCGAGGTTTTTTGTGATATTTCAGTAAGCTCTGCATTATTTTTCTTTTTATGCTAAAATAAACATAAGAATTAACAAGGAAAATTATATGTCAATCAAGCGAAAATATATTGATAGCCACTGGCTAGTATTCGCATTGCAGGGTGTATTGGCGCTTCTTTTTGGCTGGTACGCACTTTTTACAAATCTAAATAGCTTCGAAGCGATCATCGTTATCGCAGGTACGGTCTTACTCGGTCTCGGTATTATCGAAATGCTAAATCTCCTCACTCGCACGCATTTGAAAGAAACTTGGGGTCTTTCACTGCTCATGGCAATTCTCGAACTTGCCGCCGCTTTCGCCCTGCTCTTTGCTAAGGATCAGAACGCCATCATGCATCTCGCCATCATTGGTCTTTATACTATTACCCGCGGTATTCTCGAAATCTTCATTGGTCTGGGTTCCGTCGATGATCTGACTGACCGTTTCATTTGGGTTCTCACCGGTGTTTCGGGTTGTATTATCGGTATCGTGGTCGTGAACGCTGGCCATCTCGGCAATCTGCCATTTATTAAATACTTTGGTTCCTATATGGTGGTTTTCGGTGTTTCGAACCTAATTTATGCCATCCATAATAAAGAACAAAAACACGATTATGAAACTGATCTTCGCGAAAAACGTATTGAAAGTCGCGAGAGACACGCTAAGAATGCTAAGAAAATTGCCGCCATTAAAGAACTTTCTGTAAAACCAGATCGTGTCTATAAGTCAAAGAACCTTGGTGAAAAAACTGCACATAAGTTGGTTAAAAAAGCCGCTACTAAGAAAACCAAAAAACCAACTGCCAAGAAAATTTCTAAAAAATAAAGTCAATTTGAAATAGGGCCGAGTGCCCTATTTTTGTATTTATTAAGCCTAATCGGCCCCTGTAATCTTTGACTAATACGTGTCAATCTTGTATAATTAAGACTCAAGGAGAAATTATGAAATATAAGTTACCTACCAAGGCTGTTATTACTGACGCTGGCTTTGCTAGCCGCTATCTACCAATTACTAAAACCGTACCTAAGGCCATGCTCCCACTTGGCAATCGCCCAATTATGCAACTCGTAGTTGAAGAATGTGTGGACGCCGGCATCAAAGAAATTATCATTGTTGCTACCCCAGAAGGTAAAGGTATCTACGAGGATTACTTTAATAATTCCGTCAACCGTATCCGCAAGCAGCTTGCTTCTCAGGGCAAACTTGATCGTTACGCACCAGTGCAGCGCGTTCTTGATTTTCCAAAAATCACCGTCATTGAACAAGATCAAAGCTATCCATATGGTAATGGTTCGCCAATCGCTTCCGCACGTCCTTACATTCGTGATGATGAGGCTTTTGTCGTAGCTTATTCTGACGATGTAGTTTTCGGTAATTCCGACATTAAGACCTTAATCGAATCATACAAGAAGCATGAAGATGCTAAGGCAATCATTATTTCTCAAGAAATGCCACGCGAAGTCTTAAATAAGTATGGCATCATCAAGCTTCGTGACGCAGAACTTCAAACTCTCGAAAATATCATCGAAAAACCAGCTATTGAACAGGCTCCATCTAATCTCACCTCCTATGGTCGCTATCTCTTGACCCCAGAAGTTTTCGAACATCTTGATCCAAAGAATATTGGTCTCGACAACGAACTCTGGACCGTCGATGCGATTACTAAGATGGCCGAAACTGGCAATGTTTATGTCGAAAAAACTAAAGGTCGCTGGATGACCACTGGTGATCCAAAGAATTACGCCCTTGCTTCACTGGCCTATAACTTCATGTATGAAGATTTTGGTGAAGATATCAAGAAATTTATTCGCGAAATCTAAATTTCATCTCAAAGTAAAATGCCATCCGTGAAGATTACAGTATAACCCGTAATCCGCTTGGCTAAAAAAATATAACTGGCAGCTCCAGTTATATTTTTTATTTCATCGAACTTATGCTAAAATAGTTACCAGAAAGGTTTATATGAATACAGCAGAATGGATTTTAGTAGCGATTTTATCAATGACTTTGTTAGTCTTTCTGGTGGTCGGAATTATTTTCTTGGTTAAATTCATTCACCTACTCTCTGAGATTGAAATCATGGTCCAGACTGGTCAATCTATCGCCGAAAAAGCCGATGACGTGGCAGATAATATTAAGGACATGACCTCGGTCGGACCTCTTGCGAAAAGTTTAGTGAAGGATATTCTGACTAAGAAGCTGATGAGTTTTATTAATCCATCTAAGCCTCGTACTTCGACCAAAAAGACTACTGCAAAAAAATCTACAAAGTAATATAATATAAATATACTAACAAAAAGGAGGAATATGAAAAAATCTACTGGTCATTTTGTTCTCGGTACTATATTTGGTATGGCTCTTGGTGCGATTGCTGGGGTTCTTTCTGCTCCAAAGTCTGGCAAAGAAACTCGCGCTGAAATCAAGGCTAAAGGTGGCAAAATCTACCGCGATCAAAAAGAGAATCTAGGCAAGATTTATCACGAACAGAAAACTAATTTTGGAAAATTTAAGCAAAAATTTGCAAAGAAAGCTGCTGAGATTGAAGACGAGGTTGTAGAGCCTGTCGAAGACGCAGTTTCTGAAGAATTAACCGACGATACTGAGGAGTAAATGTCGGCGCCCGCAGAGGCCTCTCCATCTACCGAGGCAAATAACGACGATTTTTTGAAGTTTTGCGAAGAAATAGATTCACCGGAACACATCTTGTCTCCGGCGGATTTTGTGCATTTGCATAACCATACGCATTACTCACTTCTTGATGGTCTGACCAAGGTGCCAGATCTCATTAAGTATGTCAAAGAAACCGGCATGCAAGCCGTGGCAGTTACTGATCACGGCACCATGTCGAGCTTGATTGAACTCTATAAGGAGGGGCAATCTGCTGGTATTAAACCGATTCTCGGTCTCGAAGCCTATGTGGCGGCTAGAAATCGCACCGATAAGGATCCCGCACATGATAAGGTGCGTTATCACATCACATTGCTCGCTATGAATGATCAGGGGTTTGAAAACCTCTGTCGTCTCGCCACCGAAGCAGAAATTAACGGTAAATATTACAAACCTCGTATCGATCATGAAATCATGGAAAAATATAACGAGGGAATTATTTGTCTCTCGGGCTGCGCGAGCTCCGAAATTTCCGTGCGTCTCAAAAATGGCGACATGGATGGCGCCAGAAAATTAGTTGATTGGTATAAAGAAGTTTATAAAGACCGCTTCTATCTTGAGATGCAAGACCACGGTCACCCAGAGTCACCGACTCACTGGGAAGTCCAAGATCGTATTAATCGAGGCTTACAACAAATCGCCAAGGAAACTGGTTTACCATTGGTCGTGACCTGTGACGGGCATTATCTGAAACACGAAGACCAGGATGCTCATGAAATTCTCCTCTGTATCGGTACGGCCGCCAATCTTTCCGACCAAAATCGTATGACCTTGAAGGATTTTCAACTTCACGTCATTCCACCACAGGAAATTATTGACCGTTGGGGTAAAGATTATCCTGACGCCATTAAAAACTCTCGCAAGATCGCCGAACGTTGTGACGTCGACATGAAGCTCGGTCGCATCCTGATTCCGAAGTTTCCTGTGCCGGAAGGTGAAACTGATAAAACTTATCTTGATAAGTTAGTTTTTCGTGGCCTGGCTTTTCGTTATGGTGGAAAGACTCAGGAAGAGGTACAGGATTGGTCGGTCGAAGAATGCCGCAAGCTCTTATCGCCAGAAATTCTTGAACGTATCGATTATGAATTAAGTGTGGTAGACCGCATGGGCTATAACGGTTATTTCTTAATCGTGCAAGACTTTATTATGTGGGGTAAGACGAAGCGTATTATTTACGGTCCAGGCCGTGGTTCGGCTGCCGGTTCCATTCTAGCTTACGCTTTGCGTATTACCGAGCTCGATCCGATGAAGTATGGTCTTCTCTTCGAGCGTTTCTTGAATCCGGACCGTATCTCGATGCCGGATATCGATACTGACATCCAGGATACCCGTCGTGATGAGGTGATTGAGTATTGTACGGAAAAATACGGCAAGGATCGCGTGGCCAACATCGTTACCTTCGGTAAAATGATGGCCAAAAACGCCGTGCGTGACGTGGCCCGTGTACTCGAGGTACCTTATGCGGAAGCTGACCGTATCGCCAAACTCGTGCCAGATCCGGTAATGGGTCACCATGTCAAATTAACTGACGCTATCAAAACCGCGCCCGATCTCAAGCATGAATATGAACATAATCCGGTCGCTAAGCGCGTAATCGATTATGCTTCCAAGCTCGAAGGTACCATTCGCTCTCACGGTGTGCACGCCTGTGGTGTGGTGATTGCCCCAGATGAATTGGTTAAATTCTTACCACTCGAAGTTTCCGCGAAGGGTCCACTTGCGACACAATATCCTTCGACCCAGGTCGAGGAATTAGGTCTACTTAAGATGGACTTTTTGGGTCTATCTAACCTTTCCGTGATTAATAATGCCTTGCGTATGATTCGTAAGGTGTATCATGATGACGTCGATCTTTATAGTATTCCGCTCGATGATCAAAAATCTTATGAACTTTTACAACGCGCCGAAACCACTGGTGTTTTCCAGCTTGAATCGGCCGGTATGAAACGCTATTTGAAAGATCTTCGTGCCAGTAGCTTTGAAGATATCATCGCTATGGTGGCCCTTTATCGTCCGGGCCCAATGCAGTTTATTGATTCCTTTATTCGTCGTAAGCACGGGGAAGAACCGATTACTTATCTTCACCCTGGTCTCGAGAATGCTCTGAAATCTACCTATGGTATTTTGATTTATCAAGAGCAGTTCATGCAGATCTCTAAGGAGTGGTGTGGATTTACCGGTGGTCAGGCGGATACGCTTCGCAAGGCGGTGGGTAAAAAGAAAGTCGACCTCATGAATAAGGTGAAGCCGGAGTTTATCAAGGGTGCCCAAGAGGTGGGTGGTGCCACCGAGGAGCAGGCCGAAACTTTTTGGTCGCAGTTGCTTGACTTCGCGAACTACTGTTTTAACAAGTCTCACGCCGCGTGTTATGGTTTGGTGGCTTATTGGACGGCTTACCTCAAGGCGCATTATCCTGATGCCTTCATGGCTGCGCTGATGACCTCTGATATGCGTTGGACTGATCGTTTGGCGATTGAGATTGCAGAATGTAAACGCATGGGGATTAAGGTACTTGGCCCAGATATTAATCAATCTTATTCTGACTTCGGTATTGTGGGTGGCGAAAACACCATCCGCTTCGGTTTAGCAGCAATTAAAAGTATGGGTAAGGCTCTGGTAGAAGATATTGTCATTCCTGAGCGCGACAAAAACGGACCCTTCAAATCGGTCTGTGATTTTGCGGCACGTGTCGACGGTTCTAAATTTAATAAAAAATCTTGGGAGTCCGCCATCAAAACCGGCGCTTTCGACCGCTTCCATAACCGTACTGATCTCTTGTTTAACCTCGAAGACATCCAAGCTTATGGCGCTAAAGTGCAAAAAGATAAGGCCTCTGGCCAAACCGATCTCTTCGGCATGATGGGTGATGCCGGCTCGATCCCTGAGCCAGTCATTCAGCCATCACCTACTCAAGTTTCCGAGAAGGATCAACTTCTCTGGGAACGCGATTTGATGGGTCTCTATCTTTCGGCGCACCCACTAGATAAATACGATACTTATTTCGAAGAGCAAACCCATCCATTTTCACTGGTTACTCCCGAAAATGACGGCAAACAAGTGATTGTGGGCGGTATTATTACCAATATTCGCACCATTCTCACGAAATCTAATACCAAGATGGCTTTTGTGAAAATCGAAAGTAAGACGTCTGAGCTTGAATTCCTCGTCTTCCCGAAAACCTACGAAGAATATAGTGACCGCCTCGCGGTCGATAATGTAATTAAGGTCACTGGCCGTATTAATGCCAAAGATAAGGATGGAAATATTACCTCTGATGTGAAGATTATTGCCGATTCCATCTCTGTTCTTTCTGACGATAAACTCTCTTCCTACGAATCAACTGGTACGCACCTAGCTGATCCAGCCGAGGCTCCAAAAAAGGAATTTCGTCGTCGCAAACCAGCTGGTGAAGAAACTGTCAAACCAAAGTCTACCGATGTTCCAACCGTCACAATTTCTAAATCAGCCGCCAAGAAAAGCGATTCTGACAAATCCGCATCTGATACCAAGTCAGGTATTACCGCTAAGTCAAACAAGCCAGCTGAAAAAGCCACCCCTGTCAACCCTGAAGAAACCAAGCCGGAAACCGCCGAAGATTCAGAAACCCCGAAGCGTATTATCGCGCCGGAAGCTGACCCGCGTAGCCTCAAGCTTTTCGTTCTGGTGGAAAATCCCCAAAATACCGCCACGCTCACTTCGATTCGTGAACTTTGTGATGAATCACCAGGTTTTTCGGAAATTATTCTCGTACTCAAAGACGGCGATATTAAAAAACCGCTCCGCATGCCATTCCGCATCGAAGCTAGCCCCGAATTGATTTCCGGCCTCAAAGAATTAGTTGGTGAAAATTCTGTGGTCCTAAAATAGTAGTTGGCCGACGAAAAATTCATTCACCAAAGTCAAACCAGAATTATTCCAGAATTTGTAGGATAAACGGACATATGAGAAAAGGAGGAGGAAGTCTGGCTCCTTCACAAGCAAGGAATTCCTCCTCCTTATTTCTCTTTTGCTTCTTTTCTCTTTGTGGAAAAATACTGTCAAAGGAATTGC
>SDRH01000048.1 GCA_007845165.1 TM7 phylum sp. oral taxon 351 | reverse complement strand
GCTTCAGTGATAGGCTGGGTGGCAGCATTGGGGGTAGACTGGATGACAGATTCAGCGGTAGCCTGAGGTACAGTTTCAGCAGTAAGCTGAGTGACAACTTCAGTAGTAGCCTGATGTGCAGTTTCCGTAGTAGTTTGTGCATTATTCAGAGCGAAAGCGCCTTGGAATGGCACATTTTTGCCACGCACATATTGATATTCATATTTTTGATCGGTGGCCAACATCAGCATGATGATTGGCGAGAAGAAAATCGTCAAATACGGAAAGGCTGGTTGTTTTTCACCAAACTCAGCCAGTCCAGGGAACCGTAATCGAATCTCAAAGCCCTTCTACTTCAGAAAATCAGGTTCAAACCAGCGACTTGAATAATCTCCAATAATTTTATATAATATCACCATGCCCGAGTGGTGAAATTGGTATACACGTATGCCTTAGGAGCATATGCCTCACGGCGTGCTGGTTCAAGTCCAGTCTCGGGCACCAATCAAGTTGTTTATAGTAAAAGCTGCCGCCAGGGCAGTTTTTTATTGCATTTATTGCTATTTTATGTCGCAAAGATTGCGAACTATTATGAGACATTGACATATTACATAATACTGCTATAATAGAAGTATATTCCGATACGGGCAATTCGAACGGAGAGATACCTAAGAAGAACCCGTTTTTTTGTTATTTATTCTTTTTCTTATATTCAATTTTATTCTTTACGTCGGGATTGTCTAAGAAATCAACGTACCTCGGCGTGAATGGACGATATAAAGAAGAAGTGGAGTGACGATTCGGAGCCAATAGTTTAGCAAAACGTCCTTTTTCTACAAGATATTTAACCATCTTATAATAATCTCCGTCGCCAGAAACTAGAATTATATTATCAAACTGTTCTGCGTCAGCAATTTTAGACATCACAGTAAAAACAATATCTGTATCGACGTTACCTTTCTTTTTACCGATCATGCTTTGGCTATGCTCGCGGAATATGAGAATAAAGCCTGAAGTTTGAATTTTTTCGTAAAGATCTTGATTATCCTCGTCTACTGCACCTAAGAAATAGTAAGCTTTTTCAACGTTATAGCGTTCTTTGAGATATACTCTAAAACGCGTCAAATCTACTGTCCACGAACTTGCTTTCGTGTTCATGTATAGATTCTGTCCATCTATAAAAGCCTGATTATTCACACTTATATTATAGCACGAAAAAAGTGTCACCAGCTCCGTCGTATTCGTTCACAACCTTCACAACATAAAATGGCAATAATTATTGCCATCAAGAAAGATGTCGTAATTTTTTTGCTTCAGCCAATAATTTCGATACGTAAACCGATTTCAGATGTTTGTATTTTTTACGATCAAATTTAGATTCTTTTGCAAATTCGTATTTTTTCTCCAAATATTCTTGTGCTTTCTGGTGATTTTTTCTAAGAAAATTACGTAAAATAATAAAATCCTCATAAGACTCTTCGTTAATCGGACAAATATGAATATGGAAATCGCCCTCACCCGTTTCTTTTGCAGTACTTGCTAGAAAAATCCGATCCTCGTGACTATCAGTTCCTTCAAAATATCCATTTTTCATTAAAATATTTTTTACAGAAATCATATCTTCATGTTTTGGAACTCCGACGAGAATATCAATTATATTCTTACCATCAATAGGAATAGAGCTACTGCCAACGTGCTCAATTTTTATATCATTAGGCAAGAATTTAGACAGACGACATTTTCTCTTGCGAGAAGCGCTCGATAAGTTTTGACGAATATTTCTTTATTGTAACGGACATTAGCTGATATTATACCATTATTGTATTTTTTTAATCTATTTTCAATTATTACTCGTTCTTCATACGAAAGTTGTGTATACTTTATTTAGAGACATCAATGTCTATCCTTGTTTAAGTTAGTGTTACAAATTTAATTTTAACAGGACTAAGAACGATTGATGTCTCTTTTTGTTGCTTAGTGTTGCACTTGAGATATTAACTTAGGAAATTTTTTGCATAATCATCCTAAAAATTGTATAATATACGGGTATGCCAGAGTTTCGCCTACATAGTAAATTCCAGCCCACCGGTGATCAGCCGGCGGCTATTGCTCAGCTCACACGTGGTCTCAAGATGGGGGTTCGTGAGCAGACTTTGCTTGGTGTGACGGGGTCTGGTAAGACTTTTACTATGGCAAATCTCATTGCCAATATCCAGAAGCCGACTCTGATTCTTGCTCATAACAAAACCCTGGCCGCTCAGCTCTATTCTGAGTTTCGTGAATTTTTCCCCGAGAACGAGGTGCATTATTTTGTTTCTTACTTCGATTATTATCAGCCGGAAGCCTATATTGCTAGCACCGACACTTATATCGAAAAAGATTCCGCTATTAACGATGAAATTGACCGTCTGCGTCACGCCGCCACGGTTTCTCTGCTCACGCGTAAAGATACTATTATTGTCGCTTCGGTGTCCTGTATCTATGGTATTGGTTCCCCGGATCATTACACGGAAATGTCCCTGCATCTCGAAAAAACCGGCCATACTTGGCAGGTAGTTTCGAAAAATACCCTTCCTGTGGCGAAGCTTAATCAGACTAATCTGATGATTTATCTCATCGCTATGCAGTATCACCGTAATGACCTCGCTTTTGAACGTGGTAATTTCCGGGTCAAGGGCGATACCATTGATCTCTTTCCAGCCTCAGGTGAAATTGCCTATCGTTTTGAGTTTGCTTTTGATGAACTCGAAGAGGTTAAAATTATCGATCCGCTCACCGCTGAAATACGTGAAAAACCAGATCAAGTTTTCATCTTCCCAAATACCCACTACGCCACCCCGAAAGATCAACTCGATCGTGCCATCGATTTAATTCAGACTGAATTTGACGAACGTCTAAAATATTTCGAGGCTAACCATAAATATCTGGAAGCGCAACGTATTTCTCAGCGCACCAAATATGATCTCGAAATGTTGAAAGAAACTGGCTTTGTAAAGGGAATCGAAAATTATTCTCGTCACCTAGACGGCCGTAAGGCCGGTGAGCCACCGG
>SDRH01000047.1 GCA_007845165.1 TM7 phylum sp. oral taxon 351 | reverse complement strand
GCGTAAAGGCTTCACCTACCTAATCTTGAACAAGCCCGTAGGGTATGTATGTTCGAAAAAACGTCAGGGCGACACACCGACTCTTTTTGAACTTTTGCCAGAAAAATATCAAGGTTTGAAGACCGTGGGGCGACTCGATAAGGACAGTTCGGGATTAATTCTATTAACCAACGACGGTGATTTCGCCTTCTCGATGACCCATCCAAAGTTTTTCAAAATCAAAAGCTACATCGTAAAACTAAATCGCCCACTCGCACCGCTACATCAACAAATGATTTCCGATATGGGCATTGATTTGCCAGATGGTAAAAGTAAACTGTTTCTTAAAAAAGAGGAGTCTGACCCGAGCGGTTGCACATTCTTAGTAGAAATGAGTGAAGGGAGGAATCGTCAAATTCGTCGCACTTTCCTAGCGGTAGGATACAAAGTCGTGAAGCTACATCGCATTGAATTTGGGCGATACACGCTAGAAAACTTAAAGGATGGTGAATTTAAGGAGGTGGAGAAGAGATGAAAGTATTAATTATCGGCAAGAATATTAAAAACGTCTATCTTTCTCTGGATGCCAAAAATTTCGAACTTGATAAAAACCAGAATGCGCACCTGGATTTGGTCTATGACGGAGGCGAAAAATATTATAACGACCGCTTCAGCATCATGACTGGTCAGAAACTTGCGAACGAAGTAATTTCAAATTTTCGCATTGAGATCGAGACAGCTTTTAGTCCAGAAAATCCCGAAACTTGTGATGATTTTCAATATATTTTGCTTTCGAAAAACAACTGCATTAATTTGGCGCCAGAATTTGTTAAGCAATGTGATTTTAATAGCAAAATTTTAGAAAAACGCACGGCCAAATTTGATTACATTTACATCGATTGGTCGGCAGAATTAAATAACGTGCAGATTAAGGCGATTTTGGATTACTTAGAATCACATCCAAAAACTAAATTAGCGTGGTGTTTCGATCGATCGGAAATGCCAAAATTACTGAGTGCGCCAGATTTAAGCAAAACGAATTTGACGACTTTTTATCGCCTCCTGCAACGAGCAGAAATTGTATTTGTGATGGGTAAAAAATCCCAAATGATGCGAGTAAAACAAATTTTAGGTACGCTTTCGACCTTAAAATTAATTTATATAACCGAAAACCAAATCCTGGCGGGAGTGTTTAAGGAAGATTTTCAAAATAAAGACCTGAAAGTGACGCGCGATGTAGCGGCGACGATTATTGCGGGCACAATTTTCTCTGCACTAATTACCGATTGGAATTTACAGCGCGCTCTGATGCTTTCGAAAATCAATGTAGAAAATTCAAAAGCCAACAAGACTCTGAAAATTAATCAATTGTCTGACAAGCTGCGCGAAACCTTAGCGATTAGATAAGATAATCTACCGAATAAGTAGATAAGATAAACTACTGGTTATACTCCGATTCAAAAAATCCCTAGTCTGACTAGGGATTTTTGTAGTTTACTTGAGAAACTCGCGGAGGTAGATGCCGGTTGGGGTTTGATCATTTTTGGCGATTTCTTCTGGTGTACCCTCGGCGATAATTTGACCACCATGTTGGCCACCTTCTGGACCCATATCGATAATCCAGTCGGCGCTTTTAATCACATGAAGATTGTGCTCAATGATAATCATGGTATTACCGCCTGCGACTAGACGATCTAGGATTTTCAAGAGGCGATTCACATCATCGGTATGCAGACCAGTGGTCGGCTCATCCAAAATATAAAGGGTCTTGCCGGTCGAACGACGAGAAAGTTCGGTAGCAATTTTAATACGTTGAGCTTCTCCACCCGAGAAGGTAGTGGCAGATTGACCGAGGCGAATATAGCCGAGACCGACTTCCTGAATCGTTTTCAGTTTATTGGCAATGGCAGGGATGTTCTCGAAGAACTCGACCGCCTCGTCAATGGTCATATTTAAAACATCCGAAATATCCTTACCCTTGTATTTCACCTCGAGCGCCTCACGATTATAACGCTTGCCGTGACAGGTTGGACAAGTCACATAGACATCCGGCAAGAAGTGCATCTCAATCTTGTTCACACCGTCACCCTGACAGGTCTCACAGCGACCACCTTTGACATTGAAGGAGAAACGGCCGGCCTTATAACCACGAATTTCTGCCTCTGGTTGAGCGGCGAAAAGTTCTCGGATGGCGGTAAAGACACCCGTATAGGTGGCTGGGTTCGAACGTGGCGTACGACCAATTGGACTTTGGTCGATCACGATACATTTATCGAGATTATCAATGCCGTCGATGCGTTCGTGTTCGCCAGCTACAGTTTGGGCACGATGAAGACGAGCGAGCAATTCGTTAGCTAGAATTTCATTGACTAAGGTAGATTTACCAGAACCCGAGACGCCAGAAACTACGGTCATTACACCTAGGGGGAATTTAACCGTGAGATTTTTTAGGTTATTTTCCCTTGCGCCTACTACCGTAAGGTATTGATTAAGCTTTGGCTTACGACGGGTTTTCGGTACAGGAATTTTCTTGGCACCAGAGAGATATTTACCAGTGAGTGAATCCGAGTCATGCGCAATTTCCTCTGGCGTACCAGCGGAAATCACCTGACCACCGCGCGCACCAGCCCCAGGACCAATATCAACCAAATAGTCCGCACTCATCATGGTATCTTCATCATGCTCGACAACCAGCACAGTGTTTCTAAGGTCACGAAGATGTCTCAAGGTCGAAATAAGCTTATCATTATCACGTTGATGTAAGCCAATGGATGGCTCATCTAGTACATAAAGCACACCCTGGAGACTAGAGCCGATTTGAGTGGCGAGGCGGATACGTTGAGCTTCCCCACCAGAGAGAGTATTGGCGGCACGACTAAGCTCGAGATAACCTAAACCGACATCTTGCATGAATTTCACGCGCTCACGAATCACCTTGAGGATCGGGCGGGCAATTAAGGCCTCTGCTTCGGTAAATTCGAGATCCTGCGACAAAACATCTAGCATGGCATCGACATCGAGGTTACAAAAATCATTAATATTCAAACCATGAATAGTAACGGCCA
>SDRH01000046.1 GCA_007845165.1 TM7 phylum sp. oral taxon 351 | reverse complement strand
ATATAGATTATATCATGAAAATAGAGAAAAATACAGAGTTTTCCACAATAAAAATCATTGTAATTTTTCACGATGTCATATATAAACGTAAGTAGAAAGGTCTAGTTGTAATTATTATTAATACAGGAGAGAAAAAGTTATCATGAATGATACTAATTTCGAAAATAATGCGGAGATAAATTCCGTACATAGTGAAGCAAAAGCGCAGGGTCATGGCGGATTGAAAGCTATGGCCATATTTTTTGCTATCACTACCTTAGCTTTAGGTAGCGCTTTAGCTTATGTCTACACTTCAAAGAATAAGGATACTAAAAAGCTAAACGAAGAGCTCGTAGAATCGAAAGAAAAAGTGAAGTCTGCGAATGAATCGATCGCGAAATACGAGGAAGCTACTCAAACCAAAATCACTGATGTGAAGCAAGACAATGTGACGGTGAAAGAGATTGTGAAACCGATGGCTTATGATGCACAAATTAAAAAACTATATGACATCATAAAGTCAAGCACATACTCAAAAGACCCACTTAACGGTGAACCGGATCAAGATGGACATCATATAACTGAAGCTTGGAGAGAACCTTACTTTCAAGAAATTTTTACATCCACAGATGGTAAATATCTTATCGCCCATATGAGCCCTATTGGTATGGGTGTATATAAAGACAGGTTTAACCAAGATACACAAATAATATTACCAGCCGGTGGTTATTTTTCTTACTGGTATCTAAATATTGCCACTGGGGAGTGGAAAGTAGGTATGGAAGGTCAGGCTGCTCCAGAGTGCAATAAAATACCTGCCGAGTTCAAAACTATCATTCATAACCTAAATGATTATAATGAAAAAAATGGGTCGTCAAAAAAGGCATTGGTCTGTGCTGATGAAAAATATAATAATGTAAGAATCTAATTTCTTAAAACCCAAAAAAACGAGCGTCAAAATTTGGCGCTCTTTTTTTAATTTTTAACTGATTTTCTTCCCTATAATTATGCTATAATATGTTTATGGCTAAACAAACACGAGGAAGACGTCGAACGTCTAGAGGTAGAGCAAAAGACCCCGCTCCAACCCATCAACTACCAGGGGGATTTTGGCGCCAAGTAATGGCCCTATTAATGATTGTGATTTCGGTCGTTTTGATTATGACTTGGTTCGGCAACGGCGGTAATTTATTGAACGATTTTCATAGCGGTTCACTCTATGTGGTCGGCTATGCGACCTATGCGATTCCAGTGATCTTAGTTTATCTGGCGGTGAAAATTTTTCTCACCGAAGATAATCGCCTGCCGACCGTGATTTGGGTCACTTCTTTTCTGATGATTCTCTGGCTGGCGGGTATTTTTGACTTGCCTTCTTATGGTACGAAAAATTTAACTGGCGGCGTGATTGGCGATGCCTTAAATCACTTAGTCACTCAGCTTCTTGACCCATCTGTGGCAGCCTTTATCTATATCGTACTGATTTTCATCACAGGAATTTTCATTCTTCAGCTTTCGCCACTGACCGTGTTTAAAGACTTTGCGAATCTTTTCCGTACCGGTCGTAAGGCAGAAGATTCCGAGAATGCTCGGGTTGCCCGAAAGGCCGAACGTGAAGTCGCGCCGCTCGATGCGCCAATTCGTATTAAGGCCAATGGTATTGAAATGTCGGCAGCCGAACTGAAGGCACCGAAACTTGAAGTGAAAAAGGCCAGTATGGAAAAACCAGCGGAACCAGAGCCAGAACGCGCTTTGACCGCAGCCTCTGACCCAGATTGGAAAATGCCAAGCGTGGAATTTCTTTCCAAGAAACATATTCCACCAGATGGCGGTAATATTCAGCAAAATGCCGTAATTATTAAGTCTACCTTCGTAGATTTCGGAATTGACGTCGAGGTCGAGGGTGCTAACATCGGTCCTTCGGTGACCCAATATACGATTCGTCCACCTGCTGGTGTGATTCTTTCGAAAATTGCGGCGCGTGATAAAGAGTTGGCACTGAACCTCGCCACCGAGAGTGTGCGTATTGAGGCACCGATTCCAGGTACGCGATTGGTTGGTGTAGAAATTCCAAACGTACGTAAAGAAAGCGTGAGTTTGAGAAGTCTTCTTGAGAGTGATCGCTGGAAGAAAGAACAGGCTGCACTTTGTTTTGCCGTAGGTAAGGATATTTCTGGCAATACGATCATTGCTAACCTCGCGAAAATGCCTCACCTTCTGATCGCTGGTACCACTGGTTCTGGTAAGTCGGTGATGACGAATATTTTGATTTCTTCCCTACTTTATCGTAATGCACCAAGCGATATGAAATTGATTATCGTGGACCCGAAGCAGGTGGAAATGGCGCAATATAATGATATTCCACATCTTTTGACGCCAATTATTACGGCAACCGATAAGGCACTTTCGGCGATGAAGTGGGCAGTGAACGAAATGGAGCGTCGTTATGCCTGTCTTGCGGAAGAACGCGTAAAGAAAATTGAAGACTATAACGAAAAAATGAAGGCGCGCGCGGAAGAAGCGAAGAAAAATGGCGAGGAATCGGAAGATGCCACGCAGAATAACAAGATGCCTTACATCGTGATTATCATCGATGAGATGGCAGACTTGATGATGCAGGCAGGCAAGGATCTCGAACAGCTGATCGTGCGCATCGCTCAGAAGGGTCGTGCCTCGGGTATTCACTTGGTACTTGCGACTCAGCGTCCGGAAGTAAAAGTGGTGACCGGTCTGATTAAGGCGAATATTCCAGGGCGTATCGCCTTTAAGGTGTTAAACGGTATCGACTCACGTATGATGCTCGAATCGGGTGGAGCAGAAAAACTACTCGGTAACGGTGACATGCTAATGCTGACCACCGAAATGATGGGTAAGCCACGTCGTATTCAGGGTGCCTTCGCTTCAGATGATGAGATTAATAAGTTAACTAATTTCCTGCGCGAACAGAGACAACCAGAATATAATAATGAGGTAATTTCTCAGGCAGTGCAGATTAAGGGTATGGGACCTTCGGATGGCGGTTCCTTCGGAGAACTCGGACGCAAATATGACCCATCCGATCCAGTAGTACGTAAAGCGATTG
>SDRH01000045.1 GCA_007845165.1 TM7 phylum sp. oral taxon 351 | reverse complement strand
CCATATTAATACGCACGTAGCTGACGGTTTTATCGTCACGAAGTAAAATATTCCACTTCGGCATGTAGCGTTTAATCATTTCCGACTCGAGGAAAAGCGCATCCATTTCGGTGTCAACGATCAACCAATCGGTGTCATAAATTTCCGCCACTAAGGCTTCAGTTTTCGGATCTTTTTCGGTATTTTGAAAATATTGACGAACCCGATTTTTTAAGACCGCCGCCTTGCCCACATAAATCACTTCCTCTTCGCGGTTTTTATGAAAATACACCCCAGGGCTGCTAGGGAGTGTCTTCAGTTTAGCTTTGAGTTCCGCCGAAATCATTATTTTAATTATAAAATATTTCTGAATTTTTACAAAATCCGCCCTGAGTTAATATCTCAAAGTGTTGCACTTGAGGGGTTAGAGTAGAGCATCTGGATTGACATCTTAGACCGTGATGCTTTTTAGGCTATTAGATAAGGTTGGCGTCTTTTAAGAGTTTTTCGGCATCGGTGGTACCCTGAAGTGGGTTTTGGAGTGGGGTCTTTTTCATGATTTCCTCGAATTGATCGAGCTTCAAAATCTTGCTTAGGCTATCAAAGATTGGGGTGGACTCAGCTGGGGTTTTAATTTCTTTTTTCTTAGAATCTTTGAAACGCACCACGGCGTGGGTTTGGTCAAGCTCTTTAGGATTCTTCTGGTTAGGAGTGGCAAAGATTAGCCCCTTGATATCGCCAGTAAAAGTATCGATACCCACGACAGCATTAGCAGTTTCCTTGATTTCTTGAACATATTTGTCATAATCCTTGATGGTTTTATCCTTCAAAACACCCTGCTCTTCCTCTTCATAAGAGTTTGGGGCAAGAGAATGGGCATTCGAGAGACATTTAGAAATTTCGGTATTTTGAGAGGCTTTATTGGCAGCTTCGAGGAAACGACTAAGTTTATTATCATTAAAAGTAATGCGGTAGAGTTTACCGAGATTGCCCGAAAGCTTGGCATAGCTAGCAGACTCTTCACTACTTAATTCAGTAAAATTAGCAAATTCATTGTCGCGGTAAAGCTTAGCCATGAGGTCGGATTGCTGATCAAGAGTCTTACCTACGTTTTGAGTCACGCAAGAAAGAGTCCCGGCAATACTGCTCTGCAGAACCTTCGGCAAGGCAAAGCCCATTGCACTACCTACACCTGCGATGACTTCCTCAGCATCGATACGTTGCCATTTATTTTCAATTTCTATCGCAAAATCATCGAGAGATTTTTGCATTTCTGAGTCAATTTCTTTACCCGAACCCTTCAGTACAGCAGTTAAACTATCCTTCAAATGGTCGAGCTTCAGATAAATTTTGCCATCTTGGGCCAAAATCCCCTCAAGACCGAGCAAGATTGGCGAATTGTCACCCTTCATGGTGAAATTTAGGGTGGCGTGGACGGCGGCAGAATTTTCTGTACTACCGCGACTTAAACTAACACGAATGTCAGCCTGCTGAATTTGACTTTTACCCTTGGTATTTAGAGCGTCACCAGTGACAAATTGTTGGAATTCAATATCGGAACCACTAACTTTGTGGAAAATTTTAGAAAAAGTACTGGCACTAACGTTCGCGAAAAAGAAAAAGTAAACAAAGAGTGCAATACCGGCAGCGATAAGAGCGGCAAGGAGATGGAGGAAGATTTTTTGAGCTTTGGTTTTTTCTTTTTTAGCCGGAGTTTCAACTTCGGCGTTAGTTTCGGTGTTATCGGAAGTGGAGTCAGAGTTAGACTCGTGGGTGGAATCAGAAGCAGAGTCAGACGCGGAATCTGGAACAAACTCGGAAGCGGAGAAAGCGGAACTAGAACTGGTGGTTACAGTAGTATCTTCGGTCGACTCTTCGTAATTATTTTCTTTTAAAACTTCGTCGAGAATATGGTCTTTATTTTCTGAGATTTCGGCGGCCAAAATTGGATTTTCTACTGATTCTTCAGAAATAGAATCGGCCATATTATTAATCAAATCATCCGATAAGACATTGGATTTTTCGGTTTCTAAAATTTCAGTATCTACACTTTGTGTTTTAGCTGACTCTGACGTCTGAGTACTAAAATGCACACTATTGGTACTTACACCAGTTTCCTTGTTTTGATTTTTTGGGCCTGTTTCAATCGGATTGACCTCGAGGTCAAAATCGAATTTATCCGCCATGCTTCCCTTTCTCGTGATTAAAGTTTGCTCAAATATTCCTCTATATTTTAGCATAAGTTTAATCAGAATAGGGCAAGAAAAACTTCTCAAACAAAAAATCTCCACTCGAAGTGGAGATTTTCTAAGAATCCGTCAATTAGGCGACAGATTTTTTGTGATTGAGATTCAAACAAACAAGGTAGACGGCTACACCAGCGAGAATAGCGGTAAAGACGAGGTCTTCTGGGCCAGTACTTGGGAGGTCAGAAGCGGCCTTAGTAGTGCTAGTAGCGGTACCATTGGCGGTATTTGACGTAGCGGTAGATTTATTGTTTTGATACTGATCAGCTGGAGAAGCGGTAGAAATCTTATTAGTTTGACCTTGATTGTTGGTCTTTTCAGATGATTTAGCTTCAGATTTAGCCTCAGACTTGGCCTCAGTTTTATTTTCTGCCTTAGTCTCAGTCTTATTAGTTTTTTCTTCCTTAGACTCTTCGGTAGCAGCGATTTCTTGTTGGCGGGACTTTTCAGCAGATTTAATAGCTGAAGTGATGATCCAAGCACCAAAAACCACTACGATAAGAGCGATGATGGTAGCGAAAACGATAATACGAAAACGTTTTGCGCGGTTAGGTTGATTAGTTTGCATGATAATCTCCAATTAACTCTATGATTTATATCAATTTGAATCATTATACCACTTTTTATGTTTTTTGTAAATAGCTTAACCGTAATCATTAATATTTTGCAAAAAATTCTTATGGTTATTCCGAGGTTTTTACGATTAGTGACGCAGAAAAAATCCCCGGCTAGAGCCAGAGATTTTTTCAGTAAAGCTTACTCCTTGTAATGACTTTCTTCATCGCCTGGGTTTGGACCAGGCATAGTATGCACCTTGGATGGATCAATGCCGTATTCCGACCAATTAATCATGTGGTCGCGAAGAAGTTGGATTGGTACATTTTTACCTAGTTCAGATTTTAA
>SDRH01000044.1 GCA_007845165.1 TM7 phylum sp. oral taxon 351 | reverse complement strand
GTACGGGCAGGCTCCACCTTATCATAATTTTCTACGGCAATATTTGAGCGCTTCAAAGCCTCTTCGACGGTATTAGCATTAGTTTTAATCGTCAAGGTTTTATTGTCGGCAAAAAATGTCACATAATGCATGTCCGAAATTTCTCCAGCATCTGGATCTTTAGTCTCGGCAAAAGCTGAACGGACTCTCGAAAATCCGAAGATTAGACCAGATAAAACTAGCAAAAAAGCGCTAAAAATATATAGCGTCTTATAAGTCTTGGCTATTTTAAAAGCACTACTCACCTAGTTATTATAACATATTACGATTTACTGATAAAGTTTACGCTATTTTGTGTTAAAATAAACTTAAGAGTTATCACATAAAAAGGATGTTTCATGAATCAAGCGGACAACACCGAAGACTTTGCCAATCTAATGGAAGAATTGAATAATTACACTACGGAAAATCATACCGAAAACACCAATTCTTCGAATCAAGCTTCTGAGGCATCCTCTACTATTGACCTAAGTAATTTAGGCACCAGTCCTGCTGATTCTAACCAACCGGTCACTATCGCTCCCTCTGCAGATTTTGCTTCTTCTATGAATCAAACTGCCACTACTTCGGCTGCCGCAAAAGATTCTGATAATCTTGCTACCCCAAGTCATACCCCACTTTCACCTCTGATGAATTTGGATGGTACGGAAAATACCGAGGCGGTTAAAGCTACTGAATCTACCAAGGATTCAGCTCCAGATGATGTCGATTTCACCAAAGAAGATCAAGCAGAAGATGCTGAAAAAACTGAACACGAAAAATTCCTTGAAGATCAAGAGAAAAATCCTTTGAAGGCCGCCGAACCAGTCCCAGGTTCTATCGGCAGTGCGGTTTCTTACCATGATTACGAAAAAGAGAAAAACGAAGAAGCTACTAAGGCGCAAAATCCTGAGAAGAAGCCACTTAAGCTCGACCCAAAAATCATTGCTATTATTGCCATTGCCGGTATTTTTGTAATTTTTGGTGCTATCTTCTTGGTTAATGCCTTGAGTAATCAGCCGAAAAAATCTTCTCGCGCCAACAATCAAAATACCGTTGTTGCTAATGAAAATCAAATTCTCGAATGTGCTACCAAAGTTTCCGAAGAGAATCGTACTAAATATAATGCCGCTTCTGGTGAAGTCGCAAAGATTTTTACTTACAGTCACGATGCCTTATCTAGCATTGAAATCCGTACAGTTTATGAATTTAGTTCTACCGAGGCTGCTAAAACCGCCAAGCAAGCTATTGATTCGGAAAATCAACTTACGGAAAATAATGGTCGTACCGAAAAGACCGAAAATCACAAGACTATCACCTCTGGCCTAGATGGTAAAATCGTCTCTCTTTCGGTCACTGTAAAATCGGAAGACCTCGAAGCCTACCAGAAGACCGACGACTTCAAAAATCAAAGCTTTGCTACCGCTGGCTCTGATGGCAAACTTGATCTTTCGATCAATAATGTTCTCACTACTCAAAATCTCCAAGGCTTCTCTTGTAGTATTACCGAATAGAAGATTCAAAAGAGGCTTCCCGGCCTCTTTTTTTGAATTGAGGAAATACTTGATTTTTGCTATAATTATTAGGAAATTATGAAAAATATCTATATTACCACTGCCATACCATACGTTAACGGTTTGCCACATATCGGACACGCCGAAGATTATTTGCTTGCCGATATTTATAAACGCTATCAGGAGCTTTTAGGTAACTCTGTGCGTTTTCAGGCTGGTACCGATGAGCATGGTAATAAAATCGAGAAAAAAGCTAAATCTCTTGGCATCGATACGCAAAAATATGTTGACGATAATGCCAAAAAATTCCAAGAATTCATCGCCCGTTTTGATGTGCAGTACACAGATTTTATTCGTACTTCTGATCCAGAACATATGAAGCGGGTGCAGGAAATTTGGCGAAAGCTCAAAAGCCATATTTACACTGCAAGTTATGATGGTTGGTATTGTGAGGGTTGTGAAAGTTTCGTTACTGAAAAAGAATACACCGAAAATCAAGGTATTTGTCCAGATCATCAAACTCCATATATTCGCCTCTCTGAATCAAATTATTACTTCCGTATTAGTGATTTTAAGGATGAAATTCGCGCCAAAATCGAAAGCGGTGAAATGCAAATCCTGCCAGAATTTCGCAAGAATGAAGTTCTGAAACTTCTAGCTGATGCGCCAGATGTTTCGATTTCACGTCCAAAATCACATCTCTCTTGGGGTATTCCGGTACCAGGGGATGAAGAACAGGTGATGTATGTTTGGATGGATGCGCTCACTAATTATACTACCGTCCTCGGTTACCCAGATCAAGATATCTTCGAGTATTGGCCAGCTACGGTTAGTATTGTCGGTAAAGACATCCTGCGTTTTCATGCTATTTTATGGCCAGCCATTTTACTTGGCCTCGGCCTTCCTCTTCCGAAGACTCTCCTTTCACATGGTTTTATTTTGGCGAACGGTACGAAAATGAGCAAGAGTATTGGTAATGTTGTGGATCCGATTGAGGTACTGGATAAACACGGCGTCGATGCTTTCCGTTATTTCTTCTCTCGCCATATCGATACTTTCCTGGATTCAGATTTCTCTTGGGAAAAATTTGAAAATGCCTATAATAATGAATTGGCTAATGACTACGGTAATCTCGTCCAACGTCTAGCCACTCTTTGTAAAAAGAATCAGGTCAGCCTCACAGATGCGCCGGTCCTTGAATTCACGCCAGAATATCGTGAATTGATGGATAATTTTAACTTCTCTGGCGCCATTGATTATGCCTGGAGTCAAGTTCAATTAATCAATAAACATATCGAAGATCAGAAGCCATGGACCGTGGCTAAGACTGATCCAGAAGCTGCTAAGCAAATTTTACTTAATCTCGTGAATGAACTTCTCCTAGTTAATCATCTGCTTAAACCGTTTTTGCCAATCACCGCCACAATTGAAGAAATCTTTACAGCTTCTGAAATCACTCCACCAGCTACTCCACTTTTTCCAAAGGAACGCTAGAAAAATGGCCTATTATGGGCTATTTTTTATATATAATATAAAGCTAGAAATTCTATCCGAAATTTATCTATAAAAATAAGACCCCAGTAGAGGTCTTATTTTTTGTTCGCTATTCACCAATGATTATTTATCGTGGTGATGGTGATGTTTTTCTTCACAGCATTCACATTCACAATCATCAGAAAGTGCTCTAGCTACATCAGCCACGAAGAAGGCAAGGATGCCAGCTACAAGTGGGGTGATAATGTGAACCAAAGATTCGAGAGCTATGGTACCCATCAAAGCATCAAATTTCTCAGCAGAAGTTGGGAAAATTTGGTACATAATAGCAATAGCTGGGTTCAAGATGAAGTTATTACGAAGCTTGAAGAAGCTGTCAGAAAGAATCAAGCAGAAGAGCACTGCAAGAGTTACGCCAC
>SDRH01000043.1 GCA_007845165.1 TM7 phylum sp. oral taxon 351 | reverse complement strand
TCCGAATCGATATCCATTTCATCTTCGTCATTTAGAGAACTACGTTTATTATTGCGGTCCAAACCAAATTCATTCTGTTTCTGATCTTTTTCGAGATTAAAAGCTGAAATTGGTTCCAAAAAATCGTCGTAATTATCAGTTTGAGAAAAATCTTCTGCTGTCACTTCTGGCTCATTCGATATAGTCTCAACTCTAGCGATTTTTGATCGACTATTTTTTTCACGTTGGATTTTTTCAATTTCCAATGGATCAAGTAATTGTTTCCTCGGTAAAGGATTCGTCATATTTTTCTTAAAAACTGCAGTGGTATTTTTAGAATTCTGGGAGACCACCTTACTGCGTCTCGGGGCTAAACCATCAATATAAGCGCTCTTCATTATTTGCCTCCCATCCTTAAGTTTTTATTTACCAAAAATAAATCAATAAACAAAATACTCTGTAAAAATCTAATTTTATTTATCCTCATCTAATATATAATTATATCAAATATGCGTTACAAATTGACTAAAAAACAAAAGCGTTTAATGGATTTTCTTTCTGAATTCATTGCCGAGCATGATCACTCACCATCCTATCGCGAAATCGCCTCTGGTCTAGGCTTGAAGAGTCCCGCTTCTGTTGCTGAACATATCGATAATTTAGTTGCTCTAGGTTTCTTAAAGCGTGAAGAAGGCTCTGCGCGCTCTCTGGTGATTATTGACCGCTCCTTCCCAGAAACTACCGAGTTATTTAAGCAACGTCTCGAATTTGCTACCGACGAAGAATCGGAAATCCTTCATCAAGCTGCCGAAATTCTTGGCCTAGAGCTTGAGAATTTATAGTTATTGGTCTAAAATAACCTTAAATAAGTTAGGTGTTATTATATGAAGAAAATTTCCGTTGTCGTCCCAGTTTATAATGAGGAAAAAGGAATATGTCATTTTTTGTCAAAAGATTTAATTCCGGAATTAAACAGATTAGAAGATAAGTATAATTTTGAGTTAATACTGGTTAATGATGGCTCTTCGGATAATACGTTAACTATATTACAGTCATTTATTAATGATAATAAAAAAACATTAAACTCGCCAATTAAACTTGTTGCATTTGCTAGAAATTTTGGTAAGGAGATTGCCTTGTCTGCTGGTATTAAAGAAGCAACTGGAGATGCTGTATTAACCATAGATGCGGATGGTCAGCAACCACCAAAAGAAATTCATAAATTTATTGAATCATGGGAAAATGGTAATGAAATAATAGTTGGTGTTCGTGACCATTTTACTAAACATGGGTTTATCCCGCGTCTTGGCTCGAAGATGTTCTATAAATTATTTAGAATAATGGGTAATAAAGATACTGTACCCGGTAGTACTGATTTCCGCCTAATGGATCGAGAGGTTGTAGATGAATATAATAAATTTACTGAACATAATCGAATTACTCGTGGATTAATTGATTGGATGGGGTATAAAAAAGAATATATAAATTATGTTTATGGAAATCGTTTTGCCGGTAAACCGTCTTATACTTTTAAGAAATTATTTAAATTAGCTATAGATAGTTTCGTATCGATGTCCGATACGCCACTGGTAATTTTTGGCTATCTTGGTTCATTGATTTCAATATTTTCTGCATTGTTAGGATTATTTATCATTATTAATCAATATGTTTTAGGTGATCCACTTCGCTTATATTGGAACGGAGCCGTCCAGATGACTGTGTTTATTACTTTTCTCATTGGCCTAGTAATGATTTCTCAATATGTAACAGCACTCTACATTTCGCACATTCATTCAGAGACGCAAAATAGACCACTTTATATTATTAGTAAAAAGAATTCCAAGAATTTAAAGAAATAATATATTAAAAATACTCCAAACTCTGGAGTATTTTTTTATAGACTAAACACTAGTTATATTTTTAAAAAACATATAAAACACCTCTGTTAAAATACTAAATCCGAACAAAACCAAACACTAAAACCGAACAAGATTTTATTAAACCAAACACCAGTGTGGAAAAGTTAAAATGCTTGTGTAAAACCGTGGAAAATAAAGCCGAACAGAATATTTTTCTTAAAATATAAAATACAATATCTGTCAATGTGAATATGTGGAAAACTCGGAAAACTCTACATCAAAAGCCAAAAACCCTCATCTCTTTTTGTGGTAAAATTAAGCAAAGGAGGTTGATGAATTTTTCTGAACTGAAAGCTAAGCTTAGTAAGTCTGCGTCATCTATTTTTGGCGGGACAGAAGAAACTCAACCAAAAACTACTTCTTCCGAATCTGATTCTTTACGTGCTCCTGGTTTTGAATATCTAAAATCACACGATTATTATTTTGACGCCGCCTGTCAGTCTCTACGTCCACAGCCCGTTATTGATAGTTTAGTAGAATATTATACGGAATATAATTCCTGTGGTGAACGGGTAAAATATGCTTGGGGTCAGAAAACCGACCAAAAAGTCGCGGAAACTCGTGAAAAAGTTCTGAAGTTCCTTAAGTTCAAGTCTAAAGATTATTTTGTTAGTTTCACTCTGAATACTACTTACGGGCTTAATCTTCTGCTTAGTCAATTTAATTTTAAGCAGGCTAATATTAAAACTATTGTTACTTCTGATATTGAGCATAATTCAGTTTTTCTTTCCACTTTATCGGTTTCTCAAACTGCTAAAATCGAGCGAATAGTCCTTACTCGCGATAATGATGGCTCGGTTCAAGTTTCCGAAATTCCCGATAATTCTATCGTGGTGATGAATGCCATGAGTAACTTTAATGGTGCGAAACTCAACCTCAAAGAAGTGGCTGAATATGTCCACTCCAGGAATGGTTTTATGATTGTCGATGCTGCTCAGGCGATGGCACATAATTCTGAGATCCTCCACGACATTGAACCTGACGCCATCTGTTTTTCTGCGCACAAAATGTATAGCGCTTCTCTCGGTATCATTGTAATGAAGAAATCTTTCGCCAAATTTTTCGACACGACTTTTATCGGTGGTGGGATGGTAGATGATGTGAAAAAATCTTCCTATCTCCTCTCTGCGGATAATCCCGATCACTTACATACTCAGTTCGAACCAGGTCTTCAGGCTTGGGGTGAAATTATCGCGCTCGGGCGTAGTTTCGATTGGCTGAATTCTTTAGAAAAATCCGATCACGAGCGCCTAGAAAATAATATCAATACCCTTTATGACTTTCTGAAAAACCATCCGAAAATTCATCTCTTGAATCAAACCCCAGCTTCCACGATGTCTTTCTATGTCGAAGGCCTGGACTCACATCTTCTTGGTGAATCATTATCAGACCAGGGGATTATGGTACGTACGGGCTATTTCTGTGTCCATTACTATCTTTCTGAAATTAAAAAATACCCACCTCTCCTTCGTATTTCTCTAGGTTTTCATAATTCCACCGCCGATGTCGCACATTTAATTAAGGTATTATCAAAAATTTAACAAAGGAAAAACATGGTTTGTATAGCAGCATTTATTATCTTAGCGCTTCTGTCGGTTTTACGAGTTTAGGATTTTTCAAAACTACCTTCTTTAGAAGACTATTTTTAACTTCATCCTTAAAATTGGTGTCACATTTTTGCAAACGTACCTTCTTAAAAACACAGTGCCAAGCTTTCTTAA
>SDRH01000004.1 GCA_007845165.1 TM7 phylum sp. oral taxon 351 | reverse complement strand
TGCCACTGAAGAATTCAAAGAAGAACGCGCCAAACGCCTAGCTGAAAAAGTTGTTTCAGAATTTGAAAAACTTGACCAAAAGAAAACCCCATCCGTCGAACAAATTCAAGATATTGTTGAAAAAATTCTCATGGAATCAAGTTATAAGAAGACCGCCAAAGCTTATATTTCTTACCGCAATGAGCGCACGGTTCGCCGCATGGCTCAAACCAGCCTCATGGATGCCTATCGCACCATTGCTGTGCTCGATGCTAAACAAAATTCAGACATTAAGCGTAGTAATGCGAACGTCGACGGTAACTCCGCTATGGGTAAAATGCTTCAATTTGGTGCCGAAGGTGCTAAGTTTTTCGCCAAATCCGTTCTCATGGAACCACGTTTTGGTGCCGCTCATGACCGTGGCGATATCCATATTCATGACTTAGATTTCTATGCCACCGGTACATTAACTTGTTGCCAAACTGATCCATTAAAGCTCTTCGCTAATGGCGGTTTTAATACTGGTCATGGCCATCTTCGCACGCCTAACTCCATTGGCTCCTATGCTGCACTCGCTGCCATCATCCTTCAGGCCAATCAAAATGAGCAACACGGCGGCCAGGCTATTCCAAATTTCGACTACGCTATGGCTCCCGGTGTCGACAAAACTTTTAAGAAAACCCTCCGCGCTAATCTTAAAAAATATAACGAATTCTCCGGTAAAAAAGTTGATATAACCATTCCAGAAGATATTAAATACGGCGACGAAGAAACCCTAAAATCCCTCAAGATTCCAGCCATTGTCATTGACGAAGCAAAGAAGGATACTGAAAACCAAACTTTCCAAGCTATGGAAGGCTTCATCCACAACCTTAACACTATGCATTCCCGTGCTGGCGCCCAAGTCCCATTTACCTCTATTAATTTCGGTACCGACACTACCGAATCTGGTCGTCTTGTCTCCAAGATGCTACTTGAAGCCACCGAACGTGGTCTTGGACGTGGTGAAACTCCAATTTTCCCGATCTCAGTCTTTAAAGTTAAAGAGGGAATTAATTACAACCCAGAAGATCCGAACTACGATCTCTTCAAACGCAGTATGGAAGTTTCCTCTAAGCGTCTCTTCCCGAATTTCACCTTTATCGACGCACCATTCAATATTAAATACTACAAGAAAGGCGACTATAATACCGAGATTGCTACCATGGGTTGCCGTACTCGCGTTTTCTCCTCTATTTTCCCAGAATCCGATGGCGTTGCAACTAGCCGTGGCAACCTATCTTTTACCACCATTAATCTAGTCCGCCTTGGTATTAAGCATGGCATCGCATTAAAAGAGCGTAAAACGGCAGACTGGAAAGGTTTCTATAAGGAACTCGACGAATTAATGGATTTAGTTGCCGATCAACTACTCGAGCGCTTTGAATTTCAAGCTAATCAACACGTCCGCAACTTCCCATTCCTCATGGGAGAAGGGAACTGGTTTGGTAGCGAAAAGCTCGGCCCAGACGATACTCTGCGCGACGTAATCAAGCACGGCTCACTTTCTATTGGCTTTATTGGCGTCGCCGAAACTCTCAAAGCTATGCTCGGCAAACATCACGGTGAAGACGAAGAAGCCAGAAAGAAAGGTCTCGAGATTATCGAACATATGACCAAGCGATGTGATGAATATAGTCAAAAATATCACCTCAATTTCAGTCTCTTTGGCACCCCAGCCGAAGGCCTCGCCGGACGCTTTACTAAAATGGACCGCAAGGAATTTGGCCTCATTGAGGGCGTAAATGATCGCGATTATTACACCAATTCCTTCCATGTTCCAGTTTATTTCCCAATCTCAGCCTTCGAAAAAATCGAAATCGAAGCACCATATCACGCACTCTGTCCAGCCGGACATATTTCCTATGTCGAACTTGACGGCGACCCATCACAAAACATCGAAGCCTTCGAAGCTGTTATTCGCAAGATGCACGATTCCGGTATTGGCTACGGCTCAGTTAACCATCCAGTCGATCGCGACCCTGTCTGTGGTTTTTCTGGAATTATTCCAGGCGAACGCTGCCCATCTTGTGGTCGTCTTGAAGGAGAGATTCCTTTTGAACGTCTCCGTCGCATTACTGGCTACCTTGTAGGCTCGCTTGATCGTTGGAATGATGCGAAACGCGCTGAAGAACATGACCGTGTCAAACACAATGTTTCTGGCACCTACACCAAAGCCGAAAAGGCCGCCCGCGAACACGCCAAGCATACCGCTAAGTCATCTCTAGGAAAGGCCTAAATGTCGTCCCGCGTCCCTGGTTCTGATAAAACCCATATCCGTCTTTCCGGCCCGATTGAACATGATAGTATCGTTAATGGCTATGGGTTACGTGCCGTGATTTGGACTCAAGGTTGCTTTATCCACTGTGAGGGTTGCCAAAATCAAGAAACCTGGGACGAAGAGGGTGGGGTTCTTGTCGATATTGAAGATGTCAAACAAGAACTCCGCTCCCTTAAGGGGCAAACCGGCCTCACTTTCTGTGGTGGGGAACCATCGCTTCAAGCCGAAGCCTGTATCGAAATTGCTAAATTTGTCAAAGAAGAACTTGGGTGGAACGTCTGGTCGTTTTCTGGCTACACTTATGAAGAAATTAAGGCAAAGCAAAACGATCAATGGGAGTTTTTCAAAACCCTCGATGCCCTGATTGATGGACCATTCGTCCTTGCCCAGCGTGACCTCACCCTAAAATTTCGAGGCTCCAAAAACCAGCGTCTACTTCATCTCAAAGACGGTGAAATTACCAGCATCGAATAATGCCATCGAATAGTCTTCCAGCTTTAATACTTTAGATTCTACTCCTAAGATACAGTTTTCACCAAAATTTAACGCCCCATCTTAGGCCAGATTCACATAAAACTTCGGGGCATTTTTCGTCAAATACACCAAATTTCTTGCATGTTTCACGATAAAATTTTTGTGATATTTTTCACGGCGCCAACGATATAATTCTGCCACTAAATCCGCCAGAAAATGATCATAGATTGCCTCCATCAGTTCCGGCTCGTAGCGATTCCAAAAACGATAAATTAACATCTTAAATTCCACTCGAAACAGCGTCAAATTCATCATTTTATGAAAATCCATCTGCATCAACTCCAAACGATTTTCTTTATATAAAAAAATGAACAATTTTTCATAAAATTGTTCCATGCTCATTTCTAATTAAAAATTTGTTTTTACTTCATCCTCCAAATGCTTCAAGAAAATAACGCGATTTTTATTCATTAAATCTGCCAAATTACGATAATGATCATAAAATGTCGATTCGGCAATCCTAGCCACCCTAGTAAGCTCGCGTATTTGAACTTCTGCTAAGCTTTTATCTCTTGATATACTTGCCAAAGCATTAAAAATTTTTCGTTCGGTTCTTTGATATACCCGATTTTTGATATGCTTTCTGCCCATCTTTTTCTCTCCGGATTTTATTTTTATTTTAGCATAAGCATTTCAAAATAAAACCTCCTAAAAAGAAAAATAGCACTCCACTAGGAGTACTATTTAAGAGCTTCATCTATGATAAAAGACATAATCATAGATTGAAAATAGCAAAGGAAGGCCGCCAAAAATATCGTTAGAGTTATCGCTAGTACATTATTAAAGTTAGCTCCAAACACCATGATAATTGGCATTCCCACCAGGGTAACAAATCTTGCATTTGCTATAGTAAATCTTACATTAGCTATTTTCTTCACAAACCCAGGTAATCTAGGGTAATACCTTTGGGCTGTTACAATACTCCTGGCATTGTCTTGAACTGTAGTCATAATTGTGCCAATAATTATAACTAATAGTATCCAAAAGTCCACCATTGAAACTAGCACCATCCAGATAAACGCGTTAAATACCATATCGGAAGCAACTACCATTATCGCACCCAACTTATTATCACCAAGAAAAACCAAAAGATCATACTCGTAAATTATCGACCCCCCGACGATAAAATTTACATTCCACATAACACCAACTAGTAAAATTGCTGCCCAAAATGGCAACACTCCTAGCAGTAACCCCGCTATCACCACACATGATAAAAGCCTTGCTATTATCAGCGTGCGTATTTCGGCATTTAGTATCTGTTTCTCCTCTTTCCAATCTTTTTCCATACGGAAACCTCCTCTTAAAGAACTACTGTCAAAAGTCACACTAATTAGTATTAATCAGCTCTCATATTCTACAACTTTTTTCTAATCTTGTCAATTTTTAACATTGACATATTTATATTTTTATGGTAGAATTAAGCCGTCTAATCTAACTAGGATTTAGGTTGACGTACGTGAAAATTGCTTTTTTGTGAAAGGGGGTATTTCACATGAGTGTTACTATTACCAACGATGTTTATGGCACAAGATACGATTCTTGGAGACCTGGAGATGTGCGCAGATTTGTTCAAGATTACAAGAACAATCCAGATTATTTCCAGAAAGCCCGGGATTCGGAAATTGAGGTCATGCTAGAATCTGCTAGAGACCAAGGCTTCTACAACGATTAATCATAGATTAATCATACATAGCACCTGTAACTCGGTTATTAAAATCCAAAAAAATTGCTGATATCGAATACTAGCTCCCTGAAAAACTACTACTCGCTAGTACTCTTCTCCCAAAATATCAGTAAATGTCACTATTGACCCGCAATTTTCACGCTTTTCGGGAGGCTTCCGCCTCCCATTTTTATGTCTAAATTTTGAGCAAATTTTCATCTACACAAAATCTTATCTTTTGCATTAAAACATACTTTTTGTGCTAAAATTAAAGTATCTTGCTATACTTCGGTCACTGGCAATGAGAAAATGTTTTAGCTTTAAGTATCGTCATTTATACTTTTAGCCAGGAGCCAATAAATCAGGCTCACATAAATGACTCTTATATTTAAATTTAGGAGTTACTTATGCAAAACCAAGCTAATCTTAACAATCTAGAACGTGTCGAAGTGATGGCCCTTTTTGGCTATCAAATGACTCCGTGCCAACCGCTGACTTTCAAGCGACGTGGCTATGAGGAGTCTGAGGTGACGGAATTACTCCGCACTCACATCCGTTTCGTCGGCAATACCGCGATTCACGTCTTCGACGTCTTAGTCGGAAAGGAGCAATGTCGTCTGATGTTTAATGCTACAGATTTGACTTGGCATATTGCGGCTAACTAATCTAGAGAGAGGGGAATTAACCCCCTCTTTTTTGTTACAATTTTGCAGAAAATTCATCCAGCACCGCTCGAATTTCTGCAGTACTTTTACAATCCATCAATTTTACACGCAGATCAGATGCTCCATCAAAAGAGTTCACGTAGATTTTAAACATACGCTTCAGTGGCTCAAATGGATACCTCGAGCCACGTTCTTCTAACTCTCGACATCTCGCATCAAAAACATCTAGATGAAAACGGAATAATTCCATAACCTCCGGAATTTCAACTTCACCACCCAGCCCCACTGGCTTACGGTCAGTAAAACAATATGGATTAAAAAATACGCCACGACCAATCATAAAACCATCCATCTCTGGATAAATCTCACTTAGCTTAGCTACATCCGACATATCCGCAATATCACCATTAATCGTAATTAAAGTTTGCGGAGCTATTCTTTCACGAATTGCTAAAATCTCTGGAATTAACTCATAGTGTGCTGGCACTTTCGACATTTCCTTGCGCGTGCGTAAATGAATCGTCAAATTCGCTACATCCTCCGCTAAAATTTTCGGTAGCCATTCACGAAATTCATCCACATAAGTAAAACCTAAGCGCGTCTTCACCGACACTGGCAAATTTGTGTTTGCTTTCGCCGAACGAATACATTCAAGGGCCAATTCTGGCGTACGAATCATTGCTGCACCACCGCCCGCTTTATTGACATGACGATCCGGACAGCCCATATTAATATCCAACCCATCAAAACCTAACCCCTCCAATTTGCTAGCCAGCAAGCCAAACTGCTCTGGATTTTTTCCCCAGATTTGTGCAATAATCGGCGAATCCGTTTCCACTACATCGAGACGTTCAAGTGCATTATCGCGACCTTTCTCTGAAGCAAAAGAAGAAACATTAGTAAATTCCGTAAAAAACACATCCGGTCTTCCTGCACGGTTAATTACTTGACGAAAAACCACATCCGTCACTCCCTCCATTGGGGCTAAAATCGTAAAATGTTTAGGTAAATCCTGCCAAGACCATTTTTTCTGCATTATTTTCTCCAATCTAACTCAAATCTTAATTTTTCGCTTCTGCTTATTTTTTATTCCGGTTTAACTTAAATTCATTCCGCTTCCGCTTATTTCTATTCCGCTTCCGCTTCTGCATGTTTTAAGCGAATCGCTTCTTCATAAATTTCTTCAAAGCGCTTCAAGGTATGTCTCAAATCATGTTTCTTAGAAATCTCCAGGGAATTCTTACTATATTTCTCTCGCAACTTTTTGTCCAAAAGAATCTTTTTCATAGCTTCTTTGAACGCTTCGACATTGCCAGCCTCCACAAGTTCACCATTAAAGCCATTCACACAAATTTCCCCCACCGCTCCAGCATTCACGGCTACAAGGGGCAAACCGGTTGCCGCCGCCTCAATCAAAACAATTCCTTGAGTCTCAGTCTCAGAGCCCGTAGCAAAAATCTTGCCCATACGATAAATCTTCGCCAGTTCTGGCATCATAATTTTACCGAGGAATTTTACCTCCTCACTAATACCTAACTCCTCAGCAAGCTCTTTCAACCTCACTACATCAATACCATCTCCCACAATCACCAGCTCCGTATTCGAAATCCCATCCGCTAGAAGCAAAGCAAATGCTTTCACCACCACATCAATGCTTTTTTCCGGATCCACCCGACCGATATACATAATTTTATCCTTACCATCATCAAGCTGATATTTTTTCAAAATCTCCTGGCTAGCTGACGCCGGCTTAAACTGCGACAAATCTACCCCATTTGAAAGCGCCTCTACCGGCACTTTGAAATACTTACGATTCTTTGGCACCAAATCACCAATCGCAATCTCCGTCGGCATCGTCGCATATTCAGAATTTTTCAAAAAACTCATCATGTGTGCCTTCAAAATCGCATTTGATAATTTTTTCAAAGGTTTAGGTTGCAAGAAAAACAATTGATCAGTAATATTATCTGGATAAGCATGACCAGTTGAAACTAGTGGAACGTCTCGCTTTTTCACATAACTCATTACCGCAAGCGCAATAAATTCCGCCGTCTGAAGATGTATCACATCTGGCTGAAATTCATCCAACACCTTCTTTACTTCTACCCAAGGATTTACCGTCCACCAAATACCATTTTTATAGGTTAAACGCGGTAAAGGCATACCTAAAAATTCCGGATTCTCTGGCACCGGATTAATTTGATCAGGATAAAAAGGAAATCGAATTGAAGACAAATGAGCAGTCTTCACTCCAGTTTTTTCATCGATTTCTTCGTAATATTCACCGGTAAAACTTGGTGCGATTACCAAAACTTCGTGACCGGCCTGAGCCAAGCCATTTGCTAAATTATGTGCAAATACCGCCACTCCATTTGTCATCGGATAATAAATATCAGAAGCAATTGCAATTTTCATAATCTCTATTATATAACACTTTTAGTATCTGTTATAATTAAGCTATGGGTAAAAAATCAAAACCAAAGCAAACTTCTTCTGTCGCCGTCAATCGACGCGCGAGTTTTGATTATCATCTCGGTGATAAAATTATCTGCGGCATGAGTCTGACCGGACCAGAAGTCCGCCTCATTCGTGATCATCATGTCCAACTCAAAGGTTCCTTCGTTACCATTAAAGACAACGAACTCTGGCTAAATAATCTCACACTCGGCGCCGAAACTGCACGTAATATTCGTCTACTTATTACCAAAAAACAACTTCATTCACTCGAAAAATCTAAACAACTCGGCAATACCATCGTACCAACTAAATTATTTGGCGGCGGTCGTTATATTAAAATCGAGGTCTCTCTCGCCACTGGTAAAAAACGCTATGACAAACGTGTTTCGATTAAAAATCGTGACCTCGATCGCGAAGCAAGGAAACGCTTACATGTCTAAAATTCGTCTTTTTTCCTGGAACGTGAATGGCCTGCGTGCCGTCCTTAAAAAACAAGCTATCCAAAATTTTCTAAGCAGTGAAGATCCAGATTTTTGTTGTTTCCAAGAAGTCAAAGCCAAACCCGAACAAGTTGAAAAAGAAATTTTAAATACTCCACTAGAAAATTATCAGTTGCATTGGAATTCTGCCGAACGTCCAGGTTATTCTGGCACCATGACGATCGCAAAAACCAATTTACCAATTCTGTCTATCGAGACCAACCTTTCCGAGTATTTTAAAAGCCCAGATTTTGATCAAGAAAAATCAAAACTTCTCGAAAATGACGGCTTTGGTTCACCTTTTTCTGAAGGTCGTGTACTCACACTTGAAACGGAAAATTTCTACCTCGTGAACGTTTATACGCCAAATTCCAAAACCGACTTATCGCGTCTCAAATTACGTCACGAACTTTGGGATCCACTTTTCTTAGCCTATTTAAAACATCTCGAAAAAACCAAACCGGTGGTAGTTTGTGGTGATTTTAATGCCGCACATCAAGAAATTGATCTTGCACGTCCGAAACAAAATACTAAAAATGCTGGGTTTACCATCGGGGAGCGTCAAGGTATTTCCGAAATTCTAAAACAAGATTTTATCGATACTTTTCGCTCACTTAATCCCAACACTGCTCGTTATACTTGGTGGTCGCACTGGGGAAAAGCGCGCGAGAATAACATCGGTTGGCGCATCGATTATTTCTTCATCTCTAAATCACTTGAAAAAAATCTTGAGGCCGCCGAAATCTATGAATCCATCCTCGGCTCCGATCACTGCCCAATTTCTATCACCCTAAATTTTTAACATTTTGAATCCCAATATTATGAATCCCAATAATTTCACCTACTGGCATAAACTTATCGGTAACGAAGATCACAATATTTTATGGAATATTCCCACTCAAAAATCTGGTCGGCTTTCGGTTTTTGGTGGCAATAGTGAAAATTTCCTCAGTGAAATTCGCACTACCGAGTTTCTTGAAAAATTACCGCTTAAAACTCTTAAATTATTTTTACCAGACGCCCTTCAAAACAAACTTCCGGTGATTAATTATATCGATTTTCTCAAATCCACCCCTTCTGGATCATTCGACCGTCACGAAAAACTTACCGAAAGTTTTCTCTCTACCGATACGGTTTTTCTTTCCGGTAATTTTTCCAAAAATTCCACCACCTCCATCGCCGTTAACGAGGCCCTAAAATCACTGCACGAAAATCAAGTAGTAGTAGCTTGCCGTGACGCTATTGAAATCATTACAAACAGTGCCGAAGAAAATCTCCAACACGAAAATCTCGTTTTGCTCGCCACGATGCCGCAACTCCAAAAACTTTTTCAAGCCATTTATTTTCCTAAAATGTTACTGCTTTCCATGCCACTCACATCTGTGATTGAGACCTTACATAAATTTACCATTAGCTACCCACTGACTCTTATTACGCTACATAGTGACCAAATCATTATGGCCAAAGCTGGCGAAATCTATACCATCCGCCTCGATCATACCAGCTTCACACCACTTTCTCTCTGGACCGGCATGCTCCCCGCCAAAATTGCTGCCCTTGCCACCTGGAATCCGCAAAATCTTCTCGACGTCGCTACCGCGAGTGTTAACTGGGATGTTCGTCGAATTTAAAGTTCGCCATCACTAATATCTTCCTGAACACTCGTCAAATTTAAATCTCATCACCACTAATATTAACTGGAATACTCATCGAATCTAATTGCAAAATATGTTAAAATAAGCGTAAGCATTTCTATAATATTTTTAATTTCAGGGTGGAAAAACTATGTCGAACAAAGTGATGATTATTGGAACAGGGAACGTTGGCGCCAGTATTGGTTTTTCTTTAGTTTCTTCCCATAACGCCATCAATGAATTAGTTCTCATCGATCAAGATCAAGCTGATGCCGAGGGTGAAGCGATGGATCTACGCGACACTCTAGCTGTTTCACCGAACTTCATGAAAATTCACGCCGGGACTTATGAAAAAGATAGTAAAGACACCGATCTCGTAATTATTACCGCTGGCGCCGCCCAGAAAAAAGGTGGTGAAACCCGCACTGAACTTCTCGCACGTAACGCCAAAATTGTTAAAGAAATTGTCGAGAATCTCGTAGACAATGGATTCCAGGGAATTTTTCTCATGGTCACCAACCCTGTCGATGTTTTATCCTACCTTGTCATGGAATATTCTGGTTTTCCAAGCCACAAAATTATTGGCTCCGGCACCGTACTCGATTCCGCCCGTCTAAAATATAATATTGCGAACCGCCTCGGTATCTCACCAAAATCCGTCCATGCTTATCAAGTGGGCGAGCATGGGGATAGCGAATTCGCTCTCTGGTCGAATGCTAATATTGGCGGTCAACCGATCACAGATTTGATTTCAGCTTCTGAACTCAAAAATATTGAAACTGATACTAAGAATCAGGCTTATGAAATTATCAACAAAAAAGGTGCCACCTATTATGGCATCGGCGCCTGCGTAACTCGTATCGTGAATTGCATTTTTAATGACGAAAATCGTGTTTTGCCAGTTTCTACTTATGATAATTTTTCCGACTGCTTCTTCGGTTTTCCGACCATCGTCGGCCGCAAGGGAATCGTGCGCCGTCTCGATACCGAACTTACCGAAATGGAAGCCATCCGCATGCAGTCTTCCATTAATGTAATCAAACGTTCTCTGCGCGAAGTTCTCTAGTAATCAAACGTTCATTGCGCGAAGTCCTCTAGCTTTATGGTAAAATTAAACCATGAGGAAATTCTTTTTAAGGTTTATTTTATTACTATCAATTTTTACTATCATTTTAGTTCCTGCCGAACCGACTTTTGCGCGTAAAAAGCGCAGTAGCTCAAGCAGCGAAAATTCCGCCGTTAATGATTTTACTTTCAAAAATTTTCATGCCGATTATGAGCTAACCAAAGACGCCGAAGGATACTCCAAGCTCGATGTGACCGAAACCTTAGTTGCCAATTTCACCCACGAAAATACCAATCATGGCATCATGCGCGTAATCCCGATTTTTAACCAAGCCGGCAGAAATCAAATTATTGACGATCCGTACGCTTTTAAGGCCACCGTCACTCGCAATGGTCAATCAGAAAAATTTGAGTCCAGCGTTTCCGATTCTAACATTAAACTCAAAATCGGTGATGCTGACGCTTATGTCTCCGGCGAACAAACCTACGTGATTAAATATAGCTTCGATAATGTAGTCGCCGCTTTCAAAGATGTCGCAAATTCTTCAATCTCGGGCGCCTATCAAGAGCTCTATTGGAATATTAATGGTGTCGACTGGAAGCAACCTTTTGAGCAAGTTTCCGGTACTCTTCACTTCTCCGATGAAATTGCTAGCACTATTTTTGGCAACCCAATCTGTTATTCGGGGGCTTATCGCTCCAATGACACCGATAAATGTCAAATCGAAAAAGCCAAAAATTCCATCACTTTTTCCGCCAATAATCTCAAGGCTGGCGAGGGTGCAACTTTTGTTATCGCAATCAAGGCTGACACCTTCAAAATTCGTCCACCAAAATATAATTACATTGCCGTAGCAGTCTGTATTATTATCGGAATTTTCTCTTTCTTTACAATTTTCAGTATCGTTCGTAACTATCAAAAACATGTTCGCGAAAAACATCAACACTACAAGAGCTTAATCCGCGTTCCGGAGTACCAACCTCGAAAAGATCTCACCGTTGGTCAAGCTGGTTTCTTTAGCTTCACTCCGCTTAATCAGAAGACTGCCACCGTGCTTAGCTTAGCCGTCCATAAGAAAATTGACATCATTAAAAATCCAATTGAAAAAAATTTCCTCGGTTTCAATAAGAAGCAATCTTGGTCAGTCAAAGTTCTGAATACCGACAATCTCAGTTCCGAAGAAAAATCTATGCTTCGTGTCTTAGCTCAGTCTTCCACCTTGCCTGAAGTCGGTGAAACTTTCAAGCTCAAACAAAATGACTCCTACTCGGTCAACCAACTCATTATGAGCTATGATACGAATATCAAACTTGATATCGCCGAAAAAGGTTTAACCGAAGACAACAAAAGAGCTGGCATAATGGGCGTTTTCGACAGCATCATCGGGGTTCATTTTATTATCATTTTTGGAGGTATGCTCTTCGGTATCGCTTCATTCTTTCCATTCTTCCCGAAGCTCCTTTCTTGGCTTCTACGCATCGCCGATCAAACCATCCATATCACTTCTTTCTACATTTATAAGCCAGAGCTCTTCATCTTAGCCGTCGCCATTTTTATCGGTACCTCCATTGCTGCTTCTACTTATAATCATTTTGCTAGAAAATATCGCGATTTTACTAATGCTGGACTCGATATTGTAGTCTATATGCAAGGTCTCAAGGATTACATTAATCTTGCCGAAAGCGAACGCATTAATTTCCTTCAAAACGCCAAAGATGTCGATACTTCACCGGAGGGAATTGTTCACCTTTATGAAGAACTTCTACCTTACGCTGCGCTCTTTGGACTTGAAAAAACCTGGATTAAGAATCTCGACAAATATTACGAAGAACTCGGCACCGATTATACGATTCCAACCTGGTATGCGCTATCATATGCCGATTTTGGTAGCTTCACATCTAGTATTTCAAGCTCGTCCTCAACTTATTCCACCAGTAGCAGCAGTGGCGGTTCTGGCTACTCCAGTGGCGGTGGCTTCTCCGGCGGTGGTGGCGGTGGTGGCGGCGGTGGCGGCTGGTAAAAACTAAAGCCCCAAAGCTTCAATTAAAAAATATCAGCTTCGTAGCTGATATTTTTATCTATTCGATTTCTGGTAACTTATCAATAATTTTATTCTTTAGAATTTTAATCATCACATTACGATAGAGCCATCGTGACATATTTTCAATTGTCATCATCAGTGGCACTGTAATAATTAAAATCGCACCGAAGATTACCCACTCAATCATCGATAAATTAATATGCACACTAAATAAACTTTGTAAGAAAATCATACAGAAGAGCATACCGAAGGTACATCCACTCACAATTAATTTCTTCCAAATATTATCATACGGCATACAAATTCGCGCGAGATAAGTGATTCCCACCACTTCCCAACCTAAGACACAGAGCATCCCCAGTTGTTCACGCGTGAGACCCAGCCATAACCTTAAATTAATCAGTGCAAGTACAATTATTACATTAGTCAGCGCCGCCGGAATCGCCTTCTTCAAGATATTAATCATGAAATTTCCCCGAATCAAATCCTTATTCGGAATTTGCGCCAAGAAGAAACTTGGTACACCAATCGTAAACATCGTGACTAATGAAACCTGAGTCGGTAAAAGTGGATACATGAAGCCAAAACCAATCGAGAGTAGTGCCACAATGAACGAAAAGACATTCTTCACTAAAAACAACGAACCTGAACGTTCCAAATTATTCACCACTCGACGCCCCTCATCTACAATCTGTGGCATACGCGAAAAATCTGAATCGAGTAGCACCAATTGCGCCACCTGTGAGGCCGCCTGAGAACCTGAAGCCATCGCCACCGAACAGTCTGCATCCTTCAAAGCCAAAATATCGTTCACCCCATCTCCGGTCATCGCTACGGTATGTCCCGCCTTCTGTAAAATTTTCACCATCTTACGTTTTTCTTCTGGTTTTACGCGTCCAAAAACCGTGTTTTCTAACACAATCTTTTCAAAATCACACCCTTCTGACAAATTCGAAAGATCAACAAATTTCTTGGCGTTTTTAATCCCCGCTTTTTCTGCCACAATCGAAACCGTTTCAGCATTGTCACCCGAAATCACTTTCACTTCCACGCCCTGTTCAGCAAAATAATTAAACGTACGCTTCGCTGATTCGCGAATTTCATTCATCAAAAGCACAATATTAATCGGCTTAATCGGTGAAATATCTCGTTCTCCCGAAGCTAATAGCTCGACATCTTTTTTACTAACAACTTCACCAAAAATCAAAACCCGATACCCTTGCTTGGTGAATTTTTGGATGGTTTTTTCGTACTTTTTCAGGTCATCCTTTAGGACAAATTCTGGTGCACCAATCAAAAAAGTTTTATCCTTAAATTGCACGCCACTATATTTATGCTTCGAGGAAAAACCAATAATTTGCTGCACCGAATTCTTCTCGAATTTCGTACCTTTCACGCTTCGTTCTTCTGCAAAATTTTTCAGCGCCTTCATCGTGTCGTTATCCGCTTCCTCCGCCATCATAGTTCGCCAAAAATCTAAATCTAGATCATTTTTTACCTCGGATCCGGTCATTTCATAAATACCGCTCACGCTCATTTTGTCATTCGTAATCGTACCAGTCTTATCGACACACAGAACATCCACGCGTGCCAAAGTTTCAATACAATGCATATCGTGCACCAAAACTTTTTTCTGCGCCAAACGCACCGCCGAAAGCGCTAACGTCACCGAAGAAAGCAAGAATAATCCCTCTGGTATCATACCTACTATCGCCGCAATCATCGCCTGAATGCTCATTTTTATCGGCGTAGCATGAATAAGATATTGTTGACCAAACATCAATAATCCGATTGGAATAATCAAAATTCCCGCTAGTCTCACAAAGTTATTTAGTGATTTCAAAATTTCCGACTGTTCAGTGGTTTTAATAGCCTTCGCTTTTAGGGTTAGTTGTGAAATATACGATTCTGCACCCACGCGAGTTAATTTTGCATAACATTTACCCGACACCACAAAACTTCCCGACATCAATTCACTATCTTCGGCTTTTTTAATTTCATCTGATTCACCCGTAAGCAATGCCTCATTCACCAGAATCTCACCCGATACCACCACGGCATCCGCTGGAATTTGCGCTCCCGCTTCCAAAATAATAATGTCATCTAAAACTAATCTATGCGTCCAAATTTCTTGCTCCCGCCCTTCTCGCATCACCTTGATTTTTGGCGTATTCAGCACACTTAATTTATCCAAAATCTGCTTGGCGCGTAATTCCTGTAAAATTCCAATCAGGGAATTAATAAAAATCAGCGGCAAAAAACTCATGTCTTTATAAGCGTGTACTAAAAATAACAGTGTTGCTAAAAACAAAAAAACAAAGTTAAAGTAAGTTAGGGAATTACTGCGTACGATTTCACCAATGGTTTTCGTCGGCGCCTGAACCGCAGTATTCACCTGACAATTTTTAATGCGTTCTTTTACTTCTTCCTGATTTAATCCCTGAACCCCACCTAAACTCTGCTTATTTTTTATCACTTTTATCTTTTCTTTCCGGAATTTCCATTTTTAATTTTGGTGTTTTCGGTATTTTCGCCTCTATTTTTTCGTGTCTATTTTTCTGCTTGGTTTTTAACCAAATCGCCCCTACCAACATAAGCACCAAACAAATACCCTTGAGTACCAAATCAATTCTCGCATCCGTACCGCCCTGAAGATTTTTATAAAAATTACTTTCAACTTTATATTTTTCTTCTTCCAAATCCAGAATCTCGGCCTCTAGTGCATGAATTTTTTCTTCCGTCTCACGCACCGGATTTTGCTCGAATTCCGATTTTAGCCTCTTTACCGCTTCCGTTTTTTCATTCAACTGACTCTGAATAATTTCTTTGGATTGCCCCACATAATTTCGCACGGGATTATTTTCGTTATCAATTTTAATCTGTTTGCTAAACAAAAAAAGGCCCAAACAGCTAGCCATCAGGATTACCATCAAAATGATATTTTTTATTCGTTTATTCACCTAAAAATCTTTCTGTTGTTTTTGCAATTTAAAATATCTATCTCTTATTTTAGCACAAAAAGAATAATAATTAAAAACCGACCCACCCCTTGATTCTTTTAGGATTTTGATATGTAATAGCACTAAGTAACGGAGTACACCTCATGGAAGAACTTACTTATAAATATTATAGAAAGAATAAAAGTAAAAATATTTACCTAGTCATACATGGTGGTGGACCAGTTGGCGTAGAAACAGATTTTATTTCCGCCATTTTCGATACAATCGCTAAGACCAATAATAGTGCGCTATGTTTTAATTTTCCATATTGTGAGCGTAGGGAAGAAAACTCTAGCGGACCTGATCTACTAGAGGAAGTATCAACTCTCAAACAAGTCATTGATTTTGTTCGCACAGAAGGATATAGTCATATCATGATTGTTGCCAAATCACTCGGCGGGATTATCTCTAGTTATTATTTTGCAAAATACCCAGACAAATCCATAGATCTCATTATCTTAGGCTATATTCCAAACGAAGTAAAGCAAAACGCAATTTCAGACAATTTAAAACTGGTTATACAAGGTGAAAATGACCGCTTTGCAACGTCATCCGAAGTACAGAAAATCGTCGGCAATAAAGTATCTGTAATTGAAATAAAAAACGCCGACCATAGTTATCAAAATCACAACAAAGAACCGATTTATCAAAAAGAAGTACTTAATCATCTAGTTAATTGGATCTAATTTCTTTTAAAATTAACGATCAAAAAAGGTCAATCTCAAATAAAGAAGACCCAATAATATCATTTACAACCAATGTAATTTCGAAAAATACACCTGGTGGGCGAAGTGGGAATCGAACCCACACTCCATTGCTGGAACTAGATTTTGAGTCTGGCGCGTCTACCAATTCCGCCATTCGCCCATAGAGAAATTTTATCATATTTATAGAGTATTTCCAATAACTCTGTTATAATATTTTTATGAATTCTGTAACTGGTGGGCAATCTACAGAGGATAAGCAACGTCAAACCGTCGCCGATCTCGCTAGAAAAAAAGTCATGGAAGCCTTTCATCAAGGTGAAAATTCTGTTGCCAACCAAAATCTAGCTAACGTCGCGCCCACTCGCGTGATTTCTTCTACCGCATATAATCAAAACCTCGCAAGCACTCCACCAACCACTTCTGCCAACTCAGCTACCACTAAACCATCGAAAAACTCTTTATTTAATTTAATCTCCAAGGCACAGAAAAAACTAAAAGATCTCACCCAGACTACCGAAACTTACGCCAAAAATTCTTTCAAACATCCATCTACTGAAGTTTCAAAGCTCCAAACCTCCACTAACGCGACTACCAATCAGCCGTCCCTCACCGATCGCCCAGTTTATCAAAATTTTGCCACACAAAAAACTGCTACCACGGGCAATCCATTCCGCCGCACTTATCAAATCCAAACCGGCATCAACCGTTATAATCCATATCAAAATCAAAGCTCAGTTAATCAGACTTTCAATGGCCAAACTCCCACAAGTTCAAATAACATCGCAGGGAATTACACCATAAATCAGTCCTACGCCACCCAGCCAAACACCCAAAATAATTCACAATATAATTACCAAACTCAACCTACTGGCGGTGAAATTGGCTCACTCAAACAAGCCCCAATCAATATGAACCAAAAAATGGATTGGCAAAATTACCACAGTGCCTGGCAAAATTATTATCAAAAATATTACAGCGAATATTACGCTAAAGCCGCCAAATCATACGTTGAAACCGAAAAAACTGAGCTAAATAATCAGTACGAAAAACGTAATCAAATTGGTCAACTAGCCCTCGATAGCCAAAAACGACTACTCGAAAATCTAAAGAATCCAAAACCTAAAAATCTCGAGACCACTGAACAAAATTTGGAAACTTCCGAAACCAAATCTACCGACACCCCACCGTCTCTCGAATCAATTCACGTTAAAACCATCGAAGCTACACTAAAAGAACGCATCCAGAAAAAAGCCAGTAGCAGCTTCCAGCTCTCTAAAAAACACCGTAAATTTATCCCAATTTTCGCCGGAGTTTTCACTGTCCTTTTCATCCTGTTCTTGCAATATAACCGCCTAATCTTCGCTCCGATTATGGCCTATATCGCACCCGGAAATGCTAATGACGCCGAAATCACTGCCATTGATCCGACTATTACTGCCGCCCCGACCGCCGAACCGAAACTCATCATTCCGAAGCTCAATGTCGATGTTCCAGCGCACTTTAATATCACTAATGACACTGCCACTATTGATAACGCAATGAATCATGGTGTAGCTCAATTTAAAATTCCCGGCGCCGATGCACTGCCAGGTCAAATCGGAAACCTCGTAATTTCCGGCCACTCCGCCGGTGATATTTATAGCAATAACCAATATAAATTTATCTTCTCCGGCCTCGAGCGTCTGCAGGATAATGATTTAATCTACGTCAATTACAATTCGGTTCGTTACACTTATAAAGTGACGAAGAAACAAACCGTTGAACCAACTGATGTGGCCGCATTAGTTTACCCGACTAGTAAACCGATTCTCACCCTCATCACCTGTACGCCACTCGGATCCGACCGTTACCGTTTACTAGTGACCGCCGAACAAGTTAGCCCTACCTACGAAGAAAAAGCCGTTTCTACTCCGACTAACACTGATTCTACCGCCGCCCTACCAGGGAATAATACTTCTTCCGAAATGCCAGCCAACGAGAAGCCATTCTTTCAAAAAATCTGGGGCTTCCTCACTAATAATCACTAAAAATAGACCTAACTCCAGGTCTATTTTTTACTTTATCTTAGAATAATTTATCTCGCTTAATTTGTAGGCCATTCTCACTCGTTCCCACATAGTAGAGGTAACGATTATTATGATTAATCACCGCGTCGAATCCGTCAGCCACATTTTCCAAAATCGTACGCTGGTTATCGTGGTCAAAATCATAAACTTGCATCTTGCCATCCACCACATCAAACATCAAATAATAATCTAATTGTCTGATCGTATTATTCTGGTGCTCGAATTGCAAAAGCTCCATTAGCTCCAAATTTACCAACATCACCTTATTGCCGCTCACCCCCATGAAGAATTCACCATTTGCGGAAGTATAAAATTCTGACGGCGACGCCTCCAAAGTTTTTTCCAAAGCCAAATTCAAGTTGGTATTTTCACTATCATGATTTGGATAATCATCTGTATTGTAAATCCGCAGATTTTGCCCGATTACCGTATTGAGATATTTTTCACCATAAAATTCGGTTAGATTAACAAAAATGTGACTCAATCCCACCGTTTCATCGACTTCATCAATCTTAATCTCGCCCGTATCTTTCAATTTAAAAATACCAATTACGAATTTTTTCTCCGCATTCAGCTTCTTCACAAAAGCCAGTTCCGAACCGTACATCGAAAACTTCGCCACGTCCGACACCATCGTTTCGTAAATAATTTTATCATTCAAGTTTACTTCACGAATCTTTCCATCGATCAGCATCATCAAACGCGTTGCCTGACCATCCGAAATTTGCACTTCCGAAATCACATAGCTATTTTTCGCTTTTTCAGTCTTAGTAAAATCTTCAGCTTCTTTAGCTTCCAACTTTTTTTCTTGCACAATTTTCTCAATATCTTTATCAGCAAAATTACTAATTGTCTTAGTTAGATTAACACTCTTCGTGGCTTCCTTAAAATTCAACAGTAACCACTCTGAAGCCTCGCCCGAAACTAAGTTCACTACCGCTTTTTCACTATTTTCATTCCAGATAATTTTCTTCAAACTGCCAGTGAATTTACCGTTTACCACAAAACTCGAAACACTCGTTATATCAAATTCCGAGGTCGTAATGTCGCCTTCCAAATTCGTCACATATTTAAATTTTGGCGATTCTTTCAAACCATACAAAATCGCTCGGTGATTCGTCGCTGTCTCAAAAAAGCTCAAATCTTTTTCCGTCGCCAAAACCTCCGTCTCACGCGATTGTTTAAATAAACGTGGATATTTCAAACGCAAAAGCTTGCCAGAAGTAATCGAAATTTTCTTACTCCAGGTGTCATATCCATCTTTTTTCAAAACAATTTCATGTTCACCAGCCGAAAGTAGCTTCGAAATATTCGTCTCCGCAATTTCTCGCCCATCCGCAATTACTTTCGCGCCTGTTGGTAAAGATTCCGCCTGCACCATACCATATTGCTCGAATTCTAATTTTCGATTCAAGCGCCAGCCCTTCACTACCGCCACCAAAACAAACACCATGAAAATCACAGCAATAAATGAAATTACATCTACTATAACTACGCGAATTAATTGATTTCGCTTTTCTTTATCAAAGTCCATATTGTCAACATTATAACACACCAACCTCTATAAAAAATCAAACATAATCACTATTGATTTGCATAAGTATTATTATTATAATTAAACAAAATAAGCGAGGAAAAATGGAAAGAAATTTAACGAATCAGCGCGTTCAGAGTCGTGCCACCCATATTACTGTCAGAAACTCTGGCACTCTTAATCGCCACTTCGTTAAAGCCCCTCGCAAAATTGTCTTTTCTGATGATTTTTCTGCTGTCTCAGATATTCGTACTCCAGCTACCACTGCAACATCAGCTCAATCAACCCCAACCCCATACGCCACGCCAGCCCCTACTGCCACCACAAAAAAAGTGACCATTTCTTTTGATTCACTTCGCGAATCACTCAAAAATAATACAACCATGCGCCCTACTTCTAACACCCAAGCTACTTCTGTCCCGAAGTCTCATCCTACCACTTCTCGCATCCAAATTTCTGCTCCGTTAGATATTTCTGCACCCGCCCCAGTTACTACACCATTTAATTTTTCTGCGCCCGCCCCGGTTTCTAACCCACTCAATCTTTCTAAATCTACCCCAGCTGCCAAGCCTACTCCTGTTTCCATTCCACGCCCCCTCAATATTTCAGAACCAACATCCAACACGATAGGCTTTACGTCCCCAGTGGCACCGGTTACGTCTGCTCCATTCACTAAACCAGTTGCTCCGGCTGTGCCAGCCATTCCGGCAGCTCAACCAACTCCAGCTCGCCCATTGCGCGGCACCACGAGAACTCGTTCCACAATCGCACCTCTACAATCTCTTGCCGAACGTCGTCGCGAAGCTGACACTATTTCGCATTTCTCCGCCAAAAAGCTCACGAACCACGCTCGTCAAAATTCCAAAGCCTTAATGTCCGCCATGAAAGAGGAGACGAAACCGAAATCTGCTCCAATCATGGTTAAAAAACCAAAAGTTTCTAAAAAACATCTCATCTTTGCAGTCGCCAGCTCGATTTGCTGCATGGGTATACTTTACGCCACTCTTAAATTCAGCATGCCAGACATTAGCGCCAAAGTTGCCGCCGCTCAAAATGGCGCATCCTACCCATCTTTTGTACCACGCGACTTTACCGCCCGCAGTGCCTCTTTCCAGAAAAATACTTTTTCTCTTGAATTTGTCGGACCAGACAAAACTCGTTTTACTCTTGATCAAGAAAAACTCCCTTGGGATAGCAATGCTTTATTAAATAATTACGTCAAGCCAACCTGGGGCGAACAATACGACACCATTCGCGAACAGGGCCTCACCATCTACATGTACCAATCCAACGCCGCTTGGGTGAACGGTGGTACCGTGTATAAACTCAATACCACCTCTGGAAGTCTCAGTAAAAAACAACTCAAAAACATTATCACCTCACTCTAAATCACATCAATCTCCCAGAACTTCAAAAGACTCAACCCCTCAGAATCTCAGCTAACCAAGCTGGGATTTTTCTTCTCTTGATGGTGGTGGTATAATTAGGCCATTATGAATAAGGAAATTAGAACTCGTTTTGCACCCAGCCCCACTGGCTATATTCACATCGGCAACGTCCGTAGTGCTATCTATCCATATTTAATCGCTAGACAAAATCATGGTCAGTTCATCTTGCGCATTGAAGATACCGATCAAAGTCGCTTCGTGGAAGGTGCCGCCGAACTAGTTTTTGATACCCTTAAATGGCTCGGGCTAAACTGGGACGAAGGTCCGATAGTGGGTGGCCCAGATGAACCTTACTATCAAACCGAACGCAAGAATATTTATCTCGCTTGGGCTAAAAAACTACTCGAAAAAGGTCTAGCTTATGCCGACGATACTCCTTCCGAAAAAATTGAAGAATACAAAAAACTCGACAACGAGCAAAAAATTCCTTATCTTTACCGCAATCATCGCCCAGCCAATCCACCAGAATGGCGTGAAGGCCTACCAATTCGTTTCAAAACCACACCAAAACACTACGAGTGGCACGACGAAGTGATGGGCGACATGCAAACTGGCCCAGAAGTTCTCGATGATATTATTTTAATCAAAAAAGACGGTCTTCCTACTTATAATTTTGCCCACATCGTCGATGACACTTTAATGAAAATCACCTACATCACCCGTGGTGTCGAGTATCTCTCTAGTACACCGAATTATCTAGCCCTCTATGACGCCCTAGAGCTTCCTCGTCATCTTTTCGTCTCCATGCCACATATTCTAGCTCCTACTGGCAATAAAAAACTCGGCAAACGCGATGGCGCCAAATCCGTCACCGAATATCGTGATGATGGTTTTCTGCCGGAAGCCATGCTAAACTACCTCGCCTGCCTCGGTTGGAATGACGGCACCGAACAAGAAATTTACTCAATCGATGAAATGATCGAAAAATTTGAAATTTCCCGCATTCAAAACTCCGGCGCTCGTTTCGATGAAACCAAAATTCTTTGGATGAATGGTCAATGGATTCGTAAAATTGCCGACGAACAGGGAATTGATGCTCTCTATGCCAAAACCTGTCTCACTTCTGGTTCCGAAGATTTCTCTCGCTATCAAGTTTTTAAGCCACTTAATTTCTGGCCAGCATCCGCAGATCAAGAAACTGATGAATACAAAAAATCTGTCCTCAGTATCATTTATGATCGCCTGAAAACTCTTTCCGACCTCCGCACTATGACCACCTACTTCTTCGAAGAGCCAATTATCGACCTTGATTTAATTTACAATAATAAATTCCTCAAGAAACTTTCCGAGACCGAATATCGTGACCTACTTAAGCTCACTATCGAAAAGCTCAACGAAGTCGAAGAAGAGGCTTGGACCGACGATAATTTGCAAGCGAGACTAAATGAGTTGCTTGCTGCCACCGGCAAAAAGCCTGCTGAATATTTCAGTTTAATTCGTATCGCCGTTAGCTTTGCGCCATTTAGTCCAGCCCTCCATCAAACCTTGCGCGTCCTCGGTAAAAATCGCACCCTAGCTCGCCTAAACCGCGTCCATACCGCAATTTCTCACGACTAAATCTATCAAAAATAAAAACCCGTTCACTCCAAAAATTTTAGTGAGCGGGTTTTTACTTGACACATTTTTAAGCTTAAAACCTCACCCCCTAATACATCTTTACAAGCCCACATACCTCTGACATAATAGTAGAAAAGGAGTCGATTATGGCAAAATTTTATCAAAACGCGGGGGAACCAAACAGTAAAATGAACTGGGTTTCCGAAAAAGACAATCCAGACACCACAAACGATTCCTGGGACTCTGGTGCCTTCCAAAAAGATTTGCCAGACCACTATCAAAATTACGAAGAAAATGATCCATCCGACGACGACCATCTCGAAGACGAAGGTGACGAGAATGACCTCGGCGACATGTCCGACGAAGAATTTCGTTTGCGTAATCGCACTACCAACTCCGATACCGACCCACATCTTTTTGACCCCATCGACGACTGCGAATGGAATGACGCCAGCTTCGACTGTGACTAAGCCGCTGCGCCATTGCATCATCACAACCATTCCTTACGTCACGCTATTATGTAGTCCATCTAAGCTCTTGCGGCCATATCCAAAAAATGTTATTATTGTTTCACGGTTCCGTCGTCTAGTGGTCCAGGACGTCTGGTTCTCATCCAGAAAATCGCGGGTTCGAACCCCGCCGGAATCACCATTTTAAGAAAAGGCATTTATGTCTTTTTTTGTTTTATAATAAAATTATGCAAACACCGATACTACATGGCGAATTCATCTATAAAAATGTAAAATATCACACAGATTTCTATAGTTTAGTTGGACAAGAAGTACCTGATTTACCCTGGTCACAGATTTATATTATCGGCAATTTTCAAAATCTAGTACCTATCGTAAAATATACACACGCCTCAGACAATCTTCCGGGTGGAGGAGTAAAACCTCATGAGTCTATCTTTCAAACTATTAATCGCGAAGCGAAAGAAGAATTAAATATGACCGTCAAATCCTGGTTTCCACTCGGTTATCAAAAAGTCTATGATAATCAAGGAAATACAGCTTACCAATTACGCGTCTACGCCGAACTTAAAAAACTCGGTGAATTCACAAATGACCCAGACGGCTCCGTAATTGGCTATGAGTTAATCAATATCGAAGAATTAAATAACCATATTCATTACGGTGAAATTGGCGATTTTTTCATAAACAAGACTAAGCATCTGTATAAATAATTTATTCAGGCACTAAGATTTACGCGTAAAGTAACCCTGCACACCCGGTCGATCCACACGAAGCCAGGTTTTATCTGCCGAGGATGGATTTGTGAGGAAGGAACCGTGAAACAATAATAACATTTTTTGGATATGGCCGCAAGAGCTTAGATGGACTACATAATAGCGTGACGTAAGGAATGGTTGTGATGATGCAATGGCGCAGCGGCTTAGTCACAGTCGAAGCTGGCGTCATTCCATTCGCAGTCGTCGATGGGGTCAAAAAGATGTGGGTCGGTATCGGAGTTGGTAGTGCGATTACGCAAACGAAATTCTTCGTCGGACATGTCGCCGAGGTCATTCTCGTCACCTTAGAAGTATTAAAGTTAGAGAGATCAAGAGTTTTAAGACTAGACACGTAGGAAAACATACCCTTCATACTCGTCACATTAGCAGTATCGAAATTAGAGAGGTTAAGAGTGGTGATATTTAACATTTGTTCAAACATATAGTCCATGTTCGTCACTTTAGAAGTATTGAAGCTAGAAAGATTAAGAGCCATGAGATTAGACATGTGAGCAAACATAGAGTTCATATTTGTCACCTGGGAAGTATCGAAATTAGAGAGGTCAAGGGCTGTAAGGTTAAGCATGTAAGCAAACATATAACTCATGTCCATCACCTTAGAGGTATTGAAGTTGGAAAGATTAAGAGTGGTGAGGTTAGACATGCCATAAAACATATAGCTCATATTTGTCACTTGGGAAGTATCAAAGCTTGAGAGATCTATCTCTAAGATATTTTTTATTTTTCGTTCATCATCAGCCCATGGATAAAACATCTTACTGCTATCCATATTTAAATAAACTTTCTCCGGTTCAGTGTAATAATAAGCCGTCTTATCGGTCGGATCTAACCAAAGCTTAATTTCATAATCAGATTCTTCATCTTCAATATTCACGGTATTTATGGAAATAGCTGGCGCCACGGTGCTCTTCTTAAAGTGCTCGATTTTATTCGTCGCGGTTTCCAAAGCTTTCAATTTATTATTAAAATCCAGCCCCTCAGTCATCACCGCCTTTCCCACATACGGGTTCGTTACCACCGAAAAAATCAGCTTATTATCATAGCTACCACTTTCAATATTCTGGCTCAACTTCATACCAATATTCAAGCCGCGTACATCATTTCCATTGGTTTTTTCTGTAGTCTGAAAAATATTCGTCGGCGTTGCCAGGGACGGAATTGGATTGTAATTAGTTTCATTTGATGTCTTAAAACCCCAAGTATTTACCGGCAAATTCAGAATACTACTAGATCCAGTGATTGAATCAATCTTCGCGCCACTCGCCGACCCCGAATTTACTAGAGCCGTTTCATTAGTTTCCGTATTTAACGTGGCGGTATAGCCAGTTTTATTTGTCGTATTTATCGTTAAATTTAGCGGCAATTCCGTAGTGCCATTCACGGAATTAATCACTTGATTACCATTCACATTCACCGCAGCATTATCTACTGATACCGATAAAGTTGGCGTCTGCACGGCAAAAACTGCAGCAGAATTAAGATTAAAAATAAAAATTGACAAACAAAGTCCTAATAAAAAAGTAAAATTCCTTCGAAAATTTACCCACAAAAAATTATGAGAGAAAGTGATTTTTGGCATGCCTCTATTTTACCATAAGCAAAATCAAAAATCAGCAAAAATCAGCAAAAATCAGCAAAATTTAGCATTAAAATTATTTTTAAAACCCTACTTCACCAAACAGCGCACCAAAGCGCCATCTACTTGCCAGCTACTACCCTGATCAGAGTTATTCCCCCCAAATACTCATGCGATGCGCCCAATTTGCAGGACCTGCCGTCGAACTCCAATACAAACCGTTTGAACCAATACCAATCAGATTTTGCTCATGTACATAACCTGGCGTTATAAAATTCAATGGTACACCACGTAGATTTGCCACATTACCATCATAGCTATTTAATAAGGTCAAATATTCACTTCTATTGCCACCTTGTGACAATCGCCAGCCACTTGGACAAACCGAACTTGGCACGTCCGACCCTTCCAGAATATTTCGACCACCCGTACCCGCCGTTGCCGTAAACCAGTTATAAAAAGCTCCATCCTGTGACTTACTTGGGTCAAAATAGACCATCGGTAAGACTGTAGACGAATCGTAAGTATTAGCCACATTCAGATTTGATGTCGGTACTGTAAAATTTGCGGAAACGTCTGAATCTACCGGCGTCAAAGTTTTATTCACTAGTCGTAAATTCTGCGTCATCCAACATTTATTATCTTTTAGCTTAGCAACCGTATAAGAATTCCCGTCACGTACATCCACTAATGTCGCGACTTCATGTAAATTTGAATTAGCACAAACCCCGGCATCCACATTTTGCATTATCGAAAGGTTAGAAATCGTCCTCTTATTTACATTTGTAAAATAACCTTTCACACCAGGTCTATCAATCTTCAGCCAGTCGATTCCAGCTTGCGATGGATTAGCCTCAAACGACCCCTCACCGCCCCTAAGTTTAGTCCTTCCAGCAAACATATTAAAAGATTCCGTCACCTTCGAAGTATCAAAATCCGCCGAAACATAAACCCGTTCCAGCTTATCTCCACCAGGGCAAGTAAAGCTATCGCCTTTAAAATCCACCAAGCCAAAAAGTTCAATAATTTTTGTCACCTTAGAGGTATTAAAGTTCGACAAATCTAGCTCTTTTAGACTACAGGTCGAGGCGAACATACTCCCCATATTGATTACATTATTTGTCTTAAATTTCTCACCAAATTTTATTGCCTTCAATGCATACATGTTTCTAAACATATGATTCATATCGGTCACGTTTTGCGTATTAAATTTCGCTAAATCTAGATATTCCAGATTGTTTGCGTCCAGAAATATATGACTCATGCTCACTACATTACTTGTATCAAAATTATTGCCAAAATTAAGCGTTTTTAGTCCAATCGCAGCATAAAACATCCCCGTCATATCTTTTAACTTTGGCGTACTAAAACTTGAAAGATCAAGGCTTTTCATCGAATGGAGACTTCTGAACATGTATGTCATATTTTCCACCCGACTTGTATCAAATCCCGAAAGTTCCAATTCCGTAAGTTTAGTAAAGTGCATAAACATGCGAGAAGCATTCTGATTTAAATAGATTTTCTCAATCGGCGCCCAATAATACATCACGCCTTCTGCCGCATCAAACCAAACTTTAATTTCATAGTCGGACGACGCATTATCTTCAACATTCACCGCATTGGCCGGAACCGCCGCCGGAGCTACATGACTTCTTCTGAAAGCCCGTACATTTTCTTTCTTGCCCATATTTTCGTTCCACACATCATAAGTTTGATTGGTGTCAAGCGCGGTCACTTTTTGGATAAAATCCGGACCAGCCGTTAATACCGCTTCCTTTTCATATGGATTTGTCACCACCGAAAACACTAACTTATCTACGTAACGGCCACTTTTCAAATTCTGACTCAAGTTCATCCCCACATTAATTACTCGCGAATCTAAACCATCAGTTTTTCCACTAGTATTAATTAAATTAGCCGGATTACCCACTCCCGGAATCGGACTATAGGTAGTTTCTGTACTTAATTTATATCCCCAAGAATTTGTCGGAAAATTCGCTAAACCTAATGGGCTCGTAATCGAATTAATTTTAGCGTTATTAGCCGAACTCGCATTAACCAAAGCAGTTTCACTGGTTTCAGCACTCATGGTCGCCGTATATCCAGTTCGGTGATTCGTCTGTACGGTTAAATTTACTGGAATTTCCGTAGTTTTATTTACCGAATTCAAAACTGCATTACCGTTCACCGAATTTAAAGCATCCGTCGATACCGAAATACTCGGGACATAAAGCGCAGACGCATTGTCAACTAAAAATAGGCACCCCCCCCCCCCGAGACCTAAAATACAAAGAAAAATTGCAGTCAAAAAACTAGTAAATCCATAATCATTGAAAGCGATTTTTCTTTTCATACTTCAACCATTTTACCATAAAGGGAATCAAAAAATCGTCTCAAAAATTTCTTTTAATCGCCATATGCTCGAATATTTAATTCGACTTCCTACCCTAACCGCTCAAGTGCAATACCTTGAGATGTTAACCCAGATTTTTTCTTTACTTATCCCGTTTTCGATGTTATAATATAACACATGAAAAAGCTTCCAATTGTCGCCCTCATCGGCCAAACCAATGCTGGTAAATCCAGTCTATTAAATCGCATGGCACACAAAAATATTGCCATTGTTGCGCGTGAGGCCGGCACTACCCGTGACAGCGTAGTAGCGACTATTGATCAAGCTTTTACTCTTATTGATACTGCTGGTTTGAAAAATCCTGAAGATGATTTCGAAGCTTCCATCCAGGATCAAATCGAGGACGCCATTGATTCTGCAGATTTAATTTTACTTACCGTCGACTCTACCAAATATCCAGATTTTCGCGACAAAGATATTGCTCGTATGGCGCTCAAATCTCGCAAGCCAGTCCTTCTCGTCCTAAATAAGTCCGACCTAAAAGAATCTCTACCTTTTACCGAATATATCAAATTTGGTATAAAAGCAGATGAAACTTATCAAACTTCTGCCACTACCGGACAGGGAATTAAAGACCTCAAATCTCGTATTTATCGCGAATTAAACTCTTATCCAAACACTAACGAAGCTGATTCTGAAGCTAAAACCGAAACGTCTATCAAGGTCGCCCTGATCGGTCGTCCGAACGTTGGTAAATCCAGCCTCTTCAATCGTCTCGGCCAAAAACAGCAGGCCATCACCAGCTCTAAGCAGGGAACCACTCGCGACATCAATCGTCTCGAACTTAAATTCAAAGGTCAGACCATTGAATTTCTCGACACTGCTGGCCTTCGCAAACCAGGCAAGCGCGAAGTTGGCATCGAAAAATTTTCTGCCATTCGCACCCTTTCCGCCATCGAAGAATCCGATATCTGTTTACTACTTGTCGATTCGACCGAGCCACATTCTAAGCTCGATCAATCCCTCGCTGGCCAAATCATCGAAGCCGGTAAAAGCGTTATTTTAGTTATCACCAAGTCAGACTTGCTAGATAATTCTACCCCTGTAGTTTCAACAATTTCCGACAAGTCCAAACCAACTGAGCTGTCACAAATCGATAATATCCTAGATAATCTGGAACGCGATTTCAATTTCTTATCTTTTGCTCCAGTGATTATTACCAGTTCCGAAACTGGCAAAAATGTCACAAAATTATTCGAACTTATTACCGAAGTTGATCTCGCTCGTCACACCGAACTTAAAACTTCAGAACTTAATAAGGTCCTAAATGAAGCGGCAATTTCACATCCACCAGCAGGACTAAAAAATACTCACCCAAAACTCCAATACATCACCCAGACCGACACTTGCCCACCATGGTTTGTCATTCATGGTCGCGAAATGGAATTGCTTCACTGGTCTTACAAACGTTATCTCGAACGTTGTATCCGTGAAAAATTCCCATTCCTCGGTACGCCGCTCAAGTTTTCCTTCCATAATGATCGTAAAAATGGCCCACGCAAATCTATCAATCGTACCAAAGATTTACTTTAAATTAAATATCTCATATATGAGATAAAATATCACAAAAACATGTCAAATCCTCACTCCAAGAACCCGGAAAGCCTTAAGCATCAAAATCTTAAGGGTCAAAACCTCAAAAATCCTGCGCCTACGAAAGCGCTTCGCATTGCTATTTTTACCGACGTTTTTCTCGGCATTCCTGGTGGCATTCCATCCTCAATTCGTGCCCAAAAAACCGCGCTAGAATCACTTGGCCACCAAGTTACCATTTTTTGTCCAGGCACTCAGCAAGATTTCGAAAATCCCTTATCCAAATTTGGCGCTAATCGTGACCCAAATATTATTCTTGTGCCTACCGCCAAGTTCCTAGTCAATGGCGCCCCTTTTTC
>SDRH01000042.1 GCA_007845165.1 TM7 phylum sp. oral taxon 351 | reverse complement strand
CTTCATCGCCTGGGTTTGGACCAGGCATAGTATGCACCTTGGATGGATCAATGCCGTATTCCGACCAATTAATCATGTGGTCGCGAAGAAGTTGGATTGGTACATTTTTACCTAGTTCAGATTTTAACCAATCCCCAATCTGAAGCTTGGTCGCGCCGTGACGCAGAAACCAGTTCATGATAGTTTTTACACGGTCAACCGTAAGATCAAAATAATCATTCACGTACAAAAGCATACGTTTCTTATTTAGCAGATCTGTAACCGGTACACCTGCTTGAATTAATTTCTCGATATTCTTCCAGCCATCATGGATAAGAAATTGACCAAGCAATAGATCCAGTGAAGCACCGTGCTGAACGAACCAGGCGGCATTTTCGGTAACAAATTCTGAACCATGATAAATATCCGAGTAATCTTCCTGACCAAAAACCGTCATCAGCTTATTAATGTCAATGGAAATTCCCTGTTTTATCAGTTCGTCGTAATTTTCGAAAAGAAGCTCTTTCGATAAAATCTTGGAAATATCGCGACCATAAAGTTCGCCATTCAGAAAAGATTTAAGAATCACAGTTAATGCGATCAAAGTATTTTTCTGATGTTTTCTGGTCGAGATTCGATCAAACACCTCAGTCAGCTCCACTGTTAGTTGCTCCTCAACAGAGCGACTTTTACCATCAGTAGTAGTTTTTCTATTCAAGTTTTTCATGCCCCCTCCTTATGAAGTCAAACTTTACCTTTTAAGGTACCCAATATTTTGCACTTAAGTAAAAACTTAATGGGGTTATTATACTCTATCCAGGGAATTTTGTCATCAGGGGTGGAACAGATAGAGGATGTTGGTCGTAATCAAAGCCTAAAAATCCGATAGTTTTTGGGGTAGTTTTCAGGTTAGTTTTAAAATGCTAATGCTATAATAAAACTATGGAAAATATCACAATCAAAGAAATTCACGCAAGGCAAATTCTCGACAGCCGCGGCAATCCGACGGTAGAAGCTGACGTCTTTTTATCTGACTGTAGTGCTGGCCGTGCCATGGTGCCCTCTGGCGCATCGACTGGTAGCGGCGAGGCCCTGGAACTGCGTGACGGGGATAAAAATTTTTACGACGGCAAGGGTGTCATGCAGGCCGTGCGTAATGTTAATACCAAAATAAGTAGCCTACTTGTAGGTAAACATGTCGACCAACGAGAAATTGATCAACTAATGATTCAGCTCGACGGCACGGAAAATAAATCGAATCTTGGCGCCAATGCGATTCTAGCGGTTTCCTTAGCCCTAGCGAAAGCTTCGGCACGCGCGATGAAAATGCCATTTTATGAATATGTGGCAAAAATTTCTGGCACCTCTGACCGAATGTCTTTACCGATGCCAATGATGAACGTGATGAACGGGGGTGCACACGCGGATTGGTGTACGGATTTTCAGGAATATATGCTAATGCCAATCGCAGCGACCAATATCAACGAAGCGATTCGCATGGGGGCAGAAACTTTTCACGCCCTAAAGAAGGTTTTGAAAGAAAAAAATTATGTGACTACGGTGGGTGATGAGGGTGGTTATGCACCAAAAGTTTTTGGCGGCAACAATGAACCTTTGGAACTAATTTGCGAAGCAATTGAGCGAGCGAATTACGTCGTCGGTAAAGATATTGCGATTGCCATGGATATTGCTTCCTCGGAATTTTATGAGGATGGTAATTACAAACTAAAAACCTCTGGTGAAACCAAGACTAGCTCCGAGATGATTGACTGGTATGAGGGGTTGCTAGAAAAATATCCGATTGTTTCCATCGAGGACGGCCTGGCGGAAAATGACTGGGAGGGCTGGAAAGTTCTCACTGAGCGACTCGGCAATAAATTACAGTTAGTCGGTGACGACCTCTTCGTGACCAATGTAAAACTACTGCAAAAAGGTATCGAGGAAAAGGTGGGAAATGCGATTTTGATTAAGCCAAACCAGATTGGTTCACTTTCTGAAACCATCGACGCGGTGGTTTTGGCGCAAAAATCCGGCTACCGAACCGTAATGTCGCACCGCTCGGGTGAAACCGAAGATAGTGCCATCGCATATCTCGCGGTAGGACTCGGGACGGGACAGATCAAGACTGGTTCCCTCTCTCGCTCGGAACGCATTGCAAAATACAACGAATTAATGCGTATTGCGGAAGCTAATCCAGAATTAGTTCTGAAAAATCCATTCGAATAAAATTAGAATTAAAAATAGTGAGATTCTAGGAGAGCTTAATCCCGACCTAGATCAGAAGAGTGAGGTTCTAAGATAACCCAAAATCCGGAATTAAGCGACGGATTAAAAATAGGTGCGAGATGACACCTATTTTTAGTTTTTATTTTCATGGATTATTTAATTAATTCACGGAATTCCGCTTCGGAGATGATCTCAATACCAAGCTTTTCGGCTTTGGTGACTTTCGAAGCACCTGGCTTGGCGCCGGCAATTAAGGCGGTAGTGTTTTTGGTCACAGAACTGGTGACCGTAGCGCCTTTTTCGCGTAATAAATCTTCCGCCTCTTCACGCCCCATATCGGTAAGTGTCCCGGTGACGACAAAACTTTGACCTTTAAGTGGAGCGTTATCGTGATTAATATAAACTGGACATACACCGAGCGTTTTAAAATCATCAAGCTGTTTCAAATTATCTTCATCGGCGAAGTAAGCCAAAATTGATTCAGAAACCGTCAGACCAATATCAGGAATTTTTAGAAGTTCTTCCTCGGTGGCGTCGCGAAGAGCTTCAAGCGACTGAAAAGCATCAGCGAGCGCGACAGCCGTCTGCGCGCCGACATGACGAATGCCAAGTGCGGTGATAAATTTGGCGAGCGGCGCCTGTTTAGTTCCCTCGATGGCGTTCAATAATTTGGTGGCGGAAAGTTCACCGAAACGTTCGAGTTTGATCAAGTCTGTTTTTTGTAAACGGTAGAGGTCAACTAGGCTTTTTAAGAGGCCAGCATCGACCAATAAATTAACATTTTTCTCGCCTAGCCCCTCGATATTAAGCGCCTGCTTGCTGGCAAAATATTCAAGATTACGACGTAAAATAAAATCTGAATCCTGACCTTTTACGCGATAAACCACTTCCCCATCAGGACGCTCGAATTCAAGTTCTGGATATTGATTTTTGAGAGCCTGCTCATAATCAAAAGGCTCGGTACCTTCTGGACGAAGGGTAAATAATACTTCCTTAATCTTCGGGATAATATCGCCCGCCTTATAAACAATCACAGTGTCACCGATCCGAATATCGAGCTTTTCAATCTCATCAGAATTATGTAAGGTGGCGTGGCGCACGGTACTGCCGGCAATTTCCACGGGGTCTAAGATAGCCACTGGGGTCGCCGCACCAGTACGACCAATTGAAATCACGATATCGCGCACCTTCGAGGTGGATTCTTCAGCAGGATATTTAAAAGCCACAGCAGCGCGAGGAGTTTTACCGACGATGCCAAGTTCGGAATAAATCTTGCGGTCATTAATTTTAATCACCATACCATCGGTATTAAAGAGAAAATTACCGCGCACCTGACCAAGGCGTTCGATTTCAGCAAAAACTTCGTTGAGGTGCGTATAGACATGATCTTGGCCGGATGTCTGAAAACCAATTTGACGCAAAAACACATAAGCTTCTTGGTGGGTCGGTAAATCTGGCGTCACTAAATCATAGGCCATAAAACGGAGCGGACGGCTCGCGGCAATGCGAGGGTCGAGCTGACGAACGGTACCGGCGGCAAGATTACGCGGATTAGCGAAAGGTTTCTCACCGAGCTTAGCCTGCATTTGATTAAGTTTTTCAAAATCTTGCTTAAAAATAATTACTTCGCCGCGCACTTCCAGATGCTCTGGTGGATTATCCAGATTTAATTTAAGTGGGATATTCTGAA
>SDRH01000041.1 GCA_007845165.1 TM7 phylum sp. oral taxon 351 | reverse complement strand
AAGGACATAAACTTTATTGATCACAAGCTTAATCGTTTTATTAGATACTATAACTATGATAGAATCCATTTAGGAATAGGATTAAAAACTCCTTATGAAGTGTTGCAAAGGTGCTGAACCTTATACGGGGGCGCAAATCTTGCGTCCCTTAAATTTCTTAGCCTGCTTCACTGGATTGAATTAAGTCATTTCTTAAGTTTTCAAATCTAGCTCGTACCGCTGGAATTTTAGTTTCCGTGGCCACCGGTTCGAAATTCCGCATTGGCCAAAACCTCTCCAGAGTATCTCGAAATAATTTTGTGGTAGCATTGAAACTTTCGATATAATTATCGAATTCTTCGATCGTCCACGCGATTGATTCGAGACTGTGATAAGTTTTTTGTACCCGATGGCTAAGCGTGGTTGATTGGCATTGGTTGAGAAGACCTCTCGCCATATCGTTAATTAATCTTAGGATATTACTCTGATAGGAATTACCCTTTTCATCCTGACCAATCAGTATACACTGAGCTTTTACTACAACCGTCATTCTGTCGATTCTTTCGTTCAGTGTCAGCGTGATTTCATCGGACATTTTTTGTAATTTACATCTGTCAAAATACATAATTTTCCCCTCTTTCTGTAAAATAAACAGGCTACCCCTATATTATATCACATTTTATAATTTTTTACCTCTTTTGTACCATATTCCATTAGTTTGTCAAAGTCATGATATTTGGAATAATACTCTCGCAATTTATCTCTTAATGCTTGAAATTCTGGATAGCTTGCATCTGGCAAAGTCATAATTGGTTTCCAAGACTCATCAAGTAAGGCTGTTAGAGATTCCTTTAGAATATAATATTCTCCCCTCGAAAGGCTAGAAACTACAGAGTCTGGATTTTCTCGATAATAATAATTAGTTTGAAAATGCATCAGTTCATGTAAAATTCCATCGAGTGGCATCCCCCATAATTCATTACCGATTTTCGCATAGGTAAAAATCACCCCCTCCTCATAATAAACAATCATCGCTGGAAAAGTCGTAATCAAGAATAATAAATCCTCACTCGGCGATACTGCTTCTGGTGAAATTTTATGAATTTCCTTAGCGCGATTTTTCGCACAATCTTTAATTGCTAGGGGATGTTCCGTCACTTCTTCGAGTCGCCTAATTGCTAACTCAAATTTTTCATTTAGTTCATCACTCATGATTTGCTTGAATCGTTCCGGCGTCATCTCAATTCGTGTGTTTCTTTCTTCGAGGTAGGGAATCAAGATTTTCTTTGCTTCCGAAAAGTTTAACCCCATAATCTTTTCTACTACTTCAATGTCCTGAGCGTTTTTTAGTTTTTTAATTCCACCAAAATTATTTATGGCATTAAACCAGTTATAGGCGTCTTGCGTAATGTCATAAATTATCTTATAGGTAACCATCTATTAATTCTAATATAGCCTAGTCTATCTATTCCGTCTACCGATTTTTCTCTCCCTTGCATTATTCCTCAAAATCGCTAAAATGAAACTAAAAAGGAGAGTTATTATGCCAATTTTAATCCTAATTCTTATCGCTCTATTCGTGGTGATTCCAGGAATTCGCGTGGTTAACCAATACGAGCGCGGTGTGGTCCAGCGCCTCGGTCGTTTTCGTCGCATTATGGAGCCAGGTCTTCATGTGATCATCCCTTACATCGATACTATGCGCACGGTTGATGTTCGTACCACCCCGATGGATGTGCCGAAGCAGGAAGTTATTACTAAGGATAACGTTACGGTGAATGTCGACGCGGTGGTTTATTTCCGGGTAATTGATGCTAAGAAAGCTGTCTTTGAAACCACTAACTACGCTTACGCTACTTCCACCTTTGCTCAAACTGCCCTGCGTGATGTCACTGGTAACTTTGATCTTGATGAATTACTCTCTAAACGTGACAAAATTTCCAGCCAAATTAAGGAAATCGTGGATACTCAAACTGATAAATGGGGTATCGATATCGAAAGTGTGAAGCTCCAAAATATCGAACTTCCTTCTGACATGAAGCGTGCTATGGCTAAACAGGCTGAAGCTGAACGTGAACGCCGCGCTGCGATTATTTCGGCTGAAGGTGAAAAAGCCTCGGCTGCCGCTGTGGCTGAAGCCGCCAGTTTACTAGCTCAGACTCCAGGCGGTCTCAATATTCGTACTCTCCAAACTCTCGAAAAAATCAGCACCGACCCATCCCAGAAAACTGTCATTCTTCTCCCTTCCGATCTCGCTGGTGGTTTGAAAAATCTATTCAAGTAAGTTATGGCTCGAAAGTAACATAAAAAATAGCGTCATTCGGCGCTATTTTTCTTCAAACATTAAGTAATTTTTTAGAATTGTCACGAAGTGATTCTTCGGTAAATTAAATTTCTTGTGTGGCGCATAGGTTCTAATTGCAAGAAGAAAATCCCCCAGCTGTTTTCGCGTCAAACTATAGCCGTGCATCAAGCAAATCTCTCTTAAAACCTCTATTGCCACTTTTTCATCAGCCGTAAGAAAAAGTTCTTTTTTATGAAAATTTTTCCCTACTACGGTCTGCTTGGCTAATTCCGTCACTAATTTTTTGATTTTTCCTCTGAGCTCGTTTTGCTTCTCAAACAACTCAATAATATCTGTTCGCGCCGTCTCGTCTAGTTCTGTCATTTTTTCTCGCACGCGATTGCGCAAATAATCTGCCTCATAGTTGGTCGAATCCTGTCGAAAACATATTTTTTGTTCGCCAGCAAATTTCAAGACATCTCGTTTCCACATCTTGGCAATAATAAAAGGCCGCACGAGCTCGTCATCATAAAAAGGCGTGAGTCCCCGCCATCCAGTACCACGAATCAAATTGATTGCGACCGATTCCAGGACATCGTCTAAGTGGTGTGCAGTGCAGAGAGTGCCACCCTCTTTTTCTTGAATTGTTTTAAGAAATTCGTAGCGCTTCTGGCGTGCTAACTCCTCTGAAACCCCCTCACCCAGCCCCAGTTTGGTCTCATAAAATTTCACTCCCAGTTCCTGACATTTTCGGCGCACAAAATCTGCATCCTCCGCACTAGATTTGCGGGTACCGTGGTCCACATGCGCCACGATAATATCGGCATGTGCGTACATGGCAAGAAGCGCCATCGAATCTACGCCACCCGAAACTGCCAAGATTAATTTCATGATTCTATTATACTCCATCCCATCTCTGTTATAATAGAGGCATGAATTCCGCAAATATTCGAAATTTTTGTATCATCGCTCACATCGATCACGGCAAGTCCACTTTGGCTGACCGTATGATGGAAATCACTGGCACTGTCGAAAAGCGCCAGATGAAATCTCAGCTCCTCGACTCTATGGAACTTGAGCGTGAAAAGGGGATTACGATTAAACTCACCCCAGTGCAAATGAAATATAAGGGCTACGAGCTCAATTTGATTGATACTCCGGGCCACGTGGATTTTTCTTATGAAGTCTCTCGCTCCTTGCAAGCGGTTGAGTCGGCTATTTTGGTGGTCGACGCCACTCAGGGCATTCAAGCGCAAACTCTCGCCAATGTTTATCTCGCAATCGAGCAAAATCTCACCATTATTCCGGTGATCAATAAAGTTGACCTGCCGGCTGCGGATGTTGAGCGGGTTTCTAGTGAAATTATTAATCTTTTAGGCTGTGACCCGTCAGAAATTATTCCAGTCTCCGCCAAGACTGGTCTCAATGTCGAAAAAGTTCTCGATCGTATCATTGAATTCGCTCCAGCGCCAAACAAATCTTCTGTCGATACTTCGCTCACGGACCACACGGTAGTTTCCGCCGCCAATTCTGAGACGCGCGCTTTAATTTTTGACTCTTACTTTGATGACTATCGCGGTGTGGTGCTTTATGTGCGTATCGTCGATGGTTCAATCAATAAAAATGCCGCCATTCAGATGCTGGCAGCTCAAACTTCCGGCATTGCTCTCGAAGTTGGTATCTTGAAGCCGGAAATGTCGCCTAAAGATAGTCTAAATGAAGGGGAAGTCGGTTACATCGTGACCAATCTTAAAACCACGCGCGAAGCAAAAGTCGGTGATACGGTTACATTGAAAAAGGCTCCCGCCAAAAATCCTTTACCAGGTTACAAAAACGTTCTCCCGTTTGTCTACGCCGGATTTTTCCCAGTTAGTAACGATCAGTATA
>SDRH01000040.1 GCA_007845165.1 TM7 phylum sp. oral taxon 351 | reverse complement strand
CAGCTTTCCGTTACTTAGTAATTAATTGCACGCAATTCAAAGTAGGCTCTTGGATGTGCACACACTGGGCAAACCTCAGGTGCATCATTACCTACAAAGGTGTAACCACAGTTACGACACTTCCAGACGGTGACTTTTTCTGATTTAAAGACTACATCGTCATCGATGTTCTTGATCAATTTGCGGTAGCGTTCTTCGTGTTCTTTTTCAATTGCCCCGACGCCATCGAATTTGCCAGCAATCTCGTCAAAACCTTCTTCACGAGCGATACGGGCGAACTCTTTGTACATGTCAGTCCATTCGTAATCTTCACCAGCGGCGGCAATTTCGAGGTTGGTTCTGGTGTCAGCTACAGCGCCGTCATTGAGGTACTTGTACCAAAGTTTGGCGTGCTCTTTTTCGTTATCAGAAGTTTCGGTAAAGATTTCAGCAATCTGTTCGTAACCATCCTTTTTTGCACGAGAAGCAAAGAACTGGTATTTCACACGAGCTTGCGATTCTCCAGCAAAAGCGGTTTTTAGATTATCATAAGTCTTGCTATTTTTAAAATTAGATTTATCAATATCGGACATTTAGCTCCTTTCTTAATGGTATAATCTATTATAACGCATTTAAGCAAAAGACGGAGGAATATGGCAATCGAGCGAGTTATCGATAATATATCGCACGAGGAGGATCAGGAAGAGCAAGCAGTAGAAGTCAGTCTTCGCCCAACTAATTTCGCTGAGTATATCGGCCAGGAGCGCTTGAAAAAGAATCTGAAGATCGCTATCGCGGCGGTAAAAAAACGTAATGATGGGACCACTTTGGATCACGTCCTACTTTATGGTCCACCAGGTCTTGGTAAGACTACTATGGCCAATGTAATCGCGCATGAACTTGGCTCCAATCTGCGTGTCACCTCTGGTCCGGCTATCGAACGCGCTGGTGATCTTGCTTCTATCCTTACTAATCTCCAAAATGGTGATGTGTTATTCATTGATGAAATTCATCGTCTGCGTCGCGCTGTCGAGGAGATTCTTTATTCCGCCATGGAAGATTACAAACTCGACATCGTGATTGGTAAGGGTCCGGCCGCTCGTTCGGTGCGTCTCGATCTGCCACACTTCACCGTAATCGGCGCGACTACCCGTACTGGTTCGTTAGCCGGGCCGCTTCGTGATCGCTTTGGGATTACGCATCGTCTCGAATATTATAATGAATCGGAAATCGGTCAAATTATTGCTCGTACCGCCAGTATTCTCGGTACGGAAATTTCCGAAGAAGCCACCGCTACCTTGGCCGCCCGCTCTCGTCTCACGCCGCGTATTGCTAACCGTCTGATGAAGCGCGTGCGGGATTTTGCTGACGTACATGGTGATGGTTCCGTTAATTTTGAAATTGCTACCAAGGCCCTTAATCTTATGGAAATTGACTCCCTTGGTCTCGATCCGGCTGACCGCAATATGTTGCAGTTAATGCTCGATAATTATGGTAATCGCCCAGTCGGCCTCACGACCATTGCCGCTCTCACCGGCGATGAAGCTACTACGATTGAAGACTATTATGAACCATTTTTGATTCAACTTGGCTTCATCGAAAAGACCCCACGTGGTCGTATCGTCACCGAAAAAGCCAAGCGTCACCTCGCTTCTCTCTAATCACCTGAAAATATGTTATAATATAACTAATTTAACAGGGAAGCGTATGAAGCAGAAAAATTATAATCCAAAATTGGGCATTTCTCTTGAGGCTGGCGAGCGAATTGTTCTCGAAATTAAACGTACTAAAATCATTCCAATTTTAATCTTTGCCGGAGCTTGTCTAGCTAGTATTTTGCTTTTTGCTCTCTATATTTTGATTAATGCGGGAAATTCCTTCGTCTTCGCCCTCGATACTAATGGGCGCGCTTTCTTCCTCTTGGTTATCGCGATTGTGCTTGGTACCGTCTGGATTGCGACCTTGATTAGTCTTAATGTTTATACCACCAATAAGCTTTTTGTCACCAATAAGCGTCTAATTCAACGTGTCGCTAATTCGCTTTTTGACACTGCGATGAACGTGATTGATTTAGTTTCTGTGGAAGACGTATCTTTTAAGCAAGCTGGTCTTTTCGAGCATCTCTTCGAGGTGGGTACCCTCCGCATGTCGACTATCGGTGATGAAACTACCTATATTTTTAAATATCTCGACACGCCTACTGACGAGCTCGAAACCATTACTCATTTCGTGCATATCGAAAAAGGTGAAATTCCTGCTGACGATGAGTGTGAAGTCCCCGCTGACACTGATAAAAAATCGCTTTCTGAAATTTTAGCCGCTAAGAAAAACCAAAAATCTGAAACCAAGCCAGAGACTGCCACTCTGAACACCATTCATATTGATCATCGCGCCCGTCAGGTTAAAGAAACTTCACCTGAAGAGACTGACGCTTCGTCCGAAGAGTCTGGTGCTTCACTTGAGAAAACCGACCTCGCTTCTGATTCGGCCGATACTTCTTCCGATACGCTAAATGTGCCAAATCTGGAAAAATAAATCTCTCACTAAGTTTTTTAGTAAAAATAGTTCCAGCTAGGAACTATTTTTTTTCTAATAATTTTTCACCTCAATGGCTTTTGTTTTAGTTTTTTACACTCACCTTTTTGTTAACGATTTTTCAACGCCAGGCGAATCTGATCCTCCACTGGCAGATCTGCGTCAATTTCTTTGAGTGCTTCGGTGGCTTCCTTTAGGTTAAATCCTAGCGCCATCAGGGCATCGAGAGCCTCATTATTTTCCGGTTTCTTCACCTGAATCTCTGCGCCCGTATAATGACTTGGTAATCCCACCTTGTCTTTTAGGTCCACGATTACACGCTCTGCTGATTTTTTACCCACGCCACTCGCCTTGCTGATAAAACCACTATCTGCATTGGCGATGGCATTGCGCACTTCTTCCGGCGTCCCCAGAGAGAGAATTGCCATGCCAGCCTTCGGGCCAATCCCGTTCACGGAAATTAGCATTTCAAAAATCTTCTTCGCCATCAAGGTAGTAAAGCCATATAAATCTTCCGAAGTCTCGCGTACTGCGTGATAAGTGTAAAATTTCTTAGTTTCCCCCACATTAATCTCTTCAAAATCAATTGCCGAAAGATTCACTTCATAACCCACACCATGCACATCCACAATAATCTGCCCGGTGAATTTTTCCGCAATCGTACCTTCTACGTGTGCTATCATGTAACCATTTTAACATAAGAAAAAACGGCTCATCGCCGTTCTATAATTTCTTTTGGTAGTACCGACTGGGATTGAACCAGTGACCTTAGGCTTATGAGTCCTACGCTCTAACCAGCTGAGCTACGGTACCACTTTCTGGCGGAAGGGACAGGATTCGAACCTGCGAAGCGTTAACTTGCCGGTTTTCAAGACCGGTGCCATCAACCACTCGGCCACCCTTCCACTTACTATCATAACAGAAAAATTCTTCCCCGTAAAGTGAAAAATCATCCCAAGGAGATAGATTAGGCTGCGTTGGTGAAAACGTTAATTACGTCATCGAGATCATCTACGGCATCCAGTAGCTTGTCTACCTTTTCCGCATCTGCCTCGCTCACCTCTACGGTGTTATTTGGCAGATATTTGAGTTCTGCAGAATCTACGTTGAGACCAGCGTCAATCAAATTCTTGCGTACTTTCATCAAATCTGTTGGTTCGGTAATAATTTCGATGCCATCTTCCGTTTCGTTGGCGTCTTCTGCGCCAGCATCCAAAGCGGCCATTAGCGCGTCTTCACCCTTATCTTCGATGAAAATCACACCCTTACGCGCAAATTGGAACATCACGGATCCAGGATCAGCCATGCGGCCGCCGTTCTTCGAAAGCGCATTGCGTACTTCTGGCATGGTACGATTCTTGTTATCGGTAGCAATTTCGATAATCAAACCAATACCGGCCGGGCCGTAAGCCTCGTAGGTTTCTTCAATCAAAGCTGCGGCGTTTTTATCGGCGGCACGAGCAATCGCACGTTCAATGTTTGCCTTTGGCATGTTGGCCTTGCGAGCTTTTTCTAATACCATCGCAAGAGATGGATTCATCGTTGGGTCGGCGCCAGCACGCGCAGCAATCGCGATTTGGTTACCAATTTTGGTGAAGGCGGCACCACGTTTTGCGTCCACAATTGCTTTTTGACGCTTGGTGGTTGCCCATTTACTGTGTCCAGACATAAAACCCCTTATTTTTTCTAATAATAACTTTGTATTATTATAACATTTTTTCAAAAAAGCAAAAGGGGCCGTAATAGCTCAGGACCTTTGCAACAAAATATTGCATAAAAATAAGGTAGCTCTTAAACTTATTTCTAGGATCTAACTATAAATAAGAAAGGACTACCTTATGGCATATTATAGAGGTAAAGACATA
>SDRH01000039.1 GCA_007845165.1 TM7 phylum sp. oral taxon 351 | reverse complement strand
GAAATATTATGACAAAATATGCAAAAATCATGGCAACTTTCGGCGTCTTAGCTGGACTCGGTGTCGCTTCACTCCCACTAGCAACCTTTGCTGCTAACAATTCTGAAACCACCGTTAAGGTTACCGTCCAAGAAGGTATCTCTATCGCTAACGATAACGCTACCGCTGACGCTGGTAATAAAACCCCAGGTGAAGCTGGTTCTGCCACTTCTAACCTTACCGCTGCTACTAACAACGCTGCTGGTCTTAAGATTACCGTTAAAGACAAAGACGAAGACACTTCTCTCCGCGCTGCTGGTATCACCGGTTCTGTCGCTGGTGTAGACTTCATCCCAACTGCCGCTTCTGGCACTGGTTCTTGGAGCCTAAAGGGTGGTGATCTCGTAGCTGACACTGCTATGGTTAAGAATTCTGAAACCGCTCTTGTAGTGAAGAACACTTCTGGTCCTTCAACTGAAGCTGTTGCTATGACCTACCGCATCGAACCAGGTGCAGCACAACGCCAAGGTACCTACGAAGACGTTATCGTTTACACTGTTACCAAGAACTAATTTCCCTGTATTGACTGATGAATCAGCTCCTGAAAAGGAGCTGATTTTTATTTGACATTCTGGTAATGCTAAACTATACTAGATACAAATAAGTAGAGGAAAAAATATGAAACAGATTGGGAAGGTGGTAGGCGTTCTTGGCGTCGCTTCTGCCTGTGGGTTAATGGCCTTGCCACTTAGCACTTTTGCTATCGAAAAGAAGAACAGCTTGGATGTGAATGTTACCATCGCATCTTTTCTTAATATCACGTCTGGCGCTAGTACAGTAGCAGATACGATTAATCCGGGTCAGGTTAAGAATCTTACTAATACTATTCGCGTGAAGACGAACAGTGTCACTGGTTACAATATTAATATTCGTGATAAGGATTCTAATATTAATCTCGTTCATGATACTACTTCGACTAGTGTTATCCCGGCCCTGGCTGGCAATCTCGATGGCACTCAAGCTGGCTGGAACTATTCCGTAGGTAGTATTTCTCATAAGGCGATTACGGCTACTGATGCTTCGATTCACAAGAACCTTAATACGTCTAAGCAAGTGATTGATGAAACTACTAACATAAATTACCATGTCTCCGCCACCGGTACTCAAATCCCAGGTAATTACAGTGATGTGGTAGTTCTCACCGTTTCAGAAAATCCGGGCACATAAGCTAATTTTTCATTGAATTACGCTTTTGCTCGTGTATAATAAATAGCATATAACTAGGAGGTAAATGAAAAAACTTAAAGGTCTAATTTTCGGTATGGCAGTTGCCTTGCCGCTCTTCTTCGGCATCGTCCGCCCAGTCCACGCAGATAATGGTACCGAACGTCTAGCCAATCACATGCAGGTTTCTCCTGCGTCTCAGCAGCTTGGTACTTTGAAGCCAGGTGAGACTAAACAGGGTACGTTCCGTGTTCAGAATATTGGCACTAACGCCTTTGATTTTAAAATCTATGCTGCGCCATATTCCGTTAGTAACGAAAACTACGACCCAACTTTCGATGCATCATCGGATTACACTAAAATCTCTAACTGGTTTACTTTTAGCACTACCACTGGCCATCTCGATCCAAATTCGGAAACTACCATCGAATACACCGTGAAGGTTCCACAAAATGCTCCAGGTGGTGGCCAATATGCTTCTATTATGGTGGAGAATGCCTCCAGTGAAAATTCATCTAATACCATTCGCGAAGTCACCCGTATCGGTATGCTAATCTATTCTCATATCGATGGCAAGATTAACCACTGTACTAAGATTTTGGAAAATAATCTTCCATTTATTCTCTTCAACCCACCAATTTCCGGTACCTCTCGTGTCGAAAACTGTGGTAACACCGATGAGGATGTCAAATATGTTCTTCGTGTCTTCCCATTCTTCTCTAAAGAAGAAGTCTATACTAACGAGGAAAACCCTACTTACCGCACCACTCTCCCTAATACTAAGCGCCTCAGTAAGGAAACTTGGGAAAAATCTCCAGGTATCGGTATCTTCTGGGTCGAGCAAGACATTACCTTTGGTAGTGCCCACAATACTTCTCGTAAACTCGTGATCCTTTGTCCAATCTGGCTTATCGTCTTACTCGTTCTCTTTATCCTCTCTGTTATCTTCTGGCTTGTTTCAAAGAAATACGAGAACAAAAAATCTAATACCAAGTCCGCACCTCGCGTCGAATCTGATTTCTAAAGGAGTATTTGATGAAAAATAATTTTAAACGTGTCTTGACTCTAGCCCTCTTTGGGCTAGGTCTCTCCGGCTTCTTCGGTTTAGCAAAAACCTCTGCTACTTATGCCGACGAAAAACCAGCTGAAAAACCAAAAGTTCAAATCCAAATCTCTCCAGTGAAGAACACCGTCTATCTCAAAGGTGGCGATGTTTCCGACTTCACCTTTAATGTCTCTAATATCGGTACCGATCCCTTTGATTTTAAGGTTTATGCTACTCCATATTCCGTCTCCAATGAAAAATATGAACTAAACTTCTCGAAGGAAAGTTCCCGCACTCAAATTACTCGTTGGACTACTTTCGAAGATGCTTCCGGTAAATATGTCTCTGATGTTACTTATTCTGTGCAGCCAAACGAGACCAAGGTTGTGAAATATCGTGTTACCGTACCTCAAGATGTTCCTGCCGGCGGTCAGTACGCCGTCATCTTTGCGGAAGCCATCCCAAAAGACGACCTTAATTCTACTGGTATTAAAACGGTTTCCCGCGTTGGCTTAACTCTCTATGGTAAAACCGAGGGTGAAACCAGGGAAGAAGCCAAAATCTCCAAATACCATCTCGACGGTTTCCGTGTTTCTGGCAATATTCGCACCTCTGCTACGGTCGAAAATACCGGTAATACCGACTTTCGTGCCACTGTCAGCATGAAAGTAGAAAAGCTCTTCGGCGGTTCAATTTTTGAAGACACTAAGGGCTTCGATGTCTTACCAGATACCACCCGTGATGTTGATCTCGAATGGAAAGATAGTCCAGCCTTTGGCATCTACCGTATTACTTCTACCATCTCCGCTGGTGGCAAAGAAGAAAAATCCACCAAAATTGTCTTAATTGTACCTATCTTTGTTCTAATTATTCTGTTTATGCTATTGACAACGGCTGTGGTATGGTTTATCATCGTACTTAGAAAGCGTCGTGCTCAGAAGTCTAAGTTAATTATTTAGACCCTGGCACAGATAAAAATAAAAATAATAAAGGCGAAAAATGAATAAAAAATCAATCATCGGCGCATTAGGAATAGCAGGCTTGACCCTACTCGGCGGCCTGGCGCTCACTAATCAAACTTACGCCCAGGAAGCTACTTCTTCTGAAGTAACCGTCCAGGTCACCGTTCTTCCAAACGGTCAATCAGTTGCTATCAAGTCTCCTACCTCAGATAGCAAGGTGCTTGAAAATCAAGTACCACTCAATATTGATTTCACCAAGTCAAAAACTATTGAATACGAAATTAAGCTTACCGATAAAGACGGTACTACCACCACTATCGCTAACGAAACTGTTGACGTAAGTAATGCTGGCGCTGCTAATAGCGGCTCAAAGAAAATCCCTCTCGATATGCAACAGCTCACTAATGGTGTCTTCGGTAAAGTTTCTATCAAGGTCACCGTGGATGGCAAAGCTGAGACTGCTGATACTGTAGAATTTAACTATGTTCCAGTAGCAGTCGAGAAGACTCAGACTAACCCACGTGGTTACACTGGTTTTCGTATTGCCCACGCTGGCGGCGTCGCAAAAGTTAAGGTAACCTTGAAAGATAAAGCTGGTCACAAGGTTGGTGATAAAGAAATCGAAATCACTGATCCAGTTGCAATGACTAACGGTGGCACCATCGAACTCAATTCAGAAGATATTAATAATAAATTGGACAAGGGTGATTATACTCTCGAAGTCGTAGCTCTAAACGGTGCGGGTGATGATCTCGAAAAACCAGAACTTGTAAACTTCAAGTTCACCGGCAAGGATGAACCAGCTAAGCCAGAAGATAAACCAGCTACTCCAGGTAAGAATGGTGGGAAGAAAACCCCAGCCGTACCTAACACTGGTGGATCCGTCTTCGCAGGTATGAATCTTTCATCCTCAGACTTCCTCGCTTCCGGCATTGCCGTCTTCGCCTTCCTCTCTCTTCTCGCCGTCGTCTTCCTCAAGAAAGGTAAGAAATCCGGCTATCGCCGCTAAGATTGATTCTAAAAGACCTCCTCACGGGGGTCTTTTTTCTTTCAATTAAATTATGGTTGAAATCTTCGCTCAAATATCATATAATAAATTTGCTGGACGATTAGCTCAGTTGGCTAGAGCGCGTCTTTGACGTAGACGAGGTCAGAGGTTCAAATCCTCTATCGTCCACCAGTAATTCAGGTTAAGAGCCTGTTTTTCATACAACATTCACAACCTATGCAACATTTCAGTAGGGGTTCTATAACCTATACCTAAATGTATACGCTTATAATTATAAAAGTCAATATAACTAAGTATTTTATCATCCATAGACTTCAATGATTC
>SDRH01000038.1 GCA_007845165.1 TM7 phylum sp. oral taxon 351 | reverse complement strand
AGATATTTTTCAGCCGACTGCGGTGCCACATCGCGACCATCGAAGACGGCGTGTATGCGCATAGTTTTGATACCTGATTCGGCAGCACGTCTCAACATGGTAAAAAGATGAGAAAGCTCACTATGCACACCGCCATCTGAAAAAATTCCGGAAAAATGTAGGGTGGACTGGTGGATTTTGAGATTTTCGATAGCACCCTGCCAAGCGCTGGATTGCCAGATTTCACCGGTAGAAAAAGCTTGATTAATTTTAGCAATACCCTGCTTAATGATTTGGCCACTACCGAGCGCATTATGGCCAACTTCGGAATTTCCCATTTGGCCGGCCAAAATACCGACCGCTTCGCCAGAAGCCTGAAGAGCTAATTTCGGATAATTCTGTTCCAATTGATGCAAAAATTCTGTGTAGGCTAGCGATACGGCATTGCCTTCGATTTCCTGACGAATACCCACCCCATCCATCACCACAAGGACGACTGGACCGGTATAATTTTTCTTTGATTTTGCTTGCATGACTCACCCTTTTTAATTTTTAATTAATGCGTTTGATTTTCGACAGCAGAGGCCAAGACATTTTCGAATAGTACACCAATAGTAAGCGGACCTACGCCACCAATTTTTGGTGTGATAGCAGAGATATCAGTGCGAGCGCGAATTTCATCATTAATGTCACCGAGAATCACTCCGCCTTCACTGGCCGTACCGGCATCAACAATCACCGCACCCTCGCGAATCATTTCGGAAGTAATGAGATGAGGGTTCCCTGTAGCGGTGATAATGACATCGTGATTTTTAAGTTCAGAAAAATCTGAACCACGATGAAAAACTGAAACGCGAAGATTGGAATTCGTAAACATGCGAATGAGCGGTTCACCCACCAAGCGGCCACGACCGACAATGGCGATAGATTTATTATTCAGTTCGATACCGTAACCAGTGAGCAGCCAGTTAATAGCCGTAGCCGTAGCACTATCGAAGCGACTTTTACCAGTCAAACCATCGACGTCTTTTTCGGGAGCAATTAGGGAGACCAGCTCCTCAGTCCACTCTGGATTTTGCAAAGGAAGCTGCAAAATTATCGAAGAAACAGAACCGTCTTGATTAGCAGATTCGATAGCGGATTGAATAGCTTCCTTGGTAGGATTTACTACCTGGTCAATTACTTCAATCTCAATATCTTCCCCGTAAGCTTTCTTGAGACTGACATATTTTTCGATGACGGGATTATTTGAATCACGAATAATGATTAATTTTGGACGGATTTTACGTGAGCGGAGAGCCTTTACCTGATGAGCTTGGCGCTCCTTAATAAATCCAACTAATTCACGACCGTTTAATTCTTTGACCATGGAGCTCCTTACTTAATTTCGTCCGGTTCTTGTTCGATCATTAAGCCAAATTTATCGAAGACAATTTTGGCAATTTCGGCGCGGGCGGCGGCGAGATCGGCGTAAGTTTCAGCAGATTCATTAATCAAAATTAGGGCAGCCTTTTCACTAACTTTCATGCCATGAAAGACCTGACCCTTAAGCCCGGCATGCTCGAGAAGCCAGCCAGAATTCACGAGATTAGTGCGTTTTTCTGGAGAGTCTGGACCGACTTCTTTGGCATTGCGCCAAACTTCGATACCACGCGCTTCGGCCTCGTCGGCTTCTTCGTCAGTGAGGTAAATATTCTTAAAGAAACTACCGGCACTAGCAATTTTTTCTGGATCTGGCAATTTAGAATTGCGTACTTCGCGAACCATGCGTGCGATATTGGTTGGCGAAAAATCAGTTTCTTGATGCTCATCCACGTAGGCTTGCAAAGAGCGGTAAAATGGTGGATTAAGTTGACCCTTTTTTAGACGAATGACAATGGAATAAATAAAGTAACGACCCACGCTTTCGCCAGAATTGAAGATGGACTTGCGGTAGCTCATCTGCATATCTTCAGCGAGGATGGTTTTAAAAGTTTTCTCCTTCAAATCATAGACATCAGCAGAAACGATCACCTGAGTAACTTCCTGGCCATAAGCACCGATATTCTGAACTGGAGAAGCGCCAGCGGTACCTGGAATACCGGCCATCGCTTCAATACCAGAGTAGCCAAGAGCGGAAGTGAAGTTGACCAGAGAGTCCCAAATTTCACCACCATTAGCGCGGAAATAACCGTACCCCTCGGCTTCAGCCTCGGCTTTCACTTCGGCGCCGTAAGTGGCTTCAATTTCCTCAGGGGAAAGTTGCGAGATGCCGAGAATACGATCGAGCAAGATCACACCTTGGTAGCCTTCGTCGGTAGCAAAGGTATTAGCACCATTACCAAGAATGGTGACCGGAAGATTTTTTTCAGCGGCGAATTGATAAGCTTCTGGAATTTCATCTTTAGACTTGATTTCGATGACATATTTGGCTGGACCACCAATACGCATGGTGACAAGATTTTTAATCTGGACATTTTCGGAAATTAACATTTATTCTCCTTAATTTTTATAAACTTTAACAATGGTTTAAAATTCAAAATAGCTAAATCATTACTTTTATTTTAACATAAACAAATCCCGACCTCTCATGTTAAAATAGATAAGTAATGTTTGAAATTCATGAAGTATTCAGGTTTGTCAGCTTCTGGTTTTTGATGTTCATGATTTATTCTTTTATCGGCTGGATCTTCGAATGTATTTGGACGAGTGTCGAGCAACGAAAATTACAGAACCGTGGGTTTCTGTTCGGACCAATTTGCCCAATTTATGGTGTGGGAATGATTTCATTTTTAATCCTGACACAAGAGATTCATTTCGAATGGTATATTGAATTCTTTATTTTTGCCTTAATTTGTACTGTGATTGAGTATACTACTAGCGTAGTCATGGAAAAAATCTTTCGGGTGCGTTGGTGGGACTACTCAGAAACCACGCGTTTCAATCTAAACGGCCGCGTCTCACTCGAGACTTCTCTTGGCTTTGGTCTAGGTGGGATGGCAATTAAATACGGCCTACATCCATTCATTTTACATTTGATTTCACCACTTTCCTGGCCAATGATTGAATCGATTAATGGGGTGCTGCTGACGATTTTAGTGATTGATATTATTTTTACGACAGTGGCGACTTTGAAATTGCGCGATAAATTCAGTGCCAAATTTGGCTCTACTAAAATTGATGTAACCTCAGAAATCAAAAAGCTGACCCGTGAGTATTATTCGCGTGCGGCTAGATTTAGGCGCCACATGACCAAAGCGGCAATGGAAAATATCCAAAAAACTCAAGAAAATATTGGCAACAAAATCAATTCGATTACTAAGCCGAAGAAGTAGGCTATTTTAGCTTGAGATATTTCTCAAAATGCGAAAGATAGTAGGTGGTAAAATCCTGACGAAACTTTCGACGCAGCTCTTTGATAAAACTCGACTCCTTACCATCAACAGTCAAAAGTATCACCTGCTTTTTGGCGCGAGTGAGCGCGACATAAAAGAGGCGACGCTCTTCATTGACCAAAATCTGGTCTAGCCTTAATTCTTCTGCAATTTTTATCAGATCGGTTTTAAGTGGCGGATCTTTGACGTGAGCAGGAAAACCCAGCTTAGCTTCACGATTATTCAGGAGGATTACATAGTCAGCCTCAAGCCCCTTAGATTGATGCACAGTAAGAAAACGAATTTTTAGATCTGGCCGCGGGTGAAATTCTATGACATCTTTAGCCAACTTAAACTGAGTACAGTGAAGAAGCCGAAGCTGATCAATCTGGAAACGACCGAGCAAAAGAATCGAACTATCCCGAGGCAGAGATTCAAAATAATGCGTCAGAACCTCCATGTCGAGTCGTTCCGAATCACCAGAAATCTCCACGACCGGCTCTAGGGCGTCTTCTTTTTGGCTTTGAATTTGTTTTCGAATCTGTGCGCGGTCCTGCATGATGAAACTCGAGCTTAACCTTGCGAGGGTGGGGCCGAAACGATAGGTTTTCGAAATACGATGCAAGGAAAAATCACCCCAAAATTTACAGAAATTCAGAGTAAAATCGACGCGACTACCGCTAAAGCCATAAATGGCCTGCCAATCATCACCCACGGCGAATAGGTTGGCCTGCGAGGATTTGATGAGAAGATGCAAAAATTCCTGTCGCAGAGCCGAGAGATCCTGATATTCGTCGACGATAATATAGCGAAATTGAGTTTTAATCTGGCCGGAACGAAGATACCGAATCGCTAATTTGATCAGCCCAGAAAACGTAGTTTGATGTTTTCCTAGGAGACTGGATAATTCCCTTTGATATTTTTCGGAAACCATAAGAAATAATTTACAGTATTCCTCTGAAGAAAATTTACTAGCAATCTGTGCTACGGTCTCGGGCGCCAATTCATGCAGATCGAGAAATTCGCGAATAATCGAAGTCTGTATGGTAAGCTCATCAGAACCAGAAACTGAATCAAAATCAGAAACTGGGTTATTATCTATTTCCGAAACAGACTGCTCGTCACCTATTTCATTCGTTGTCACTGAAAAATCTGGCCACAATTTTCGTAGCAATTTTAGCGCTAAACTATGGAAGGTCTCAATCGTAATATCGGGTGGCGGAGATTTTCTGAGCAAAATCTGTTCCGCAAATGTTTGATAATATTCGCGCAAAAAACGTTCTCTTAGTTCCGTGGCAGAATCATGGGTAAAGGATAAAACTAGTATTTCTGGCGGACTCGCAAAACCAGATTGCAAGAGATAGAGAATTTTACCGAGAATGGTGGTAGTTTTGCCAGAACCAGCACCAGCTACGGTTAGATTAAATCTGGCAGGATCATAAATAGCTTTGCGTTGCTCACTGTCGAGTGGATGATTTTCGACACGAAAATCCGGGGGCAGAGTATCGAGGGATTTGTTACTAGATTGACGAGCGGAAAAACGCGCCGATGAAATATTTGATATGTGGTCGATTTCGGCTTTTTTGAATAAGTTTTTGGTTGTTAGGTTCTTTGACATATTTGGCTCCTTTTTGATTTAAGAGCCAAGATTATTTGAAAATTTAAGAAAATAGCGGACTGGTGAGTTTTTAAAACTGGATTCCTATTTAAAAACCGACGCGTAATAATAATTTAACAAAAAATCATAGCTCTCACTATGATCTAATCTTGTGGTGCCCGAAACAGGACTTGAACCTGCACCTAGAAGCTAGACTAGCACCTGAAGCTAGCGCGTCTGCCAATTCCGCCATTCGGGCTTGAGATAATTATACCCCAAACCCGACGGTTCGTGAACTAG
>SDRH01000037.1 GCA_007845165.1 TM7 phylum sp. oral taxon 351 | reverse complement strand
TGGTTGATCGTTGACACCGAAATGGATGCGCTTTTCCTCGAGTCGGAAATGATTAAACGCTACATGCCGAAGTGGAATATTTTACTTCGTGACGATAAAACCGTCAGCTACGTGCGTATTAATATGGACCAGCCAGTCCCGGATGTCTCGATTACGCGTAATCCCCTCGACGATAAGGCCACCTATATCGGCCCGTTTTACGCCAAAACTACGATTATTAAGGCCCTACGGGTGCTTCGTAAAATTTTTCCTTACTATGATAAACCTTATAACGGCAAGAAAAACCTCGACACTGATCTCGGCCTCACGCCGGGTGTTGAGATTGGCAAAACCACCGAAAAAGCTTACAAAACTGAGCTTCGTCGCCTCATCCGTTATTTGAATGGCGACCGCGATAATTTATTGAAGGAAATTGAACGCGACATGCACCGTCACGCCTCGCTTAGTGAGTTTGAGATGGCGGCCAAACTCCGCGATGAATACTTTGGTCTGAAGGGGCTAAAGCGCAAAATTATTTTTTCCGACAAGGAATTTCTCGATTTGTCCTCTGATCAGGCGCTACTACAACTTCAAAAACTTCTTAATCTCGAGTCCGTGCCGCGTCGCATCGAGGGGTATGATATTTCGCATATTTCTGGCTCCGATACGGTGGCCAGCATGGTAGTTTTCAAAAATGGCGTGGCGAGTCGTGCCGATTATCGAAAATTTAAGATCCGTAGTAGTAAAAATGACGACACCGCTAGCATGCGTGAGGTAGTGACGCGCCGTCTCAAGCATCAGGAATGGGAATATCCTGATTTGATTATTTTGGACGGCTCCGACTTGCAGCTTCGCGCCGTACTACCTCTGTTAATTGAGGCCAAAATTCCCGCCATCGGCCGCAATAAATCCGGTGATCACACCAGAAATGCTGATGTTAATTTAATTATTCCACACTCACACCAGGGGATTCTGAGTTTTTCCAGTCAGGTTTTCTCTAATGAATCGCACCTTGCGAAACTTATCGCACGCATCGATGAAGAGGCGCACCGTTTTGCCATTACTTTTCATCGTCAGCTCCGCAATAAGCGCATGTTTAAGTAAAATCGCGTTAAATCGTGCTACAATAGGCTTATGATAAAAAAGCAAATTAAGTTTTTCATCCTACGCTGGATTGTCTCCTCATTCTTGATGTGGATTTGTGTCAAACTTTTTGGTCGTGTCGATCGGGAAGTTGATACTTTTGGGGTCTTCGTCACTGCTGGCCTCGTCCTTTCCGTGGTTCAGACTATTGTGAAGCCGATTTTAACTATTTTCGCCCTGCCTCTGATTTTACTCACCATGGGGATTTTTAACCTAGTGCTCAACATTGCAATGTTGTGGTTGGTCGTACACTTGGTTCCGCATATCTCCATCTCTGGTATTCAGCTAGTCTGGTCATGGTTACTGATGAGTGTCCTGACAAGTCTTGTTAATTTCGTCATTCCAGACTATAATTAAATTATGAATATTGGAAGTATCCTCGAAAGTGTAAGTCTTATCTCGGCCGTTCTCGCCATGCTCCTTATTTTATTGCAACAACGCGGCGCCTCTCTCGGTGCGGGCTTTGGTGCAAGTGGTGAATTATATACCACCCGTCGAGGTCTCGAAAAATCCCTCTTTAATGCCACTGTGGTGTTGGTCGTGATGTTCGTCGCCTCAATCTTAGGTATGCTTTTGCTACCTACCATTAGTTAAATTATGAATAAGACCCTCAAAAAACGTAGTCAAAAAATTTCCAAAAAAATTACGCTCTTTGGTCGCAAGCTTAGCGAAAATAGTAAAGAGCACGTCAAGGAGAACTTGATCGGTCATATTTCGCATGTGAAAAATGTCCGTCTCTTTGTGTTGGAATGGGTGCTTTTAATCCTAGCTATTCTACTTTTTGCCACTGTTCAGTCAGTTTGGTATTCTGAATCCTACGCCGTGGAAACCTATACCGATGGTGGTAATTTCACCGAAGGTACTCTGGGTAAAATTAACTCCATGAATCCGCTTTTTGCAACCACTTTCTCGGAGGAGGCCCTTTCTCGTCTGATGTTTGCTCGCCTCGCCGAGGTGGATTATTCTGGTCACACTGGTGCAGGTCTGGCCGAAACAATTACTAGTAATACTACTGGCGATGAGTGGACGGTGCGCCTGCGCCAGAATTTGAAATGGTCAGACGGCGACGATCTTACCACGGATGATGTGCTTTATACGGTTAATACCATCAAGAGCGCTTCTCTGAAATCGAACTTCAGTAATAAATTAAATGGTGTCACCGTACGTCAATCCGAAGACGGTTCACTAGTTTTTAAGCTCGAAAATACTAATGCTTTCTTCGAAAGTAATTTGAATTTTCCCATCCTTCCCGCCCATATTTTGAAAGACGTGAAGCCGGAGCAATTGAATGAGCATAAAATGTTTACCAAGCCAATTTCTTCGGGTCCGTTTGTTTTTAAGGCCACCCAAACTATTGGTAACGAAGGTGAAAAAGTGGTCTATTTGAATCGCAACCAGAATTACTACAAGGGAAAGACCTTGCTCGATAGCTTTTCTGTCCATGCTTTCCTTACTACCGACGCGATTAAGACTTCACTAAAATCTGGTTCTATTACTGCCACCGGTAGTCTTCCATCTCGTTACACTACAGAGTTGCTCAATGAAAAAAGCCTCAAAGAGCAACAAACCACCGTTAATTATGGTGTCTTTGCCTTCCTAAATACGACCTCTACTTCTAATACTGCTCTTCAAGATAAGGCTTTCCGCCAGGCACTTCGTCAAGGTTTGAATTATGGTAACCTCTTATCTGGACTAAACGGTGAGCAGGCACTCAAATTCCCGATCACTGAACAGCAGGCCAAGACACTTTCTTTCCCAGAGGCGGCCACTACCAATGTCACCGAAGCTAAGTCTAAGCTCGATAATTTCAAAGCTAATAAACCCGAATATTTTGGCACTGACCTCCGCATCGTTACCGTTAAGGGTGATAAATACATGGAAGAAATCGCCAACCGTCTCGGTGAGCAGTTAAAATCTCTCGGCGTGCCAAATCAGGTTGCGGCCTACGAAGCTTCTCAGGATTTCACGCTTAATGTCCTCCGTCCACGCAACTATGATATTTTGATTTATGAAATCGCCATGGGTGCCGACCCAGATGTGGTGCCTTATTATCACTCGGCTGAAGCCACCGAAAATGGCTATAATCTCAGTAATTATAAGAATGCCACGGTTTCGAACTTGATTCTCAGTGCTAGAAATACGATTGATATTTCACTGCGTGACGCCAAATACCGTAAATTCCTTGAAATCTGGCTCGACGAGGTGCCATCGATTGCACTTTATCAATCTAGCTTACCATATTTTATGAATAAAAATGTGCGTGCCTTCTCGGCGGATCAGCACCTAGTCTCAGGTGAAGACCGTTTTAATGATATTATTAATTGGTCGGTAAAGAAGACTTTCAAAAATCGTACTCCATAAAGCGTAGGGTGTCTCCAGATCTCGATTTTGGATAAAAAATTCCAAAAATCGCGCCACTATAATAGGAAAAAGAATTCCAAAAAAAATGCACCCCTCGCAATGGGAATAATTTTAAGATTTTTCGCCCCATAGTGAAAAAATATGTTATAATAAACATATGCACCTGTGGTGAAATTGGTATACACGCTACCTTGAGGTGGTAGTGCCTTCGGGTGTGCTAGTTCGAGTCTAGTCAGGTGCACCATTAAAATAACTCCTTACGGAGTTCTTTTTTTGCGTTGTATAAAATGACAGGATATTATAAGCTTAAGATAAGAACGATAGAAGAAACATTTAAGCCGTACAAAAAATAGTGATGGAGGAGATACTATATGATTTATCCAGGAAAAATAAAAAAGGGTACTACGGTTGGGATTGTTTGTTTATCAAGCGGAGTACTTGGCGAGCCATTCGTAAAGCATGAAGTTAAATTAATCGAAGAACGCTTGCCTAGAGATTTTGGGCTAAAACTTAAATACATGCCAAACGCATTAAAAGGTGAGGAATTTTTAAAAAATCATCCAGAAAAGAAGGCAGAGGATTTAAAGTTAGCGTTTTTGGATGAAGAGGTAGATATTATTTGGTCCGCACTTGGTGGTGACGATACATTTAGGACGTTGCCGTATTTAATGAATGATGAGTTTGCTGAAATTATTAAGAAACACCCAAAACCATTTTTGGGCTTTTCGGATACCACTAACAATCATTTAATGCTTTATCAATTGGGGCTTGCAACTTTTTACGCACCATCATTGTTATCGGATGTCGCCGAGCTTGGTCCAGAAATTTTTACATATACTAAAGATTGGCTACATAAACTTTTTGATTCGGAGAAGAATATAGCGATTGAGTCTAGTCCGGTCTGGTATGAGGCAAGGACTTCTTTTGATGAATCTCAATTAGGGGTGTGGCGCAAAGAGCGAAAAGAAGAACATGGGCATGAATATCTGTACGGTGAAGGAGTGGTGCAGGGTGATTTATTGGGCGGATGTCTAGAAAGTTTATCTGAAATGATTACTGGAGGACGACATCCAGATCAAAAAGAAGTATACGAAAAATATCAAATTTTCCCAACTCGAGAGCAGTGGAGTGGTAAGATAGCCTTTATTGAAACCAGCGAAGAAAAACCTAGTCCAGAAAAGCTAAAAAGCATGCTGGCGGTATTAGAAGATAGAGGAGTTTTTAGTGCTATCCGAGGATTAATTATTGGAAAGCCGCAAGATGAAGTGTATTATCGTGAATACAAAGAAATATACACTGCGTTAGCGAAAAAATATAACCTACCGACAGTGTTTAATTTGAACTTTGGCCACACTGCCCCGCGCATAGTTCTTCCATACGGAAAACCAATCAAAATTGATTTTACTAAGCAAGAGATTCTATTAGTAGACGGATTTTTTTGAAATAGTATAAAAAATCTGCTTAATTTTTATTAAACCTTTAATATCATCTCTAAATCATGACGCATGAAGCCATTTTTTTCGTAGACCGCTACCACATGTTTATTATCAGATAGGACCAGTAGTCGTATACTGGTGCAATTTTTTGATATAAAATATTTTTTCATTTCGTCGAGTAGTTGCTGTCCAGTACCACTACCCCTATATTCTGGCTTTACAAATAGTAGGCCAACCCAGCCCTCTTTGGAAGGATTATGCGTTAAATCATAAAAAATATCAGCACCCTTTCTATGTTCAATTATTACGCCTTGAATAAACCCAATAATTTGATCTTTTTCTTCAGCAACAAAAATTCTGCCATCCATATTATTGGCATCATCTATCATTTTTT
>SDRH01000036.1 GCA_007845165.1 TM7 phylum sp. oral taxon 351 | reverse complement strand
AAAATTAAAAAATCAGTTGAACTAATTCTATATATTAAGCCCATTTCATGGATTCCAAATAATCAAGAAAATCCACTACACCATCACTAGTTACTTCTGGATGTTCGTTGTAATATTCTAGATGGTCTCCCTTTTCTTCAAGTGCTATATAAATATAAAAAGATAATTCACAGAATCTATCATCTTCTGGTAAAGAATCATTTGAATAGCTAAAATTATTATCTAAAAAATTAGCATATTGTTCGATATTGCCTTCTAGCTTATCTAGTTGAATCTCGGACTTAGCCGAATTTATTTCTTCAGCTAATTTTTTACCATCCTGTATTGCTTTTTCAATTAATTTTGAATTCATTTGATTAAGTATAATAGCTACTTCTATAATTTAAAAATAAAATAAGAAAATTATATCCAACTTTCACCATCAAGCTCTTCGATAAAGCCATCCATGAAATCTTTTGCTAGAACTTGTGTGGGTTCGTAATCTAAATTCTCTGGGTAGAGTGATTTTCTTTTCCAATCTAGCGCCACATAAAGTGACATGGTTAGACTGCTTTCCATTCCATCATCAACATTAGATGGTTCACCAAAATTATCATCTATAAGATCAGCATATTTTTCAATATCTGGTCCCAATTCCTCTAGTTCGGGAAGAGTGGATATAGAACGCATTTTATCAATAATTATGTGACCATCTTCAATGATTTGATTGATGAGTTTAGCTCTTTCTAGATAATCCATATCATAAATATAACATTATTTTTATAAAATACCCTAATCAAAAAAATGGTATAATATATCTTATGAATAATACGCGCGATGATATTTTACACTTAGCCAAGCTATCTAGCTTGCAGCTCACGGATGCCGAAATTTCCGCCCTTCAGCAGGATGTTACCAATATTGTGGGCTATATTTCCCAGCTTGATGAATTAGATACTACTGGAGTCGAGCCAACCTACCAGGTCTTTGAGATGGAAAATGTTTGGCGTGCCGACGAAATCAAACCTCAGGATGCCACCCGAGAGCAACTTCTCGCACTCGCACCTGATCAAGCCCAAAATATGATTAAAGTACAGAAGGTTCTCTAATGAAAATTGCTGATTTACATACTTCCGCGGTTTCGCTCGTCAAGGAAGCCTTGGAAAAAGCCAAAAAATACGCTAGTCACAACATCTTTATTTCACTTAATGAAGACGAAGCTTTGAAAAAAGCCGCTGAAATCGACCAAAAAATCCAAAACGGTGAAAAGGTTGGTCGTCTCGCCGGTGTACCTTATGCTCTGAAGGATAACTTCCTCAGTAAGCAGGGAAATACCACCGCCGCTTCGAAAATTCTCTCGAATCTACGTTCGCCAATCGATTCCACTACTGTCGCCAAGCTCGAAGCTGAAGGTGCCATTATGATTGGTCGCACTAACCTCGATGCTTTTGCTCACGGTTCCTCGACCGAAAACTCTTTCTTCGGTCCTACTCACAACGCCAAGGATTTTGAGCGTGTCGCCGGTGGTTCCTCTGGTGGTTCCGCCGCCGCTGTCGCTCTTGATATTGTGCCTTTTGCTACTGGTACCGATACTGGTGGTTCGATTCGTCAGCCGGCTTCCTTTAACGGTGTCTATGGTCTGAAGCCTACTTATGGTACGATTTCACGTTATGGTGTGGTGGCGATGGCTTCCAGTACTGACGTGATTGGTTTCTTTACTCAAAATCCGGAAGATTTGGACTTACTGATGTCGATTACTAGTGGTCAGGATGAAAAAGATCTCACTTCTTTGCCAGATTATTATAATGAAACTGTCGTCGAAGCTGGTGCGAAGAAACGTATCGGAGTGATTAAAGATTTTGATAACGAAAACGTGGCCCCAGAAATTCGTGAAGGCCTCAAATCTCAAATCGAAAAACTGAAAGCCGATGGTCACGAAATCGTCGAACTTTCAATGCCGGTTTTGAAGTACGCTCTTGCGGTCTATTATGTCGTGGTGCCAGCTGAGGTCGCTTCCAATCTCTCGCGTTATGATGGTATTCGCTATGGTTATCGCAGTTCTGAAGTTCACAACATCGAAGAAGTCTTTGGCCTTAGTCGCAACGATGGCTTTATGCCAGAAAACAAACGTCGTATCATGATCGGTAACTTCGTCCTAAGTAGTGGTTTCTATGATGCGTATTACCTCAAGGCTCAAAAAGTTCGTACGCTAATTATTAAGGCTTATGCAGAGGCTTTTGAAAAATGTGATTATATCCTCACTCCGGTTTCTCCATCCCCAGCCTTCAAATTGGGTGAAAAGGTCAATGATCCAGTCGCCATGTATCTCGAAGATGTCATGAGCGTACCAATTAACCTCGCCGGTTTACCAAGTTTGGCCATTCCAGTCAATCGTGATAAGGATGAGCTTCCAGTCGGCTTACAATTAATCGGCCCACGTCGCAGTGACAAAAATCTCTTGCAATTTACCAAGGAGAACTTCGTATGAATTCGCCCGTCTTTATTCTCTTAATTGCTGTACTAGCTGTGGGGATTTTGGTTTTTATTTCAATCTCTCAGCTCGGCAACCGTACTCATACCTTCGATAAGGAAGATTATCAGGCTAACTTCCTCAAGATTGAAAATAATCTCTCGCGTGATAATCCCTTGAGTTTTAATTATGCTCTCATCGAAGCCGATAAATTACTCGATAAGGCCATGATGGAACTTGGTGCACCAGGTAAAACTATGGGCGACCGTCTCAAGGCTTCCGGCCATCGTTTCTCGGAACTCAATTCAGTTTGGTATGTCCACAAGAAACGTAATCAAATCGCTCACGAGCAAAATTTCCAGCTCGATTACAACCAAAGTCGTCGCGCCTTGGAGACCTACAAACAAGCATTAAAAGATTTAGGAGCTATCTAATGTCAGAAAATTCAGCTTACGAAATTACTATCGGTATCGAATGTCACGTTCAGCTCGCGACCAAGACTAAGCTTTTTTCCGAGGTTGATAATGATGCTCGCGGCAAGGAGCCAAACTCATGTGTTTCGCCGGTCGAATACGCTCTGCCGGGCATGTTGCCACGCTTGAATGAGGAAGCCGTGCGTCTCGCTACTCGTGCAGGGCTCGCTCTTAATTCCAATATCAATCTAACTTCACGCTTCGATCGCAAGCATTATTTTTATCCAGATTCTCCGAAAGGTTATCAGATTACCCAGATGTACCAGCCAATTATTGGTCCAGGTTTTGTTGAGCTTCCGAATGGCACGAAGATTCGCATTGAACACGCCCATCTCGAGGGGGATGCTGGCAAGCTCACACATTTCGATACTTACAGTCTTGTCGACCTTAACCGTGCCGACACTCCACTAATTGAGATTGTCTCCATGCCAGACATTCATTCGAAGGAGGATGCTCGCGATTATTGTAAAGAACTTTGGCGTATTCTCACTTTTGCTGGTGTGACTTACGGTGACCTCTATAACGGCAATATGCGTTTCGATGTGAATATTTCGCTCGCCAAAAAAGGTAGCACTGAGCTTGGTACTCGTGCTGAGATTAAGAACCTCAACTCTTTCCGTTCGGTCGAAATGGCTGTCGAATATGAATACCACAGGCAGAAAAAATTGCTGGATAATGGCGAAAAAATCGTTCAAGAAACTCGTGGTTGGAATGATAATACCGGCAAAACTACTTCACAGCGCAGTAAGGAAGAAGCTAATGATTATCGCTACATGCCAGAGCCAGATATTCCACCAATTCATTTGACTGAGGAATATGTTGAAGCTGAGCGCGCTAAATTAGTACGCTTGCCAGCTGACTATCGCGCCATGCTGCGTGTGGTAATTCCAGAGGAACAACTTGAGATTCTTCTCGACCACCAAAATCTCGTCGAAAGTCTAGCTGAATTAAAGTCCGCTTATGATGCTGATGGCATTGAAAAAGAAATCACCAAGAATGCCATCCAGAAGATTTCTAATCTCTACACTTCGGTACTTCTCGCGGAAGAAAATAGTAGCCTTCTGAACGATGAACTTCCGACCACCATGCAGATTCGTGAACTTGCTGAGATGATTAATAAGAACGAGCTCTCTTCCACTAGTGTCAAAGAAGTTTTCTTGCGCTTCTTCGATCCAAATATGCATCATAAATCTGCTCGCGAAATCGCCAAGGAACTTAACCTTCTTCAGGAGAATGACCTCGGTGCGCTCTCTGATATCGTCGATCAAGTTCTAGCTGATCCAGCTTGCGCCCAGGCCGTCGCCGATTTTAAAGCTGGTAGTGAAAAAGTTATCGGCTTCCTCGTTGGACAAGTCATGAAAGCTTCCAAGGGTAAAGCTAATCCAGCCATCGCTCAGAAACTTCTACGCGAAAAATTGCAATAATCATCTAGCTAATCACTTGGATCAATTCCTATCAAAGCCAGTCAAAGCTAAAACCTAAAATCCGGCCACAGAGCCGGATTTTTTAACAGCTAAAATTCCACTATCCGATTCTACTTATGCTATAATGAAGAAAAGTTAAGACCACAAGAAAGAAAATATGAAGCTATATAGTAATGAGATTGTTTTTCGTGGTCATCCTGATAAAGTTTGTGACCAAATTAGTGACGCCCTACTTGATGCCTTCCTCTCCGGTGATTCCAGTTCCCGTTGTGGTATCGAAGTAATGGGTGGTAAAGGTAGGATTTTTATTACCGGTGAAGTGACCTCGGCTACTAAGGTAGATGTTGAGTCTGTGGTGATGCGCGTCTTAAAAGAAGTTGGCTACATTAATGGTGATAACGCAGAAAATCTTACGCCTTCTGGCACGCTCGCGGATTTTGAAATCGTCAATAATCTCGGTGTCCAGAGTCAAGATATCGCTCTCGGTACTAACGATGAGGTGGGTGGCGCTGGCGACCAGGGAATGATGTTCGGCTTTGCCTGTGATGACAACACTGAATATAAGCCAACTGCCATGGTGATTATGCAGGAATTTTCCAAATTCTACGACGAATTGCGTCAAAAAGATTCACGCTTCCTGGCTGATGGTAAAACCCAGCTCACTGGTGAGTATGACGACGATATGCGCCTCATCAAAATTAAGGATTGGACTATTAGTTATCAAAATACCGAAACTGATCGCGCCGAAACTGATCAAATTCTCATCGATAAGGCCCGCGAAATTGCCGGAAAATATGGCGTAGAGGTCGAAAAATTCCTCGTTAACCCTACCGGCAAATTCCTCATCGGTGGTTTTATGGGCGATGCTGGGCTCACTGGTCGTAAAATCGTAGTCGATAGTTATCAGTCTTTTGCTCCGGTCGGAGGTGGTGCTTTCTCTGGTAAGGATCCATCCAAGGTTGACCGCTCAGCTGCCTATAAGGCCCGCGAAATTGCTGTAGATTACCTCAAGCGTTATAATTTGCATTCATGTGAA
>SDRH01000003.1 GCA_007845165.1 TM7 phylum sp. oral taxon 351 | reverse complement strand
GTATTAAAAATCATGTAGTCTTTAGTATGTATAGATTAAAAAAATAGGGCCTTTTCGGTCCTATTTTTTCTTTCCCTTGGGGAACAAATGCATTGTTTTGAAATTTGTTTTCCATAGACAGAAAAAACGGCTATGAACCCTATAAAGTTTTAGCAACTTAAAAATTCGGCAATAAAAAATAAAACAAAAAATAAGGAAAACAAAAAATGAATAGTTACAACAAATTTAATAATCAGCAAAACTCAGAAGAAAGCACCCTCGCAGAAACGATTTTATTAGCAGGGTCTGGACTTTTTCTAATCTGGGTTGGCGCTGCAACATTGCCAGTCATGAGCATCCTCGGATTCGTCATGATCGGCGCGGCATTAATAGACTAATGAAAGAAAAGAGAGAAAATATGAAAATCGAAGTACAACAACTAGGAATCCCAAAATTTGTCAGGGTAAACGTAGTTAAGAAGGGTTAATTATGGTAGGGCGAATTAAAACAGTAAAAATTGGGGGTGGCATAGATTATGCAAAAGTAGCAGATCGCATCAAAATTTTTTGGGAAGAAAATCCAAATGGCAAAATCGACACTGAACGTGAAGATATCTCAGAAAATAAAGTCCGTTTTATAGCACGTATCTGGCGAGATTCTAAAGTTATATTGGATTTAGCTACTGTCGGGACGGACATTAATATTGTCAAGCTCACAGCTAACGCTATGGCTTCTGCAGACGCCGCTAAGAAAGGCGATAAAGAGAATGAAAAACTAGAGACCGTAGCTGTAGGGCGCGCATTAGCGATGCTAGGATATCTCGCTTCCGGGGAAGTGGCAAGTCGTGAAGTACTTCGTTGTAAATGAAAAACTTAAAAAACTATATTTCATTCTCTATACCGATGTGATTCCTGGGCTTGAATTGCAAATCTTCGAAATTAAGCGTGAAGATATTATGCAACAGATTGAAGAAGCAAGAGTATTCGAGGACTACATTATGCGTCGAATCGATGATGATACTAGCAAAATCCTCGAGCTGACGTTTTAGGGGGTGGGTATGAATAGGATTGAAGCAACCAAAAACGTAGCGGTCAGAATTAAGCAGAAAAATAAAATTAAAAATAACCAGATGGTGCTGGTCGATAGGAACCAGTTAAATGTCAACAGAGACTCAGCCATAGCACTTCATAATCAAGACCAGGGTAATCAAACGTATTTTTAATGTGTGTTTTGTGTTTTTAGTTTTTACCTCCAATAAAAACTTTAACTAATCTTGATTACCCTAACCAATTAAATATCAGAGCGAAGTATCTTTCCATAATGTTTATGATAATTATTATTTCGCTCTGACCTAGATTTGATACTTAAGAAAAAATGAATAATAGAGCAAATTTAATCCAACCTGATAAAGTCCTCGTCGATTATATCGATAGCACTGGAGAACCACAGCACTGCGAATACAAGACGATTAAAGAGGCTTATAAGTTGGAACGATATCTAAAACAACATAAGAACTACTCGGCGGTACTCACGGTGGTAATGCCAAAAAGAGCTAACGAGGAGAAAGGAGAAAGAGAGAAATGGTAAAAGAAAAGGTAGATGAAGCGATTGAAACTTTTATTGATAATCCATCGCCACAAGTAAGTTATCACGATTTGATTATGTGCTTGTGCGAGCTTAATAAAAAAGATTTCAAGCGCATTATTAAAATCGCAAAATTAGAGAGAAAATCCAACGAATTATTCGAGCAATACTTCAGCTTAGAAAAATAATAACGTGGTGCTTTGAGCGGTCTATAATAATTTCTCTCGCCGTATCAAGGTTAAATGTCATAAACGCAGCCCATTATGCTTGACGGGGTGGACGCCGAGCCACCCCAGCCATAAAAGGAGAATTGAAAATGAAAAAATATATACTTCAAGAAGATTTACCAAATTTTAGAGCAGGAGAGGTATTTTGCATTAGCAAAAACGGAAATTTAGCCAGACTCTCAGACGGCGAACTTGCATACCATAAGAGGGTTTTAGATAGAAAACCATACATCTTACTTGAATGGTTTAATGAAGTTCAAGAAAGTGGAAGACCGAGAGCGAGATATTGTGATAAGTACTATTATATTAGTGATTGTGGGAATATAAGCGACACTAGTGATTATAGGGATGAAATGAATGATTATCATTACGGCACTGGTAACTACGGTTTAACTAAGAAAGAACTCGGAACAAAGCGTGAGTACAATTTAGCTCGCCAAACGCTCTTAGATGACGCTGGGGGCTGGAAATTTACGCTAAAGGAACAGAATTATTTTGCGAAGTATAGTGTTATTGATAACCGCTGGCATCTCAATGGGGACTATCATTATACCCCAGGTGGAATCTACTTTAAGGACTTAGAATCTCTTAAAAAATCCCTTAAAGAGCATGAAGAGCAATGGGAAATCGTTCGTAAATATGAGATGGGAGAGATGTAATGATAACACTTATATTAATACTAATCCTGGCTATCGCAATTATATCTGTGGTTGTCGATAATAAAAGCCGATACGGTAGTGATAAAGCAGAGTTCGTATTTATAGCATCAGTATTCTGCTTAGTCGTCTTTTTGACGCTATTCATAACACTCCTAATATCCATCTCAAATGGCCAAACAATAGATTCTAGAATTGAACTATATCAATCACAAAATACTGAGATTGAGTCTAAAATTCAAGCTACGGTCGCAAACTATTTAGCTCACGAGAAACAAACTTACAAAGACCTTAAACCTGACAATGCTATCACCGTCGCTTTGGCCTACCCTGAGCTTCATAGTAATGAACTCATCAAGAAGCAAATTGAAGTCTATGAGGATAATAATAAAAAGATTTTAGGATTAAAAGAAGAAAAACTAGCCCAGTCAGTATATAAATGGTGGCTATATTTCGGGAGATAAAAAAATGAATGAGACGGACGTAGGTAATTCACGTAATATATTGACACTACTTGATGTTTATATGGAGTACCCAGTCGCGAAACTTCTCGGTGATGACCATTACTATATGTTTAAGCATGGTAGCCTTCATGGTCTTTTTCACCTAGCAGATGAGAAAGTTGTGAACCTATTAGCTATTACCAACTCTAAAATGCACAATGGCCAGTTTCTAAAGTTCATTGAACTACTAGAAAAATTCGCAAGAGACAATAACCTGAAATTCGTAATAGGTGAGATCATGAACGATAGGTTGGATAAGTGGTTTGAGAGGAGAGGGTATTTAAAAGATCGAGATAATCGAGTATATAGGGAACTAGTATGAGAGAAAATAAATTTAAAGGAGTAAAATGCGTGAATTAGGATTTAGGGTTTTAGATAAAGAAACCAATGATTATGGGTTATCTGATTTTCTTCTCCTTGATAGTAATGGTAAGTTAATGTTTTTTAACTTTGCAGGAGACGGTGTCAAAATACAATATGTTAATCAAAAAAACTTTGTCGTTGAACATGCTACTGGCGTTCTAGATAAGAATGGAAAGATGATATATGTTGGCGATATCATAAGGATGAGATTTCCATATGATAAGCGTTTTATAGATAATTTCGTTGTCGTTGAGGACAAGGCTAGTCCATATATAGGTTTACTAACTGAACCGAAATGTACAGAAGTATTTGTTTTGGCCAGACGTCTATCGAGTCAGTATGAGATTATCGGTGATATTCACCATAATCCTGAATTATTAGATAAAGACCAGTCTAATGAAGAAGAATGAATTTGACGTTCCAGTAGACTGGGGAAAACTTAGTTCTCATAAACCTGCTAAGCATTCTAAGAGCGACAAACAAATATACTGGGCAAAAATCCGTATGGCAAGTAAAAAGAAGAAATTTAATGAGACAGATAACGACCAAATTAGTCTCTGCAAGAACTGCTATTGTATGACCCATACGATCAATGGCAAGTGTGGCAAATGTGGAGCAAGGAAGGAAAGACAAGAAAATGATGCCACAATGCAATAAGAATGGTTGCAGTAGAGTCACAAAGGTCTATTTAGGCAAAGTTATAAAAGATCTTGAAGATGAAGAAAAATGGGTAGACCCACTTTATTTATGCGAAAAATGTGCAAAAAAGTTCATTAAAAAATATGGAATAAACAAGGAGAAGTAAATGAAAATGGACGACATTATTCTACTGCCAAATGAAGCTGATTTGAACCATGAGGAGCTACTGGTTATTAGATCTGCACTGCAAATACATAGCCAACAGACTCAAGAAGCTTTATTCAAAATCAATCATTTAATTAAATCAAATGAAGAGGAACAAGAAGAGAGGTTCAAATAATGTTATACACAGGACACAAAAATAAGCATATGCTTAACGGTCAGAACATCGTCGATTTTATCAGGCTCAATATGGAGCAAGATCGCAAAATCTTTGGCAATATTCCGTTACCAACCAGAGAACAAACAGCCCTAGTAATTAGAGCTTTAAGAATGATTCATATCTTGGAATACGCGTCCGAATATGACGCCTCGGATTTACTCAAAACCGATGAGATTACGAGGTTTTGGCCAACCATATCAAGCATTGGTAGGTTCTTCAGAGACGCTCCGTTAGAAGTGCTGGAAAAATATGAATTAGAACATAGGGACAACTAATATGAGAGATTTTATCGAACATTTAATTGAAAGCACATTTATAATTATCATCCTAATATCAGCACTAGCGGGGATTATATTGCCGATAATGTTGGTGGTGTGGCTAATTAAAGTGATTACAATATGAGACGAATCCCAAAATATAATTCCGAACACAATCTCTATGAACAGATCGCCCGATACTTGCAACTACAATACCCAAACATAATTTATCGCTTCGATGTTGGCGCCGATATTAAACTGACGCCTGGTCAGGCGGCAAAACATAAAAGATTGCATCCAACTCGCGGTTATCCGGATTTATTTATAGCTGAATCAAGTGAAAATGTGAATAGTAAAGACTGGAATAGCATTGTGCGTGAATGGGGGTTTTATTTCGGACTCTATATTGAAATCAAAAAAGACGGCACCAAATTAAAACGCGATAAAGATGCTAAAAAGCCCTTGAAGAGTGAAACTAAAATCCGTAAAAAGGGAGATTGGTTTGATAAGCATATTGAGGAACAAGCCGAAATGCTTGAAAAATTACGTGCGAGGGGTTATAAAGCTGAATTTGGGGTTGGGCTTGAGGAATGTAAAAAGATAATTGATGAATATTTAAGGAGTTAATGATGGTAAATGCTAAGATGCACACTGGATGCTCTTGTTATCACTGTAGAAGGGGCAGAAACAAGATGGTCCGTAGGATTTATCATCATAGTCTTCGAAAAAAGCAAAAGAGCCAGCTTAAAAAGCTAGGTGATATTAAGGATATAGTTATAAGTATAGGATACACAGACTAGGAGGAGCGATGAAGTCATCAACAATCAATCAAATAGTCGAGGGGATTTTATCTCAATCCCAATCAGACATCAAGCTTCCCCATGAGGACGTCCGAGAGGCGACATTTAAGCGAATGGCGAACGAAGCTACCATAATTTTGAAGACCGCTATGATTTGCGATAATCGTGGAATTGATGAGGCAATGGAGTACTATACCGGAACTCATAGTGAGATTGAATACAAAGATTTTTTCGGAAATAAAGAATGAGCTATGTATCTAATAGAAACGATATTAAAGAAAAGTGGGACGAGTTCTGGCGAGCATCTGAAAGGCTGAGTGAAGTTCTGAAATGTGCTGAGCTTAATTCTACCTTTACCCAGAGACAAACAAGAAAATAAGAAAACTACCCTTGGTAATAGAGGTTGAATTAACTAAAAATCGTTCTTGTATAGTTGATTATACAAGTAAGCCAAGCCTCTATGCTGTGCTATAATTGATATACAAACTCACAAGGTTTTACAGTGGCCTATAGTCAGCGGGTTCTCCATAGTGGAGAGTAGGTACTAGTCTGAGCAGTCCTTAACACATGGGCTACTAAAAGATTCTTAGGGATCTTGGGATTGTGGTATCCGCAATCGAAAAATAGCTCTCTTATAAGGGCTATTTTTATGGCTTATAATTTATGCTTATATTTGTTATAATATAGTTGCAAAACACGGTTTCCCGTGTTTTTTTATTTTTCTATTAATACTAAGAATTGAGAATGAAGAAAAAAGTAGCAAAATCTACTGTCAAGCCAACCACAAAAAGCGGACATAGACTAACCCTACAGCAGGAGTTATTCTGTCAGCTTTATGCAGGCGATAGAGAGTTTTTTGGTAATGGTGTCCAGTCATATATTGAGGCCTATGGTGTCGATACTAGTAAACCTGGCTGGTACAGAACTGCAAAAGCAGGAGCGTGTGAAAACCTGACCAAACCTTACATCCTCGAACGAATCGACGAAATCTTTGAAGCTCACGGGCTTAATGATCAATTTGTGGATAAGCAGCTCGAAAAACTTATCATACAGGACGCAGATTTTAATGCCAAGATGAAAGCTATCGCTGAATATAACAAACTGAAGGCTCGCATTACGGAGAAACGCGATATTACATCTGGTGGTGAAAAGATTGATTCAGTGAGGATTGTAGTGGAAGATTTTTCAGGTGGTAAAAGTGCAGTTAAAAATTGAAGTACCGAAAGAGTTCAAAGTTCTTTTTGATTTAGATAACGACCTTAGGTATATCGTACTCTATGGTGGTCGCGCATCTGGTAAATCGACATCAGTCGCTCTATCCCTATTGATTTTGGGCATGAATAAAAAATTGCGAATCTTATGTACTCGTGAGGTTCAGAATTCAATCGCGGACTCGGTACATAAGCTTCTAGCAGATTTAATTTCCAAATATAAGCTTAATACTTGGGAAGTCCAAAAAGATATCGTCAGAAATAAACAAACAGGTTCTGAAATCTTCTTTAAGGGGCTTCACAATAATTCTCAAAGTATTAAGTCTATTGAGGGCATTGATATTGTATGGGTAGAGGAAGCTCAAAGTGTTTCTGCGGACAGTATTAACACACTTGTCCCTACGATTCGTAAGGCTGGAAGCCGGCTCATCTGGACATTTAACAGATTAACTGAAAATGACCCAGTATGGGAATTAATCGTAAAAAGGGCAGATAACAGAACATTTGTTCAGAAGATTAATTCAGACGCAATCGAATCGCTACTTAGCAAGGAGATTATCGAGGAGCGTGAAAAAATGCGAATCGATAACCCAGAAATGTTTGATCATGTCTGGCTAGGTGAGCCAATGACTGCTAAGACAGGCTCTGTATTTGGCAAACAGTTTGCTCAGGCCCGCAGTGAAGGTAGAATTACGAAGGTGCCATACGACGCTTCCACTGGAGTCTATACTGCGTGGGACCTAGGTATCGGGGATTCTACCGTGATTTGGTTCTTCCAGGTAGTAGGCAGGGAGATACATTTTATAGATCATTATGAGGGGTCAAATGAGGATTTAGGGCATTATATTTCATATATCCAGAACAAACCTTATCAATACACTACTCACTTCCTACCGCACGACTCAAAGGCTCGTGAATTGCAAACCGGTATGACCAGGGTAGAATTTTTCAATAATCATGGAATCTATAACATTGAAGTCTTGAGACCTACTAATTTTAGCCTGGGACAGGATGATATTGATCTAGTTGCACGTCCAAAATTCTCACTCTGTTGGTTTGATGAAGAAAAATGCCAAAGAGGCCTTGAATGCTTAAGGGCTTATCATTATGAATATGATGATAAAAATAAACTCTTAAAAAACAAGCCTGAACACGACTGGTCCTCACATAGTAGTTCAGCGTTTATCTACGCTTTAATGGCTAAAACAGAGCAGCTGGATGTAAAGTTAAAAGTTAAATTCAAGTCTTACACCCCGAAAGTATTCCGTAAAACTAAGGATAATTGGGGTTAAATTATTGTAGGTAAAGTGGTTATGTTGTATAATATAAAAAATGGCGATGTGTTCGGTTTAGATTTGACTGAACAAAAGAAAAAACAATCTGGCGAAAAAGATGCTGAGCTAACAAAATGGCTTAGCAAATTTGAGCGTTCTTGGAATTACGCTAAACAGAACTACCACCAAAAGTGGGAGAATAACTGGAAACTTTATCGTAATATTCGAGTAAAGCGTAGCCATGACGGTGTCGTTAAAACTTTCGTTCCAATGGTCAATTCAGCCGTCAACACAATCGTAGCTGAACTATTTAACTCTAACCCTTTGGTTAATTACGTACCTAACCATCCTGATCAGGAAGCCGATACTAAAGTACTTAACGAAATTTATTCAGATTTTTCCCTGAGAGATAATTGGGTGCAGAAAAACAAAATTAATGGCCGCCAAGGACTAATAACCGGTAATTTCTGTGCTTTTTACGAATGGGTTGAAGAGCGTAACGGCGGTTATGTCCATAAAATAAATATTCCAATTAGGGATATGATTATCGACCCGTCATCCTCATCTTATGAGGATTGGAAATATGTAGGTCGTAGATTTTTTGCTGACAAAAAATCTCTTGAAGAAGAAACTATTTATGATTTTAAGACAGATAGTTATAAAAAACGTTATAAGAATCTCGATGAGGTTGTTTCTGGTGGCAAAGATGAAGATGATGATAAATCTAAGAAAGACCAAGCTATTGGCTCTATTGACAATGATAAAGACCGAGTCGAATTAATTGAAATCTGGACAAAAAAGCGCGTTGTAGTTATTGCTAACCGTACTACGATTATTGAAGAACGTGAAAATCCTCATTATTCAATAGCAAAATCTCAGCTGGCACAAAGAAAAGTTGAAGCGAAGATTAGGGGCGAGAGTGTGGATGAATATGATAAAATCGAGGGCCTCCTACCATTTTCTCATGGTCGAATCTATGCTGATATTTCATTACCATACGGCGATTCCGACGTTGATATTATTGCAGACCAACAAGAACTCTTAAATGAGCTGACCGAATTAAATATAGAAGCCTTATTATATACCCTTTATCCTGAGAAGACATTAGATCCAAAATATTCAGAATGGATTGATGATATGGACCCGACCCCAGGGAAAATCTATCCACTACCAAATGGAGCGATGTCATGGAACAACCCACCATCAATTCCAACTGGGATAACACAAGAAAGATTAAATATTAAAGATGAGATTCGCGAATCCTCGGCCATTAGTCGTATATCTAAGGGCGCTAGTGCGACAGGTAGTACTACTGCTACTGAAATCAAGAATATGCTCGGGCAAATGGACTCTAGAATCCAAGAGAAAGCTCAAACACTTGCTAATGAATTTTTCTTTCAAGAGGCAAAGATTGTTCTCAAGCTCATCCAGCTTTATGCCCCGGAGCAAATGTGGGTAAGAACCCTACAGGATGCCAATGTGTCGTTTACTGAAGTGAATCCACGAGCTTTTCTGGGTGAATATACCCCGATGATAACACTAGACGTTCAGCGTAGGTTGCAGAAATCTGAGGAACGTGATTCGTACACGCAAGCCTACCAAATCCTAATACAAGACCCTACGAACAACCTACCGGCACTCAAAAAGATTATGTTTAGGAAGATGTTCCCAGAATTAACTCAGGAAGAAATCGAACAGATTATTAAACCACCTGAACAATCAGAACAAGGGCAACAGGATCAATTACCTCAAGGTGAAGAAGTAGGGCCACAAGATATCGAATTACCTCTACAAGAGGTTATGGAAGGTGAACAAACTGAAGGAGACGAATATGGACATTAAGGGCGAAGAGAAAGATAAAGTTACCCCAGTAGAGTGGAAAACCTTCTGGGATTCTAAAGTTGGCAAAAAGCTTATGAGTAAACTGTTTAACTTAAAGCAATCTTATTTAGAATCATCCATGGTCGCACCTCAGAGCGACGTTGTAAGAATGATAGATCGAGCCATAGGAGTTGATGTGGTGATTCAATACATTAATGTCGGAATTGAGCAAGCCAAGAAAGAATTGAAGGAGGATAAATAGGACGAAAACGTTGGTATTCAAGCATAACCGTCACCTCAACTCTTTTATTAATTATTAATTAATTGAGACAAGGGTCTCCACGTCGCCATTGTGAAAAGAGTTGGGCTGACGGGTTAAACGTAACCCGTCCGTACATAAAAAATAATCTCAAAGGAGAAAAAAATGTTCAAAGAAGGTGAAACTGGAACTGAAGAAATGATTTTCGAGGACTCCACCGAGCAAACCGTAGAAAGTCATGGCGATTCAGCAGTCGAAGAAACCAATGAGCAGTCAACATCTAACGCTGAAAAAACAGAGGCTGAATCAGCCGAATCTAATACCGATTCGCAAACTGATGATGATATTGTTGAGTTTTTATCAAAAAAGGGGATTGATCCTAGCGATCCGGAAGCGGCTCGTAAAATCGCAAAAATGTATAGAGATGTTGAAAAAGAGTTCTATAAAAAGTCTCAAGAAAAGGCCCAACTCGAGCGTGAAATGACACGGAACTCGGTTGGGGATGAAGCTCCAGCTGATATTAGGGCGCTAGCAGAGGTTAGGGCTATGAAAGCCGAACTGGAGGCAAACAAATGGAAGCAATCCGTAGAGCTCACGCCTGAAGCAGAACAAAAAATGGTTGAGTATTTGTCGCAGCCTGTTACCGATATGAACGGTGACCCACTGATTAACCCCGAGAATGGTCAAATCATGACCAAGGGTTTATTGGTAGTTAATGGTCAACTTTCGCTCGACGACGTATATAAGATCGTTGGGGCTGATGCGATGAAAGCCGACTCAATTCGCTCTGAGCTTAAGGAAGAGATTAAAAAAGAAATGGCGGCACGCCAAGCACTAAAAAGACCCGCAATGCAATCTTCAGACTCTTCACAATTCGGAGAAAAGGAGGAAGATGACCCATTCCTAGATGGATTGCTTGGCTAATTAATAAATTAGAAAGGATTCAAAAATGGCTGTTAATTTAGCCCAAAAATATTCAGATAAGCTTGATCAAGCTTTTTCTCACGGTTCATATACCGATGACTTCGTTAATAAAGATTACACTTTTGATGGCGTCAAAACTATTAATGTTTATACAGTGACAACTGTACCTCTTAAAGATTACGACCGCACCGCTACTGGCGATCGCTATGGTGGTAACAACGAACTTCAAGATGTGGTTACTCCGTACACCTTGACAAAAGACCGCACCTTCAAGCTCACAATCGATGACGGTAACGCTAAGCAACAGGTTATGGCCAAGCGTGCTGGAGCTATTATGAAAGCTCAGTTACAAGAGCAAGTTGCTCCAGAAATCGATAAAAATCGCATTGCTGTTGCAGCTAATGGTGCAAATGCCGTTAACCAAAAAATCACCGCAACAGCTGGCAAGGCGTATCTTGATACCCTTAAGATGGGTGAGTTCCTTGACGAGGCACAGGTACCAGTCGCTGGTCGTGTATTATATATAACACCAAAATTCTATACAATGATTAAGGAAAACATTGTTACTACTACTAACGGCTCTGAATATGCAAGCAAGCTTATCGGACGTGGCTTTGTAGGAGAGCTTGATGGTGTTCCTGTTGTAAAAGTCCCTACTTCCTATATGCCAACCAAGACCTATGCTGTCATGTGGCATAAAGATGCTGTTCTAGGTGCTAAGCAAATTGTAAAGACTCGTATTATCACTGATTCTGAAATGGTTGATGGTACCGTTCTCACTGGTCGTTTTATTTATGAGACTTTCGTCTTAAACGGCAAAAAGAACGCAGTTGCTTCTATTGTATCCGCCTAGTAGGGGTTAAAACAAAACACTAAAACAAATAAAAAAGACACTTCGCCGAGGGGTGTCTTTTTCTGTGTTATACTAAAAGTAATGGCGATGTGACAGGTTCAATTTTGGACAACTACACATTTGGCAATCTAATACGAAGAGTTAAAACTAGACTCAATGACGAAGAATTCTCCGATGATATTATCAAGGAGTTCATTAATGATGCTCAATTTGAGATATTGGGCGAGGAAAAACATACATTTTTAGAAAAAATTGACGAGATTGATGTCTCTCCATCAGAAACGGAACTTGATTTGCCTAGGGATTATCAATCAACATTTATGATCTTTGCAGTAAATAAAGATGGCAATAAAAAACAACTAGATTATATACCTTACGAAGACTTCTTTAATCTTAAATCATTAAACAAATATACAACCTTCGGTAATAAGGTTTTATATAAACTTACTGATAATTCAGAAAGTCGTAATTGCTGGAATGATAGTCTCACTATCCAACATCTCTATCTAGCGAAACCTACGGAGATGGTTGAAGATGACGATGAGCCAATCCTGCCTTATGAATATAGCGAAGCGATAATCTACTTAGCGTTATCGAGAGCGGAGAGACTACGTGACAATTTTGATTACGCTCAAATTTATGAAAATAAAGCAGAAGTTATTATCACTAACCTAAAAACACGATATGGAATGAGGCAAATGAAATTAAAAAATCGTGCAAAATTACCACTTAACCTAAAATATGGAGATTAAAAATGCCTACCTCGCACTTTAATAAGGTGGGGACTATCCCAAGTACCTCTACAGCCAAAAGTTCACCAGTTACTACTAATTTTTCTAAGGGTATCAAAACATATAAGCCTAACGACACAATGACCTCGGAGGAGCTATACTTGGCGCAGAATGCTCGTTTTGAGAGGATTGGTGAGTATAAAACCAGAAGAGGCTTCACAAAGCTCTGTGAGCCAATTGGTAAACGTATTTTAGTAGAAAATTACCGAAGCTCTGGGTACTCTTTCGACGAAGATAAGAAGCAATTTGGTGTTGTAGTTCCCAGCAATAGTGTTATTTATTCTCTTAAGGTCAAAATATTAGTCAGTGATGGCACTTACGGTATCCTTGAGGCTAGGGTCTACAATAATGAGGATAAATTAATTACTAAATCATGTGTAGATATTCCCGCTCAGAACTCGGAGCAAGAAGTAGAGTTTATTTTTATAGATGCTCCAGAAATTAAACAGAACGAGAATATCACGGTAAAAATCGGGCTCCAGCATAATGAAGATAGAGATTTTAGGCTTGCGGTTTTAGGTGACGATGTTATATATCAACTCCATACGGCAGAGGCAGGTTATATTCCAAATGTTTTTGAAGCGAATATTAACGGCGATAAAACGATTCTGTTCCCATTCATCACGGAAAATAAGTCTGAGCTCTACAGGATGGCAGTAGATGGTGGTGTGGTCAAAATCAGAGACCTCCCAGCTGGCACTAAGAATGTCAGATTTAATCAGAACTTGAATAAAATTAGGTATGTGGATGGCAAAGAATCGGTCAATCTGTTAGATCCGGTCAATTGGTCTACTTCGGTAATTCCGACTATTGACACACAAACAGACACTGATCTTAAAGCCAAGTTGTCAAATATTATGGATGGTCAAGAAGATAACCTTATCTATTTTGATGCGGAGGTGGATACCAAGGCAATTTGGTCTTATCCATATGGTACATTCTTAAAATCTAAGCCAATTAATTCGTATGATAAGTTTGATCGTGATTTCTACCAAAATTTCCCAGCGATTCAAACAGGGGACCCGCTCACAGCCATGTTTAAGCTTGGTGGTGTTATTTATATTCAGACCAGGAATCACAAGTATCAGATGTTTAGCCAAACTGCAGATACTTGGACACAACAAGAATCTAACGCTCAAGGTGGTACATTTAGCCAGGAGTCGGTAGTCTGTGATTCAAACTACGCCTATTTTGCTAATGATAAAGGTATTTTTATCTTTGATGGCGCTAGTGAATCGTCTCTGACGGAATCCTCTATCCAGAATGTTTACGATTCTATCGCAGATAAGGAGAAGATTGTGGTAGATATCTACAATAACCGTCTGTATGTTTTTTATTCAAGCAATAAGGGAGGGGAGAATGACAGCTGTCTAGTTTATAACCTGAACTTGAGACTATGGGAGAGTTTCGACACCAATACTTATGTGGCATCTACTTCAGGGCGAAGAAATACTTCGAATAGACTTATTTGTGGACATTCTAAGATTGGAATGTTAATGCTTGCAGAAGACCTATCTAACGACTATAACGACCTTGGTAGAGCAATTGATTTTGACATTAATACAGGATATCAGCATTTTGGATCGCCTAGCCAACTTCATCGTATTACTAAATGGAGGCCGGAATTCGCAACATCACAAAAACCGTACACCGTAGAATGTGGCTATGCTTTAGATTATTCAGACGATGTCAAATATGCTTTTTCAGTCAACCTTAAAAATAAAGTAAATATAAAAATGAATTATGTCTGGGATAATACTAGGGAATATACGGGGGTCGTCGAGACTAAGCTGACTACTATACCTAAAGTACACGGTGAATTTAAGCGGTGCCAGATTAGGTATCAGCATCACGCTGCATTCGAGCCAGTTAATTTCAAATCACATACATTAACCGTGCAGACACAGAGGATTCGATAATGGCTAATAGATTTACTCCAATACCTTCAAACGCCAACCTGCAACAGGCGTTACAGCTTATTAATCGAGACCTAATGGCCTTGGATGCCGAGGCGACAACAAAAAGCTATAAACAGGCAGGTGGAAATGCTGTCGTGATGGGGAGATTGCCAAACAAAAAATACGGCATCACCTTAAGTGATACTGGCGGCAAACAGAGGATATTACTGGGCCAGCACCCGAAAGATGGTCATATTGGCTTGTGGATAACAAAAGAAGGTATAGATGTTATGGATGAGTTAAACAAATGAATAATCCACGTAGATTTATCTTTAATTTAGATTTTCCGATAGAACACGTAATTTATATACGGGAAATTGAGGTACCATTCTCATTCGTGGGCGTAAAAATTGTGCATAACTTAAATTTTACGCCTCTTCTTTTAGGTATCTTTTCAACAGATGACTGGAGGTCTTCCATGCCAATAGATACCCCTGTAATTTCCGGAGAATCTACCGGCAGTATCCAGGTGAAGGCAACTAGTAAAGATATAACGCTTATAAATTATTTTAGAAGCAGCAAACCTGCCAAGGCTAGGCTTTTTGGGCTTGCTCCAAGCGATAAAGATGTAGATGTGGCTATTCCATCAACGCGCTACTCTAATTTTAACTTTAATACCGATTTTAATTATTCAAAATTAGTTAAATCGGGAGTATATGAAGTTAAGTGGGATAGCGGCGAAAACATAATGTATGAACATAACCTTGGCTATATCCCAGAAGTCGAAGCATGGCAAGAAAATAGTGAGAGCGAAATAAAAAAATTTATTAATACTTATGATCCAAACGGAGTTAATTATTCGAGTCTCGGGAGCAGAGTTGTCTATATTAAAATTACTGATAAAAAAATAATAGTGCGTACCGACGGAGAGAACCAAGATATCAAAAAAATTCATTTTCGTATATACGGGGGCCAAAATGGTTAAACTGTCTAATTTTATAATAAACTCGGATTTTCCGGCTCTTGCACAGGCCTTTCAAATTAATCATACAGTAACTAGTCATATGAATATGCCGGTAAGCCGTGAAAAATGGCGAGAGGACTACATAGACATAGTAGTGCCAAATGCGAATACGATTCAGCGAGTTAACATAAAATCACATTCATTAGATATGGTAATGCCAGGAACTGTTCAAATAATCTATACTGACGCAGTCTATAGTGCATTTATAAAGTCAATTAACGCTGATACTATTCGACTAACCGTGCAATGCATTCAATTATCTGGTGAAAGTACTACACACGCTGAAGCGTTTACGTTTAGTATCTCAGGATTCTATCTGCCATAATATGATATAATAAAAATAATGGCGATGTGATAGTAAAATTTTCACATGGTAAAATCTTTAGCGGAATACCAGGCTGAGGTCACTAGGAGTTACGAGCCCGCAAGGCAAGCTATTCAGAATCAAATTAACGCGTTAGCAGGCCAAGAATCCCAGGGGTTACAATCTCTACAGAATCAGTACAAACTGGACCAACAAACATTAGAACGTAATCGAGATACTGCAGCCGAAGCAGCGTCCCTAGCTGCTGCTGGTAATGGCGGTAGTTTTGGTGGGCAAGCAAACATTGCTAACCGTAAATATTACGCACAGACTTTTGCGCCAGCCCAATCTCAACTCCAGACGAACTTTGATAAAAGCCGAGGGAATTATATTTCCCAAATTAACCAAAATAGAATGAGTCTAGAGAGCCAAATGGCTAACTTGGCATCAGAAGCACATCGATATGGGATATCAAGATATGATGCTGCGGTTGCTCAGGATAAACAGTATGCTCTTGAACAGCAGAGATTAGCACTACAAAGAAGACAATTAGATCAAGATAACAGGCTTGCTCAATACCTTAATCAGGTCAATCAATTATCTAAGGAAAATCAAAGATTGAGAGGTAGTGGTTTTGGTAGATCTTCGATTGATTCTAGTGGTAGATACGTTGACAGATTTGGTAATCAAGGCGTCATCAACCCAATTCAAACAACAGAAAAACGTAACGGTCGTGATGTTTTAGTTAATACGTATATACCTGGGATTTAATGGAGTAAAAGGATGACAGATAATAAGAAAAAAGGTTTTGGATTAGGGGAGTTTTTATCAGGACTGGTTGGATTAGGCAAGGGTATCACCGACTCAGCCGCTAATGTAGGTAAGAGTACGATTGGTATGCTCGGAACCGGCATAACTTCTGCTATGGACTTAATGGGCGGAGAAGAGGCTAGGAGAGGTTATAACGAAGGTAAAAATACCGATGCTTTTAAGCGTTGGCTTTATGGTACGGACTCTAAGGGTCAGATTAACTATGGTAAAGCGGCAGGTGAGGCGTTGGATGCAGCGACAACCTTAACTAATTTCCTCCCGGGTGGAGGTAGTCCCGTAGCTAATGTTGCTCAAGGAGCTGTTTCGGGGCTTGCTAATGAGTATAAAGAAAAAGGCAATGACGCCGATCTCGGTAATGCTCTAAAAAGTGCAGCTGCTGGTGCGGTTACTGGTGCTGCGACCTCCAAAATGAATGATTTTGTTGGCAAAAAAATGGGCGATCTAGCCGAAAAGCAAACAGCTGGCCAGTTAGGTATGATTGGTCAAAAAATTCTAAACGCCGGCAAGAGTAATTTTGTACGTGGAGCTATCTCTGGTGCTACTGGTGGAGCTGTCGGCGGCGGCATGGCCACTGCTCTCGAAGGTGGCAGTCTTGGTGATGCTATTGGTAATGCTATGTCTACGGCTGGCTCTGGAGCTTTGCAGGGTGGTATTTCTGGCAGCGTTACGGGTGCCATAAGAAATGCTAAGGATCTTGCTGTTGATAAAATAAGAAGTGCATATGTAGACGGTAAATTACCAATTCCACAAACAGATTTAACACCTAATGCAGGAGTTAAAAGAAGACTGGAATCATCGTTTGAGAATGGGCTTACTGGTGATTTTGAGGAGGGAAAAAATTGGGTTGGAAGATTAAAACCAGATGATGTGTCGACTGCTAATAATATCCAGAATACACTTGGGCGACAAAACATTAATGAAGATGGAAATATATACTTAGACAACTACAATGCAGCGGAGCATGCACAAAAACGTTTTGCTGAAAATCCTCAAAAGAATACACCAGAAAGCCTAGCAAATACCGCATATAATGCCATGTTTGGAGATGGAAAAGAAATATTGCCTAATAATTCGTCAAATCCGAATTCAGTAGCATTTATAAATAGAAATGACCCTAGTGGAATGATCCCAATAGGGCTAAAAAACGGCGAAAATGAAATTCTGAGTGTAATACCACAGAATAAGCGTAAACTAAATAATTTTGGAAATACAGTAGAGAACCCAGAAAAGGGTCAGGCACCCAATAGATTGGGTGCCGCCACTGGTAATATATCACAAAACAACCAAAATATCAATAGTAAAACCTCTGCCGCTGGGCAATTACGGCTAAAAGCCGCTCAGGCATTACTCGACCAGTATGGTACCATCGACAAACCAATGGCACGTTCTGCAAATGCACTAGAGAATGTGCAAAAAGTAGCCGATGCTGGTTTTGTTAAGCCTGCTGAAGTTGAAAATATTATTAATAGTATTACTGGAGCAAATGGTAAAGTTACTAAACTTACTCAAAAGCTAGTATCTACAGCTAAACCAGTCGACACTAGTTCAGATATTAATAAAATCATCGATGAACAGATTGCTTTGAATGGACTATCTGGTACTACGGATGAGAAGGCAATTCGCGCCTCAATTGATGCTCAGCTTAATCGTTTACCATCAAGACGAGAGGGCTCAATCACTGGATTAGACCAACCAGAAGATGTTTTTGATACCATTAAGGCACTTGAGAAGCGTTCGGCAGAATTAAAAGGCAAGTCTGGCAATAATTATCGCATGACCACTCCAGAGCGAGGTGATAAAGCTAAAGTATTGGATTCCATCACCGAAGTTCTTAAAGATAGACTATATGGCGGAGCAAATATTGAAGGAGCACTTACACCAGAAGTAGCAAGTGAACTTAAGAGTTTAGCGCCTAAGAACGAGAAGTGGGCGAACTACGTCGACAATACAATCATGAAATCTGGTGATGTTGGAGAGTTACGCAGCACCGTTGCGCCATTCGTTAATATGGGTAAAATCATTGATAACCAATATATGAATTACGGTACTTATGGCCAGCGTGTCGGGGACGCAGCCAATGAAGGTCGCAGAATCGCTGGTATGATTTCAAAAACTCCAGTTCTTGGCAAATTGTTAGGCGACATTGCAAGCTCTAATGTGGCTGACCGCGTCAGGGCGAAAGCCTATAATTACATGGCCGATCAAGCAGAAGCTAAAAGTAACCCTGCCAACTTATCTACTACTACTTCAAAACAACCAAAAACCCCAGACAATAAAATTACCAATCTTTCGTCTTTACTACTTGGTAGAGAAGTAATCCCACAGACCGCGTTGAATATGATTGGACGTGGCGTCGGGAATGACAATGCATATAAAGTGCAAGACACACTACAACACCCAGAACTAAATGAAGATGGAATCCAAGCTAAGCAACAACAATATATGCAGGATTATGGATATGATCAGGATGGTTATGGTGAAAATGCCCAATATGTACAAAACGCTATCCTTGGCAGCACAATGGGCGGTAATGCTGCACAGAATACCGTGAATATGATGGGTGGGGCACCACGGGGAGGCTCTAATAACCCAATCACTGGGCAATTAGCCAATATAGGCAATGCAATGCAACTTGCACTTAATGCTGGAGACATTACCTCATACGCCAAGTTAGCTGGCATCTACGGTAATATTCTTGATGTCTACAAAACTCAAGAAGCAATTTTCAATCCACAAACCAAACCAACCAAGCTAACAGATTCACAAAAGAAAGCTAATGTAGCTATGGACCTTCTTAATAACCTAGAAGAGCAACAAGCTAATATTGGCTCAGCAGTAGCAGATGTACCGATTCTTGGTGGTATTATGAACTTAGGTGGAAATGAATATAAAAGCTCAGCAGAGGCACTTGAGTCTGCCTTAGGTTATTTACAATCTGGTGCACAAATAAGTGAGAAAGAACGAGAATCAATCCGTAGAGCCTACATTCCACAGTGGGGCGAGAGCGAAGCAGTTAAGAAACGAAAGCTAGCAGCTGCAAGGCAAGTTATTCAGAACTTTGCTGGAGCAAATGCAGAAGAATAAGAAAAAAGAAGAGCTACTATAAGTGGCTCTTCTTTTAATTGTAATATATATTATATTGATATAAGATGAGATTAATAAAAGCTAATATTGGATAAACGTTATGGAAAAGGAAAATAATTTGTGGAAGATAGTTGGTTTTGTTATTTTATGCGTCGCTGGATGGTATTTGTTTGTTAGACCAAAAGAACATTATATTGGTATTACGGATGCTCGAAAGTATTGGTCTGACAGTACATCTGTAGACAATGTTGTGTATTGTGGAACAGACGGCCGATGTAGTGATATAGAGATGTCAAAAGCAACTTCCGCATTAGTCAAGGTTGCGAATAAAGAAAAAGACGGCAATAGTTGGTTATATGAATTTATAATTAGCTATCCACCAACCCAAGTTGTGGCTGAAGGGCGGTGTGATAGATCAGGATATAAAAGTATTAAACGTAGATGCGTCTTGACGTCAACTACCCAAGACGGCAGTATCGCAACTTGGATGATTTTTCCAATAGAAAACTAGCCTATCTCCACTCAGCTATAACCGCATCGTTAAAGATTCTATTTTTATTCAATTGCCGTCCTTAAGAGCATTTGGTCTTAGATAAATAGTATATTCAAAAGATGAAGGTTTTTCGTTGTTTTTAACTCCTTATCTAAATAATATCATAAATAAATTTACTGCCGCTTCCTTCTGGTTATGTGCTATAATAACCATAATGGCGATGTGATAGGAATCAAATGGATTCTTTCGAACATCCAACATCTCGAGACGTGGCCAAACGGACTTTGCGTGACCTCGTCGATATTCTATCGAATTACTATACTCTAATTGATCTTGAAGAAGACCAATCGAAAAAAGATAAGCTTATTGAAATGGCTGCTGATACTAAAAGCCACATGGGCTTTTTGCAAGACTACCTCTCTAAAGAAGAGGAAAAAGAAAAAGGGCTCAAAAAAGAAAATTCAGCCAAAAACACTGATATTTTTGAGATTTCTTTCCTAGGTGGATTAGACCCAAAAATCAAAAAGAAAGAAGCTAAAAAATGACCAACGGCCTCAGGACAATTAGGATGAGACCATTAAATCGCGGCTGCGTAGAAAAAATTGTGATTATTTTTACTGACGAAAATTGCCAGCCAATTACTAAAACTGGCAAAGTTTTGTATTTAACAGCGAAGAAGAAACAGTGGGATTTTGATAAAGAAGATACTTCTGCATTATTTAAGGTTAAGGGTGTAATCGATCCGGCTGAAACCAATAGGGTAGTTTTTAATCTCACGGAAAAAGATACATATTTAATCGCTGACAAAACTTATTTCTGCGATATTATCGAAACCGATTCAGATGGGTCCTCAAACGCCAGAAGAGTATTCATTGGCTCATTCGATGTGGTTGGTGGGGCGAATAATAAACAGGCAGGAGATAATCTATGAATGTGATTCACTCAATCGAAGATAATGACTCTCAAATCATTCATGTTTCAGTTAATTCGAATGATCGCGGTGCTACTGGCGAAAAAGGCGATAGTGTCGTTAATGTTAAAATAACAGACACTAATCGCCTAGAGGCCACCCTAAGCAACGGGCAGACTATTGACGGCGGCGCAATCCCGGCAATTAAGACTAGGCGTGTTTTTATTGCTAATATGGATGGGATTAAACGGACTTATATTTTACCCATCAGTATCGAATCTTCTCAAGTTTCTTATATTCTGATGAACGGAGTAGTATACTCGGATGGCTATGTGTTGCAAAGCGGTGAAATCACCCTTAACTACGACGATTTACCAGCTGGCCGGTTAGAGATAGTGCTTAATGATAATTCTAGTAGTAGTGGTGGTAATATTTCCATCAATGGTAAGACTGGAGATATTAACCTAAAGACCATCAATGGAGCAAATCTTGATGGCGACGGAAATATTGAGCTGGCAACGCTTGATGTATTTAATAGTGAAGTCCGCGACAGAGAAAAGACCGATAGCGAGCTTCGAGACTCGTTAAATAATCACGCGACTAGAATTAGCAATAATGAAAGTGCTATTAATTCACATAGTGATAACTTATCATCGCTCAATGCAAATATTTCAAGCGTCAATAATCAGATGACGGTATTGAATAATGATGTGCATGAAGTTTCTGAAAATTATGTTCCAAAAACTCGTAGGATCAACGACAAATTTCTATCGCACGATATAAGATTAACCGCTGATGATGTTGAGGCTCTACCAATTACTGCCGGTGCAACTCATCCTGTTCGTGGTGAATTGGTAGTAAACGGTCACGTAACTGCAGAAAACGCTACCCAAGATAGTCACTTAGTTACTAAAGCTCAACTTGATGCTAAAGTCGCTGAAGTCGTAAATTCAGCCCCTGAAACTCTAAATACCCTAGAAGAGCTAGCTAAATCTCTTGGCGACGATCCAAATTTCGCCACTACAGTAGCGAATAGAATTGGAACAGTCGATAAAAAAATTGACGCTGAAGTTAGTAAATTATCAACTAAAGTTGAAGCCAATACCGAGGGCTTGAATAGCGTGGCTCAAAAGGCAACCACAAATTCAACAAATATCTCATTACTGAATTCCGCTGTTGCCACGGACAAATTGTCGTCTGATACTCAATTTTCCAAAGTTGCAAAAGAACAATCTGGCCAAAATTCCCTCATCTCCGATATCTTAAACGCATTCTCAAAAGAGTCTGGAAAAGGCACGAATCTTAAGCTTAATTCTTCTGCTACTAAGATATTGGGGATGAGTATTTATGGAAATACTGAGCAGGTTAAAACTACTGGCAAGAATATGCTAAAAATTACCGCAAGAACGGCTCCTAGCCAGGGTATTTCTTCTACTGTATCGGATGACGGGACTGTCACATATTCTGGAACAACAACTGGCTCGTGGGCTAATATTACAGATTATACTGTTTTTCCAACCCCACTGCCTGCCGGTACCTATACATTCTCAATAGACCACTCACGAACATATAGAGTTGTGTTCAAATATAAATTAGCAGATAATACTATTTCTGATGTTATTGCTAACCTGACCGCAACTTCTACCTCTAACACATTTACTGTCACACAACCGATTATTGCTGGATATTTATTTATCTCAGCGGCTAATGGCTCAATCTTGAAAGACACGATTAAAGCGCAACTTGAGGTTGGTGACACTGCCACTGATTACGAACTATATACTGGCGGCTTAGCTAGCCCAAGCCCACAGTTGCCACAGACTATCAATAAAGTAAGTGGCGCAGGCATTTACATTCAAAGCAAAAACCTCTTCAACACTAGGTTCGGTAATCGTACGCTAAATAATGTTGAGATTAAGACTTATGAAGACGGGTCATTTTCACTAAACGGCACCGTGAGTATCGGGTCATCTTTAATTACGCCAACTTATACTAAGAGCTTCATCCCTGCTGGTAAATACAAGCTTGTAGTTGAGCATCTCGGTGGCACGGTTGAAAAGAACTTCGCTGGTGCTAATTTTGTTGCTTCGATTCCAATCCAAAAAGGCAGTGTGGTTTATTCTTCTTATTTAAGACCAGAAGATCTAAATGGTGGGACCAAGATATTCGATGTTAATATCACCGATGTTTTAGACGAAAAATACACGCCATTTGTTTGGATCCCACATAACGAGGCGACAAATCAGGGTTTTTGGAATTATAAAAACCTACGTCTAAGGATTACATTGGTGAAAGACGGTGAAGATACTGAATTTACTCCTTTTGATAGCAATACCACCTCTACCGCATTGCCAGAACTCAATAAAATCGGAAACTATCAAGACCGCGTGTATTCTAAGGACGGCAAATGGTATTTAGAGAAAAATACAGGCACAAAAACATTCGACGGCTCAGAGTCCTGGGTAAAAACTAGCGAAGATAACGTAAACATCTACTACCTAACGAATAGTATTAACTCAGTCTCTGATTACCCAGACGGATTTAGTACCCATTTCAAAAATGCGAAGGCATACCCAAATAAAGCTGATACCTTCGCGATTCGTGGAGGCGGCTCATCGATTTTCTTTAATCATGGAACAATTACAACCATTAATGAATGGAAAACATGGTTGAACTCAAATAATGTTATCGTAGTATTCCCTACTCTACCAGTTATTACAGAAATCACAGACCCAACTACACTCGCACAGCTGAATAAACTTATGGAAGCTAGGACTTATGACGGACTAACAAATATCTCGGTCACTGGAACGGATTTAACGCCTGAGATTAAGGTTAAGTATATGAGGAAGATTGGAGAATAGAAATGGAAAATAAAATTGACCCTAAGCAAGTCAGGGGCCTTGACCGTAATATTGAAAAAATAGAAGCCATCGCTGATATTCGTGATATTGACACTGAAACATTGAAGCTTGAGAACCATACATTAAAAGTAATTGCCTCAAGTTCTGGGCAAGTCACGAAGACATATGTTGACGATCTTGCAAAGAGTTCACAAAGATATGTGGATGGTAAGATAGGTGGGCTCTCATCGGTTGCGACTACTGGTAACTACTCCGACTTAAAAGGGAGACCAACACTATCACGAGTTGCGACCACAGGCCAATTCAATGACCTAGAGGGGGTTCCCGCACTCGGTAGCGTCGAAGTGATGGAGACTATTAATGACCTACCAGAGAATGGTGAGGATGGCACTACATATCTGGTTAAGCAAAATGTAACGGCTAGACTATTTGTAGACATTTTTTACCCAGTTGGCACATATTATGAAACATCTGATAGTAACTTTAACCCTAATGTCGCTTGGGGAGGGACATGGGTTGAGGGCACAAAGGGGAGAGTATTAGTAGCAATCGATAAAGATATAGTTGGTTTTAATACTATTGGTAAGACTGGTGGAGAGAAAGAACACATTCTGACTATAGATGAAATACCAAAACACCAACATAAAATGAGTTTGGCAAATTATAGTGGTACAGATAGTGTGTCGGGTGTTGTGTGGTCACCAAATACTTCGAAAAAATATATCTATTCGAATGATATGGTCGAACCAGTTGGCGGAGGATTAGCTCATAATAACATGCCACCATACGTCGTGGTTAAACGTTGGCATAGGACAAAGTAGAAGAAAGGAAGAGTTATGATAGGTGATAAAAAAGACCCTGTTGGTGCGATACCATACTACTATAAGAACGGAAAATGGTACGCGGGAATAGAAAAGAAACCGAATAATTTAGCGGCAGTGGCAAACACTGGTAGTTATAGTGACCTAGCAAATAAACCGATTATTCCTAACCGATATTCTAGTACCGAAGCCGTCGAGGTTGGTACATGGATTGACGGCCGAAAAATCTACCGTAAAGTTTATTCTGGTAAAGGCAATGTGCCACTAGAGGTTACGGTTGACAGGTGTGCAACTGTTATCGATATGCGAATGGTTGTTAAGAATAAAGCAAATAATGGGTCTTGGAGAACCGTGCCATGGCTATACGATACAGCTGATAATACCTGGGTTGCGGGTTTTTATCTAGACTCCCTTCGTAGCGTCGTGGTAATGCAGTTAAAAGAGAATATGCGTAACGCATACTGGTGGCACTTTATTATTGATTATTGTATTGAAGCGGAGCAAGGATAGTATTTATGAAGATTAATTGGCGAAACTTAATCACTTGGGGACTGCTATTGATAATATCAATTGCGTCCATAGTATTATTGATTCGTTTTTGGATTTTAATCCCGGGTTTAGTTTTATTGATATTTTTGATTTTTAGAAAGGAGATAAAAATTGAGTAATTCAAATCTAGTAACAAGGTGGTGGCCAGCTAACCTTACTAACTACACCAAAGGTCGTGAGGGCAATAAAATTCAAGGCATTGTAGTACATCATGCCGCCTCAACTTCACTTGATTCCATTGGTGCAGCATTCGCTCGTGCTGGGCGTAATGGTTCTGCACATTATGGCGTAGGAGGTAATCAAATACATCAGTATGTAGACGAAGCTGACACTACTTGGCATTGCTCTAACTGGTGGGGCAATGTTAGGACGGTTGGTATCGAGACCATTAATTCCACAGGTGCGCCGAACTGGGAAATCGCGCTAAACACCTTCGAAACACTCGTAAAACTTGTTGCGGATATTGCTAAGCGTAATAATCTTGGTAGGCTTTGGATTAATCCTAAAGCCGATATGCCAACTCTATCTGGCCATAAAGACTGGTACGGAGCTTCTACCGTTTGTCCAGGTCCGAGCCTCTACCCAAGACTTCAAGAAATTGCAGACCGTGCCAATGCGATTAACTTTCCACCAGTAGTCGAAGTAAAGCCAGTGGTAGCCTGGGTTGATATTTCTCCTCTAGAACTTAAAGCTAAAGAAAAAATTGACATCCTCGATCTCGATACTGGAGCAGATAAGGGCGATATTCAAGCAGGAATGATTATCAGCAATCTCGTTCAAGAAACAACCGTGAACGGCAAGAAATATTATCGCACACTGTATTCGAAGACTAAGGGCTTTAATAACGGTATTTTAGCTGAAGCATTAGAACCAACAGATACAGTAATCTCTCCAGAATCGATTATTAATGGCGAAGTTAGAGAGACTGATGTAGAGATTAAAGTGCCTAACGAAGACGAGAAACGTCCTATCACCGAAAAAGAAGTCAAGGAGGAAGCTAAGAAAGATGACGGATTTGGCGATGATATTGCCCCAGCCCCAGGAGTCAAGCCTGGCATGAAGCCGGAAGAAGTTCAAAAATTAATAGAGGAGCATAAGAAAAATATGGAAAAAGCAGAAGAAATTATCGGAGAAGTGAATAAAGACATGGAATTTTCACCAAAAACTAAAATGATCGTATATTTACTGGGAGATCTACTGATTATTGCAGGAACTCAGGCACCGCTCGTGGTTGCACTTATCAATACCACTGATGCAGTGACATTCGGCCAATTACTTGGTCAGTTATTACTGTCTACTGGTACGATGTTGTTATTTACTTTTAAGTTATTGAAAAAGAAAGACAAATAAAATGCGGATTGCGGTGGAAGACATTACGACATTTATCTCTGTAATCGCCGGTGTGATTACTGGCCTCGGTATTATCGCCAAATTCTTAGACAACATGATGAAAAAGTGGGTGACTAGCTTAGTAGATCCTATTAATAAAAAGATTGAAGATTATAATAGCGAGATGATTCGGCTACTCGAGAAGAATAGCCAAGAGATTCGTAATGTTGATTTATCCCAATGCAAAAACTTTATATCCCGATATTTAGCAGATATGGAGCGAGGACGAGATCTCACGGAGATTGAATATGAGCGATTCAATGATATTCTAGAACACTATGACGGAATTGGCGGGAATTCATACGTCCATAGAAAAATCGACAAATTAAAAGATCAGGGTAAACTGTAATTAAAACATAGGTATGGTGTTAGGTTAAAAAGAACCTCATGAGAGAGGTCCTTTTTCGGTTTTCAAAAAATTTCCAAAAATCCCAATGAAACAGATGACATAATAAAACATAAAAATTTATGTTTTTTATCAAAAATAATTTACAAAAAATCTGACTTGAGTTATTATTAAAGTGTAAAAACAATGCATTTGTGAAAACCCCTCTGGAGCTTTTGCTTCGAGGGTTTTTCTTTCCCCAAAAAAATGATTTATTTAGGGAAATTAACAATGTCAGAAAAAAGAATTGAAACTTTAAGAAATCGTCTAGGCAAAGCCTCGGATTTAATTAAAAATGATGATTTTCTACCCATGTTTAGGAATCGTCAGATTCATTTCAAGAAAGAATTCGAAGAATCGGTAAAATTAGCTAAGAAGAAGAATAATCCGGAGCATTATTTTGCTTCGATTTGGTCCTGTAAGTCTCTTGAAAAGACCTTAGAAATGATTCGTAGAATGATTTATCGCGCGATCGAGAAAGCTCGTGAATATCAAGTCAATATCGAGAGAGTGAAGCAAGAAGCGGACGTGAAGGCTAATTTTAACCCCGAGGGACGTGCGAAGCTTGCTGAGATACTTAAGGACCGTGGTAAAAGCTACAGTAACCTATTCGGTCTCTAATTAAAAACAGTTCTAATTTCATTGGGGGATGGCTTTTTTATTTCCATATTTTACGAAAAATCCGCAAAAACACGTATTATATTGTGATTTTTCGGGTATTTAATAAAAAATTATTGAATCTTTCGTAATTAGAAAAGTTTTCCTTAAGATTTCTGACTATTTCTTTATAAATTTTTGACAGAGAATAACAGATTAATTTCAAAAATTAGTCTATATAGATATTAAATTTAATATTTAATAAAAAGAATTCTATATAGAAGTATAAGTAATATTTAATTATTTTCTATATAGAACAAATTAATAATTTTAAGAGGAGGTAGGAAAGAAAATGGGAGAGTATGAAACTAAGCGAGGCTTTTACTAACTATAGGGAGATTGAGGTAATATCGAGAGGATTGTCTCCGAAGACGCTGGAGTCTTATATCTATGCAGAAAAATTAGTTATCGAGTATTTCACAGATACTGAGGTTAGGAATATCACTCCACTAGATGTATCGAAGTTTTATCAATATTTATGTAGTTTTCAGAGACCAGATACCGCTAGAGGAAACATAATATGTTTTAGATCAGTTTTAAGGCGTTGCGTGCGTAAGAGCTGGGCTGATATTGACGTAGAGGATATTAAAATCCCTAAACGTGAGAAGCGCGTCGTGAATTATCTCACGGAGTCAGAAATTGAGCGATTTATAGGAGTGATTAGTGCTAAGTATAAGGGTTACTCTAGAATTAATCGTCTAAGAAATACGGCGATCGTGAATCTTTTCTATGATTCAGGTATTCGTGTTAGTGAGTTATGTTTATTAAATCGTAATAGTATTAGGGAGCGCCAATTTACGGTAATCGGTAAATCTAAGAACCCTAGAATCTGTTTTATTACCAGAAAAACAGAAGAAGCTATCGCGGAATATTTAGCTGAACGTAGTGACAATGAGAAAGCACTTTTTATTGCAACCCAAAACGGGAAGAGGATTACTTCAGATACTGTTAGGAAGATATTCCAGAATGCATGTAAACGTTCAGATTTTATCAACGTTCATCCGCATACAATCCGACATTCTTTCGCCACAAGACTCTTAGACAAAGAGGTGGATATCAGATATATCGCAGAGCTCATGGGTCACGAGAGTCTAGATACAACTAGAATTTACACTCATATTTCTAACCCTAAATTGAAGAAAATCTATGAAAAAGCACTTGCAATTCTTTAACCATAGGCATATAATAAGATTATTAATAAACGCACCTTAAAATCTGTCTAAGTGATATAAAATCATGATGACAGTGTGATACGAAAAATGCTCAGTGTGAGCAATTTAATATCATTTAGGTGCGCGTCTCTTCCAAGGAAGAGGTCGAGAGTTAGAGTCTCTTAGCTCGCACCAATTTATCCCCACTAAAACCCCCCTTTTAGTGGGGATATTTTGTGTCTAAAAAGCTTACCACTTTTTCGATTTCTGATATAATTAAAGTATTAACAAGGAGTAAAATGAACACACTACAAATGATTTTAATCGGTGTAATCGCAGTTGTAATCCTAGTTGCTCTCTATGCAATTTTTGTTTATAACCATGTTGTCACCGTCAAGGTCCGCGTCGATAATGCTTTCTCAGACATTCTTGTCCAATTGAAGCGCCGCGCTGACCTCATTCCAAATCTTATCGAAACCGTTAAGGGTTATACTAAGCATGAAAGTGAAACTCTTGAAGCTGTCGTGAAGGCTCGTTCGAGCGTTCTTACTGCCTCTACTCCAGCTGAAGTTGCTGGCGCAGAGAAGGAAATGAAATCTGCTCTTAGTCACATCTTCGCACTTGCAGAAAGCTACCCAGAGTTAAAAGCTAACGAAAACTTCATCCGTTTGCAAGATCAACTCGAAGATACTGAAGATAAAATTCAAGCTTCTCGCCGTTACTACAATGGTGCAGTTCGCCAATACAACGAATTTATCGTCCGTTTCCCAGCTAATATCTTCGCTGGCATGTTTGGTTACAAGTCTCGTGAATTCTACAATGTTTCTGAAGAGGAAAATGCCAAGATTCAAGAAGCTCCAAAAGTTTCTTTCTAATCAATTAATACGACAAATTAATATCCAGTGGGGCGACCCACTGGATCTTGTCAGAAAGGGAATATGTATTCTCAGATTGCAGCTAATAAAAGAAATACCGTTTTAATTCTCGCCGGCTTCGTCGGTTTTATTGGTTTTATCGGGGCGCTTTTTGCGGCTGTTTACGGCGATAATAGTATTTTTATTTTTACTTTAGTTTCTGCCATTATTTATGCCAGCATCATGGTCTTTTTGTCGTCTAGTATGGCTATGGCGATGACTGGTGCTCATCTTATCGCTAAAAAAGATTACCGTTCTCTTTATAATATTGTAGAAAATCTCACAATCACCACGGGTCTGCCGATGCCAGAAATTTACGTGATTGATGATCCCGCCCCAAACGCCTTTGCGACTGGGCTCGATCCCACACATGCCAAGGTTGCGGTGACCACTGGTTTGCTAAATATTATGGATAAAGACGAGCTTGCCGGGGTGCTAGCTCACGAAATTTCACATATTAAAAATTACGATATTCGCGTTTCTCTGGTGGCTTTTGCCCTAGTTAGCGTAGTAGGCTACATTGCCGATATTGGTCTTCGCATGATTTCTTATACTAATCGTCGGGATGAGCAGGATAGTCCAGTCGGGGTGATCGCGCTGCTTTTTACTTCGATTTTGGCGCCACTAGTCGCCACAATTGCTCAGATGGCCATTTCGCGCGAACGTGAATACCTCGCGGATATGTCGGCCGCTGAAATTACCCATTACCCAGATGGCCTGATTAGTGCCCTAAAGAAATTGGACGAACACGGTCAACCGATGCGTCGTCAAAATACTGCCACTGAGGCGATGTTTATCAATAATCCACTGAAAAAGCGTCGCACCAACTCACTCTTCCGCACTCACCCACCAATTGAAAAACGTATCGAACGTCTTGAGCGCGCAAAGGATAATATTTGATGAAAAAATCTAAAACTAAATCAGTAGTATCTAAGTCATCCTCCGATGAAAAAAATCTGGTTTCAAAGCATGTGCAGCGTCAAGCCGAAAGGCAGCAGAAAAAACTTCAAAAACAGGAGCAGAAGCAAAAAAAGCAGCTTGCGCGCGAAAAGAAACAGTTAGTCAAGAAGCAGGACGAAGTGCGGCTTCACCGCTCCTTTAAGCGCTCTTATTATGAAGATTATCAGCGTAAAACTGAGCTACCAAGCTTAACTAGTCAGGCTAATGCTGTCTTTAAAATGTTTTTCAAATTCTGGAAAATTTTCCTACCCTTACTTTTGATTTTTGTGGGTCTCTATATTTTTCTCATTGGCGCCATGTCAGAAAATACGCTTGCTGATGTAAGAGCCAATGTCGAACAGACTAATAAGGATGTGGCGGATGGTAAAATCGGCACCGTCGGTAAAGCGGGGCTTACTTTGCTCGGCATTATTTCCACTGGTGGTCTCACCACCATGAATGATGCGCAGGTCGTCATCGCGATACTTCTATTTACTATTATCTGGCTAGTCACTATTTATTTGGCGCGCCATCTCCTCGCCGGTCACCAGGAAATCAAGATGCGCGACGGGTTTTACAGCGCTCTATCTCCATTGGTTTCAACACTTGTGGTCGGGCTAATTATTTTCCTTGAGGCCATACCAATTATGCTCACGGTAATTGTTTTTCAAGTCGCCCTCACCACTGAATTCCTCTCCACGCCATTCTACGCCTTACTCTTCTTTATGTTTGCCACGCTAATGATAACGCTCAGTCTCTATCTGTTATCCAGCAGCTTCTTCGCCATTATTGTGGTTTCGGCGCCAGGTCTTTATCCATTAACCGCTATAAGGATGGC
>SDRH01000035.1 GCA_007845165.1 TM7 phylum sp. oral taxon 351 | reverse complement strand
ATTGTAAGTTTGTCAAAGTTCTTATGTTTATAATTTCAATTTTAAAACCCCTCTATTATCCACACCTTGAAATCCCTCCTAAGATTTGCTATAATCGAGGTAATTAATATTTCTTGTAACCCGAATCTCACTGAGGTTTTTGTGCAAAAATATTTTAATATTAACTTATCTACTTAAGGATTAAATGAATAAACAAGAACAAGAGCGTCGTGCGAAGTTGATGCGGATGCAGGCGGAACGTTTGCCGGAAATCAAACGCCGCTTCGAAGAAAATCAGAGCCGCAGTCACTTCGAGAATACCGAGGAAAAGCCAGTAGAAACTGGGGCCGCGGTGATTTTTGAACAGGCGCAAAAACGTAATTTTAACAGCAATTTCAAACCTGGTGGCAAGGATTTTCGTGGTAAAAAATCGGATCGCGCAAACAGTGTAAACGGCGCAAATAATTCTGACAACCAAAAATCTCGCAATAACCGCCAGAATAAAAACAACAAAAAGCGTGGTAACCAAGGCAACGCCGCCGAAAATAACACCGCAGCTAACGATAACGATTCTCGCAAAGTGAATCTTTCGGTTTCGACCCGTCGTGGCGAAATGGTACATCACCAGAGAATGCTTTCACAAGACGTGAATGCCCAGGCTACACAGCACATCATCGGTGTGCCAGTAAATAAATCTCGCTTCAATGGCTATAATGGTACTCAGGTGACGAACGCCCAACTCAAGGCGGCTCGCCCAGACCCAGAAGCGGTGCGCGTGATTCCGATCGGTGGTGTCGGTGAATTCGGCATCGGTAAGAACATGACCGTGATCGAATACAAAAACGAAATGATCGTAATTGACATGGGCGTACTTTTCGCTTCGGAGGATTACCCAGGCGTGAACTACATGATTCCGGATATTAAATATCTCGAAGACAATCTTAGTAAGGTGAAAGCGATTCTCTTCACCCACGCTCACCTTGATCACATTGGCGCATGTAAACATCTTTTGCCAAAATTTGGCCCGCTTACACCAATTTATGCCACCGATTTTACTATCGGTATGATTAAGCGCCAAATGAGCGAAGTCGATGACTTGCCAGAATTAAATTACAATGTGGTTGACCCATTCAAGCATGAAAAAATTCAAGTTTCCGAACATCTCAGTGTGGAATTTGTTCACATGCTGCACTCGATTCCAGGTAACTGTGGCCTAGTGATTCGTACCCCGAACGGTGTGATTTATCTCTCTGGTGACTGGCGCGCAGAAGCTAACCCAATCGACCGCCAATCCGACCTTGAACGTCTCGATGAGATTGTAAAACACGAAGGTATCTCTTTGATGTTGAACGAATCGACCAACATCGATTCCCCAGGTCACCATCCACATTCAGAATATGACGTCGGTGATAATATCGGCAAGGTGATGGACCACTACGCGAATGGCCGTGTGATTATTTCCTGTTTCTCTTCTCAGATTAATCGTATCGGCATGATTTTGGAGCAAGCTTATCGACGTGGTCGCAAGGTAGCTTTTGCTGGTTTCTCGATGATTAATAATATCGAAGTGGCGCTTCGTGCCAAGTGTATTAAGGTACCAAAAGACACCGTGATGAAAATGGAAGACATCATTAAGCTGCCAGATGATAAAGTGACAATCGTCTGTACTGGTTCACAAGGCGAATTGAACGCCGTGCTTAACCGTATGGTGACCGGCGCTCATAAATTCATCAAGATTAAAGCTAGTGACACCATCGTCTTCTCTTCTAATCCAATTCCTGGTAACGAGCCACACGTGGTGAATACCGTGGACGGTCTACTTCGTGAAGGTGCTCAGGTAATTCAAAACGGTAAAACCCACCTCACTAATATCGGCCCACTTCACCTTTCGGGTCACGCTTATTACGAAGATCACGTCGACTTCGTGACGCGTTTACAACCTTTGAACTATTTGCCATACCACGGTGAATTCTTCATGATGGAACATAACGCGGAGATGGCGGAAAATGTCGTGGGAATTCCACACGACCGTATTCTAGTAGCAGATGATGGTGATATCGTGGAGCTTCTACCAAACAAAACCATCCGCAAAAACGGCCGCATCTCAGTAGGCAACAAACTTTATGATGACGCCGATAAACCAGTACATGAAGCCGTAGTGAAGGATCGTATTCACATTTCTCGTGAAGGTATTTTCATGATCGTTCTGACGATCAGTAAGAAAACTGGCCGCCTGATTAAGACGCCAGATATCGTGTCACGTGCTTTTATCTATCTCGATAATTCTGAGGAATTGATTGGCAAGATTCGTCACTACCTGCGGGTAAAAACCGACAAGTCTATCTCTACCGAACCAGAGGTGAAAGTCTTGAAAGAAGAAGTCAAAGAAGACATCACTCGCATCCTCTTCGATGCCACTGGCCACACCCCTATCGTGATTCCAGTGATCAACAAAGTCTAAGAAAAATACCCAGAGCAATCTGGGTATTTTTTTATTTTATTCGGCGGAATTATATTTGTCGTAATATTCCTGAGATTTATCGTAGTCTTCGGCGAGTCCATAATATTTGGCAGCCAATTCATAATAGAGCTTCTTCAAATTCTTGGTTAGAGAATTTTCATCCACCTGATCGAGATAAATTTTCGCCACATCTGGATTATTCGCGATGAGATAAAGATGAGCGCGATAGAGGGTGAAGAGTTTTTCCAGAGATTCATTACCACTACCAAGTTTTTCTTCCAAAGCATCGAGGCGCTTCACCGCTTCATCTGGGTCCTGTAAGACATTATCCTTAAAATTCTCGCCTTCGATATTATTCGTATCGGAGAAAAGTAGGTAGGTAAAATTACCAAAATCTTCCCAGGAGGCCACATCGAGATTGAAATTATTCACGTATTCTTCAGGGTTGGCCGTATAGTCAGTCTTTTTCTTGATATAGGCCTCATCCTTATCTGGATCGATTAATCCGTCATCGGCGGAAGCCTCAGTCTTCTTCGCCGTGGAGGAGCCGTCTTTTGACTGCTGAGCAGAATTGGATCCGGAAGCACTATCGTGATTATCAGCTTTGGATTTCGCAATTGCCCAAATGCCAAAACCTGCCACTACGACGATCAGTACAGCGACAGAGACGATGATAGCAATGACTTTTTGGTCTAATTTAACTTTGACTTTTTCATCTGCCATATCAGAGGTCATGGCAAGCTCCTGCACCGACGGAGTGTAGGTATCTTCCGCTGTAGTTTTTTCTACTGGGGTAGCTTCTTCCACGGTGGTAGAATTTTCTGCTGGGGCAGAGTTTTCCATTGGGGCAGAATTTTCTACTGGATTTTCCTCTGATTGATAAGAATTTGAATTTTCTGGGTTCATATTACTTATGATTATAATGCGAACGGACAGAGTTTTCAACTAATTTCAAATAATAGAAGCGCTCGACATTGCCGTTTTTGCCGGCCAGAAAATTATCGCGTTTATCCACGACCTTAAAATGATTTTGTTTGAGCCAAAGTTCAAAATCTTTAATAATTTCACGACGGATTTTTTCGTTTTTCACGATACCGTTTTTAAGCTGAAAGGATTTGGCTTCAAACTGAGGTTTTAGCATCATCAAAAAGTCGGCCGTCCGGACTTCGGGCTGGAGCTTCACATGAGCGAGCACCTTTTTCAGAGAGACAAAAGAGACATCAGCTAGTACCACATCGAGTGGACCAAACTGCGTAAAATCCACCAAAAAGATATCGGTCTTTTCCAGAAGCGTAATCCGCGGATCGAAGCGCAACGGCGCCTTCATCTGGTTGGTTCCCTTTTCGACCGCAAAAACCCGCTTCGCACCACGGCGCAAAGCATACTCGGTAAAACCACCGGTACTCGAACCAATATCTAGCACGGTCTTGTCTCGAAAATCAAAAGAAAAAGCTTGCGATGCCCCAGCAAGCTTATTCTCCGCTCGAGAAACTACATCTGATGAAACCTCAGATTTTTTAGATTCTATCGCTTTTTTCATCTAATTATTTTTTACGTTCACGGTAAGCGTAAGTTTCCGTATCCACAGAAACCACATCGCCTTCTTTGATAAAGGCAGGAACCTTAATCACTACGCCAGTTTCGAGGGTAGCATCTTTCATGACTGAAGTAGAAGTATCACCCTTCACGGCATTTTCAGTGTAGGTAACTTCAAGCCAAAGGTTCTTAGGGAGGGTGAGGTTGATGGCAGTTCCGTTGTAGAACTGAATTTCCATCTCATCACCGTCCTTCATGAAATCTTTAGAATCGCCGACCATCTCGGAAGACAATTCATATTGCTCAAAAGTACTTGGGTCCATGAAGTAGAATTTCTCTTCATCACGATAGAGATATTGTACTTTTTTGGTAGAAACTTCAGCTGGTTCAATCTTTTCCTGACCCTTAAAAGTCTTAGGAATAAGCGCACCAGTGATTAAGTTTTTGACACGTACGTTGACGATTGAGCCACCACGTCCCATTACTTTTTGGGAATATTCAATAACCTTGTATGGCTGACCATCAAGAGTAATTAGAGTATTTTTCTTTAAATCGGTTGGTCCGTACATAATTCTCCTTTTTAGTTATTTGAAACGAATGGTAGGAGGGCTAGGTGACGGGCACGCTTAACAGCGACAGCCAATTGGCGTTGTTGTTTAGCAGACAAACCAGTCTTAGCGATTGGTTCGATACGACCGTAAACATCGATGTAGCGTTGCATAGTTTTGACATCTTTATAATCGAAATAAAGATTTGGATCGTTCTTGATTCTTCTCATTTTTTCTCTCTTTTCTCGCTTTAATTATTAGAATGGTACTTCACTGAGGTCGATTTCGCCATCTGGAATATCATCTGGAATAGAATCTGGCATGGCCTGACTGTAACTACTGGTGGTAGATTCTTGGGACCTGCTACCGAGTAGGTTAAAGTCTTCCATAACGATTTCCACTGCGGAACGCTTGGCACCGGTCTTATCTTCATAAGTACGTTGAGACAAGCGGCCTGAGACCATGATTGGTGTACCTTTTTTTGCATATTGAGCAATTACATTGCCTGGTTTACCCCAAGCAGAAACTTCGATATAAGAAACTTGTTCTTTCTTTTCGCCGTTCATCACGTAATTGTAGTTCACCGCCACTGAGAAGCTAGTAACTTCTGAACCAGAAGTCGTAGCTCTAGTTTCTGGATCGCGAACCACATTACCGATAATGATTGCTTTACTAAATCCCCGCGCCATAAATATACCTCACTTAATTGTTTAATTATTCTTCGTCTTTAGACTCTTTTTTGTCAGCACGGGCCTTGCGCTTAGCTTCAAATTTAGCTTTGCGTTCGTCGACGGTGACTAAGAGATAACGTAAGACTTCCTCGGTGATATTAAGAGTAGAAGAAATCTTGGCTGGAGCCTGAGCTGGAAGTTCCAAATCGAAAGCGTAGTAGACTGCGTAGTCTTCTTTTTCGATAGGGTAGGCCAAACGCTTCTTACCTTCATTGACTTCTTTGACGATTTTACCGTCGTTGGACTCAATGAGTTTCTTAATTTTGTCTAAGGCTGGTGTCAAATTCATCTCGAGATCAGGATGAATTAAGACAGTAAGTTCATACTGTTTCACTTTGCACTCCTTTGGTTAAAGCAAGTACACCTTAAGTTACTTGCTGAGCTAATAATATATAGATTATAT
>SDRH01000034.1 GCA_007845165.1 TM7 phylum sp. oral taxon 351 | reverse complement strand
TTCGGACTCGATATGTTCGATAAAATCCTTGAGATCGAGTAATGGTAGATTATAAAACATGTGACTAGTGCTAATCGCACTGTTTAACTTAATTTTATCGCTATTTTCTAAAGTAGTGAGTTTAGTACTATCAGAGAGAAATGAACTGAAATCTGTAACGGCTGCAGTATTAAAGATGCTTGGTAGAGTGATTTTTTGTATATAAGGAAGATGCTTAAACATATTAGCAATAGTTTCTAGCGGACCAGTGGAAATATTATGGAGATCTATCTCTGTAAGATAAGGGCAATCCTGAAACATGCTCGACATATCAGTAATATGATTACCGCCCATGGATGTTTCATTGAGGGTGAGGCCGCTAATTTCGGATTTATAGAACATCTGAGAGAGATTTTCTGCCGAGGCAAGGGATAATTTTGGTAATTTTAGCGTAAGGTAATAGTTTCCACTTTCCTTAAAGAAGCTGTTAAAGTTGGTCGTATTAGCAAAAGTGGCGCTAGCTAGATTAAACTCGGTAAGAGGAATTTTTTCAAACATGGAGCCTGCGTCGGTAGATTTGGCGAAAGTTGCTTGGGGTAGAAGAATTTTGGTCGATGTACTGTTCATGAACATACTATTAGTATTCATAGTTTCACCAAAAACAGCCTTTGGCAGCTGAATACTTGCAGAGCTATTAGTATCTTTAAACATTTTTTCGGTGTTTTTGGTCTTAGCGAAGGTGGCATTATTTAGGATGGCCTGACCAATCCCACTACCTTCAAACATAGATCTAGTATCTTCGGCTTCACCGATAATCCAATCGGAAAAATTAACTTGGTTTAATGATTTGGTATTACGGAAGGCATAGGCGAGATTTTTAGTGCGATTCACGATGTCGGCGAATTTCTCAACGGTCTGGACTGTGGAATTTTCGAATATGGATTCAGTACTTTCGATCGGGGAATCTTTGAGATATTCAAAGAAGTCAGAAGCTTCGAAGGAGCTGTTGTTATATGCGATAGTATTGTGGAATAGATGGTCGAGATTTTTGACTTTCTTAAAATTTAGCGTAGATTTATTACGGCCGTCGGCAAAATTGAAAGAGACATGATAGTCAGTCCCGCCAAGTCCGGCATACATATAGGAAAGATCTTCTGGGAAGATTAATTCTGTAGCATTACTCCAAATGCAGATATTATCCCAGCTGCTACGATAGCCACCGAGATAAACTTCGGCGTCGGAATCTGGTAGGGAGATAACCGAGGTGCGTTCTTTGGTGATATCATCACTGCATTTATTTCTACCTACGGTAATATTAACCTCTGGCCATAGATCGTTCGGGGTGGTGGTAAGCGGATTATCAAGATAGTTCGCATCAGTGATACCCACGGCTTTTTTGATGGCCTTATTAATTTCGATACCATTAACTAATTGGATAGAAGCTTGATCCTCGGCTAGGAGGGTAAAAATTAGATTGCGATGATATTCGCCAGGTTGTGCAGAGGATTCGAGTTCGAAGCCGAGGTTGAATTTGACAGTATCGGCGGCAGTAAGTGGATCTTTGACTTGCTTGATTTTGAGCGGACTACTAAGACTTGGTATCTGTTGATAAATCTGATCGTCAGTATCTTTGATATTATAGCCGTACTGGTTATGCATGTCTCTAGAAAGTACATAATTAGATCCGTAGACAGAAGGGATAGAGTAGTCGTTCTTAGGGTCGTTGCTCACTAGTGAATTATCCTCGCTGTCGCTACTAAAAAATAATTTGTAACCTAATGGACTATTGGTGTTAACGGTAATATTGATAGATTTGGAAAACTCCATTCTACTTCCAGTCGAAAAATCGGTTTCGACTTTAACCTCACCGGGCATGCCTAGTGAGGCGGTCGAGGCATGAGTGCTTTCATAGTGCAGCAAACAAAATAAAGTGCTGATTAAAAAGATTGATAATATATTAAAAACCGACCTACCACTGACGGTCTGTCCAATTCCTCGCTTTGACACGGTTTTTTCTCTCCCACTTATGTTATTTATCTAGTCCTAATAGATAAATCTATGTTAATACATCTATTTCGAGTTTAGCATAAATGGAATAAAATGGCGGAAGAAAAATGATGTAAAATTTAATAGATATCGATTAAACTATGAAACGTCTCAAAAAATAAGCACCGAACTAGTGGTGCTTATTTTAGAGAGATTAAGAGCTTAGTTGTAGATATTTTCTACAGCGATGGATGGACCCATGGTGGTAGAAATAAAGATACTCTTAATGTATTGACCCTTGATAGAAGCTGGTTTCATTGACTTCAAAGAATCCATGAATACGGTAGCATTTTCATTCAATTGGTCGAGAGTGAAATTGGTTTTACCGACACCGATATGAACGATGGCTTGCTTGTCGACACGATATTCGACCTTACCAGCCTTAGATTCCTTGACGGCCTTCTCGATATCGAGAGTGACAGTACCAGCCTTTGGGTTTGGCATCAAACCTTTAGGACCGAGCAAGCGAGCAAACTTACCAAGTTTTGGCATGTAAGCTGGGGTAGAAATGAGAACGTCGAAATTGATAATTCCCTTTTCAAGTTGCTTGATGAATTCGGCATCTTCGGCGATGTCGGCACCAGCGGCTTTAGCTTTTTTGCATTCATCTTCTGGAGCGAAGACAGCGACGCGAACAGTCTTACCGTTACCGTTTGGAAGAACGATGGTAGTGCGAATGTTTTGGTCAGCTTGGCGTGGGTCGACACCGAGACGAGCGTGAATTTCAACGGTAGCGTCAAATTTAGCTGGGTTGGTTTCGACGGCAAGCTTGATAGCGTCGGTGAGGCTGTAAGCCTTGGTCTTGTCGATATTCTTGTAAGCAGCTTGGTATTTTTTACCACGGCGTTCCAAGATTGAACGAGTGACTGGCTTGGCACCCTTTGGCTTTTCCTCTAGGGCTTCTTGCTTGTGCTCTTCAGCACGAGCTTTGCGCTCTTCTTCAGCCTTAACTTCTTCGATGTGCTTCTTAGATTTTTTACCAGATTTGGCAAATTTTTCTTCAGCTTCGACGGTTTCGACTGGAGTTTGGTTTAATTCTTCAGTAGATTTGATTTGTTCTTCTGACATTTGATTTCTTTCTGTGGTAATAACGAGCGAACTCTCCCACGATTAATTAACTTTAATTAATTATTCGGCGATGGTGACACCCATAGATCGGGCAGTACCAGCGACGGTCTTGATAGCACCTTTAAGATCGACAGCGTTCATTTGCTTCATCTTGATGTTGGCGATTTTCTCGAGTTGTTCACGAGTGATAGAACCAACTTTTTCGGTGTTTGGACGACCAGAACCTTTTTGAAGCTTTAATTCTTCACGAATTAAATCATCAACTGGTTGACCGAGACAAACCCAATCAAAAGTGCGATCATCGAAAACGCGGATGTGAACGATGACGTTCTTGCCGGCGAATTCTTTGGTTTTGTCGTTGAATGGATTGATAAAATCCATCATGTTTAGGCCCCATTGACCCAAGGTTGAACCAACTGGAGGACCTGCGGTGGCCTTACCACCAGGGATGCGTAACTTTAAGTTACCAATTACTTTTTTTGCCATAATATATTTACTCCTAATTAGAGCGCGTAACGGGTATATTTTAACATATTTCTTTAAAAAATACTAGAAAAAAGAAAAAACCACCGATGTTCTGGTGGCTTATTTCTAAGGTACTAATTACTACTAGGCGCCGTGGCGATATAGATGAATAATCTCGCGACCGCTAGCGATTTTTTGTTCGTATTCTGGAGTAATTTCTTGAATCCCCTCGTCGCATTTAGCGAGAAGATCAATCAATTCCATAGTACGCTGGATGTCACCAGGGTGTCCGTCATAAAAGTCCTTGAGCTGAAGCTCAAATTCATGACGAAAATCTCTGGGTAATCCGGTTTTAAAATCGGTGGCGCGTTGCCAGTCGGTATAAGGCAACATGTGGGCGTAGATCGTTGCCACAATGTACTTAACCGTAGTCTGACTGGCGGTGCCGCGTAGCCAATATTTCGCAATCAGCGCGGAGATGGCTGCATGATTATAGAAACATACCTGTCCGACCTTATTAGTGGCGGAAGTATATTTCTTACCTAAATCATGCATAACTGCCAACTGAGTTGCTAATGTGCCACTGAGACCAGCATCGAATAGGTTTTTTACAACCAAGGCAATGTGATCTTTTAGGCTTTCCTGATGATACTTGGAAGTTTGAGCGCCGATTGGTCCCACTACTTCTTCGATATGATCAGGGATGGCAGCACCCTGGATGAACGGATAGAGATATTGCTTTTCTCCATTCTTTGTACCTACTTCGTCGTAAATACTACGAAATAGAGGGTCCGGTAGGTCAAAGAAGTTATACACTTCCTCGAGATTGTCTGGACGATTTTCGCAAATCGCATACAGTTTTAATCTCTGATCTTCCGGTATCTCCGTAAAATCTTCAACACTGGAGTGCCAAATCCTCATTAATGAGGTCTTGCCAAAATACTTCGTTAATGTTTTGTTCATATAATCCCCTCCTAATAAACACCAAAACGACATCTATATTATAGCATTTTTAAGTATAAAAGTCAATGATTAACAGAGGTGAAAAAAACAGAGTAGACTGGAGCTACTCTGTTTTAAAGTGTTTTAATCTAGTGTCTATTCACCAATAATTTGGGTACCAGTTTTACCATTAATGGCGTTAATGGCATTCTCTGGATTGGTGATAATGCAGGTACGATTTTTGCCACTGGAAACGAAGCTAATACCAGCTTCAATCTTTGGTAGCATGCTACCAGCCGCAAATTCACCCTTTGCGATATATTTAAAGGCCTCATCGGCGGTGAGAGTTTTGAGATTTTCCTCATTGTCTTTTTTGAAGTTGATTTTGACATTTTCTACCGCGGTAAGAATCAGAAGTATGTCAGCGTCGATAGTTTCGGCGAGTTTTTCGGCGGCGAAATCCTTATCGATGACAGCCTCAAGGCCAACTAGGCGACCGTATTCGTCGTAATAGACTGGGATACCACCGCCACCGCCGGCGACAATAATGGCGCCATTGCCGAGGGCAATTTCGACGAGTTCCGATTCGATAATCGAAAGTGGCATTGGTGAAGGCACTACCTTGCGCCAGCCACGACCAGCGTCTTCCTTAACCGTAAAATGACGCTCTTTGCTGAGCTTTTTGGCTTCCTCTTCGGTATAGAATGGGCCGATTGGTTTGCTTGGATTTTTGAAAGCTGGGTCATCCTTAGAAACCAAAACCTGTGTCACGATAGCGGCGATAGGTTTTTTAATTCCCTCAGATTCGAGCTGATTGCGCATGGCATTCTGTAACCAATAGCCAATTTGACCTTGAGACATCGCTCCAGCCACATCGATTGGCATGGTTGGAGTTTTTTCGGTATTGATAGCTTCTTCGTGAAGAAT
>SDRH01000033.1 GCA_007845165.1 TM7 phylum sp. oral taxon 351 | reverse complement strand
ATACGAACATCGTATCTTCCGCAAAATCCCAACCCACTGGAAATTCTACTTTTGCTTTTTTAATCACCGAAAGTCGGAACATTTTATTAATCGCCGCGTACATCCGGCCATCACTCGCTAGTAAACTTAAAATATAAGCGCGAAAATTCACTTCTTCTAGGCCTGTCCAAATTTCGTTAGTAAAGAAATTCTTTTCCGTCTGCATTCTCAAACGACGATAAACGTAGCCACAAACCGAGAGTGCATTTCTCGGATCTTTCTCTAAGCTCTTCCATAAATCTTCGATATGAGTTTTTTTCACTTCATCATCTGAATCAATGAAAGTTACATATTCGCCTGAAGCTTTTTTTAGTCCCAAATTTCTCGCCCCCGCCGCCCCCTGATTTTTTTGGCGCAGAATCGTCATGTTGAGGTTTTTATTTTTTAGTTTACTCTGTCTAATGAATTCCGAGACCAAATCAAAACTCCCGTCTTTCGATCCGTCGTCCACGCAAATGATTTCTAGATTTTCGTAACTTTGTTTAGTCAGTTTATCCAGCAACTTGACTGCCGAATCGCCCGTATTATAGATTGGAATAATTACAGAAATTAATGGTTTCATTTGTTTTGATTATAACATGCACTCTTGTCAAAACTCGCATATGATATAATTTATTTATGAATATTCCAAAAATTTGGAGCCGTAAAAATAGCATTCTTCTGAAGGAATTAGTCAAGACCGACTTTAAAATTCGCTATCAAGGTTCCGTCCTCGGTTATCTTTGGGCCGTCCTTCGTCCAATGCTTTTGTTTGCTATTTTGTATACCGTTTTTGCTAAAATTTTGAAAATGGGTGGCGATATTCCACACTATTCGGTCTATCTGATGACCGGTACAGTTTTTTGGAGTTTCTTTTCGGAATGTACTAGCCAGGGTATTCAGGCTATCGTCGGCCGGAGTGACCTACTTCGTAAAATTAGTTTTCCAAAGTGGATCATCGTCGTCTCGTCTACCATCACTGCCTTGATTAACTTTTTAATTAATCTCTGTGTGATTATTGTTTTCGCCTTGTTAAATGGTGTTACGCCGTCATTTACTTGGCTACTTGCACCACTGGTGATTCTGGAACTTTATCTACTTAGTCTTGGCATTGCTTTTTTCCTCGGTTCAATTAATGTCAAATATCGTGATATTTCTTCCATCTGGGAAGTCTTGATGCAGGCTCTTTTTTATGCAGTACCAATTATCTATCCGATCACCATGGTTTCCGCCAGTAGTGTTGTAGCGGCCAAGGTTTTACTGCTCAATCCTATCGCCCAGGTCATTCAAGATGCTAGGTATCTTTTAATTACTAATCAATCTATTACCGTTTGGAATTTTATTGATAATATTTTCTTGCGCTTTTTGCCAGTTTTAATCACCTTATTTATTTTAACTATCGGTAGTATCTATTTCCGAAAACACTCTAAATATTTTGCGGAGGAGGCCTAATGTCGAAAACTCAAAAATCTATTCAAAAGTCTACTGAAAAAGCCGCCGAAAAAACACAAGAACGTAAAGTAGCCATCACCGTTTCGCATCTTTCCAAAACTTTTAAACTTCCTACCGAGCGCTCTTTTGGTTTGAAGCAAGTTATTTTTAATCGTCTGCGCGGCATTAAAGGTTACACTGAACAACAAGTTCTAAACAATGTTAGTTTCAAGGTTTACGATGGCGAATTTCTCGGTATCGTTGGCCGTAATGGTTCTGGTAAATCTACTCTCTTGAAGTTACTCTCCCAGATTTATACCCCTACCAAGGGTAAGATTGAGATTGATGGTTCACTTGTACCATTTATTGAGCTTGGGGTCGGTTTTAATCCTGAACTCACTGGTCGTGAAAATGTCTATCTTAATGGTGCCATGCTCGGTTTTTCTAATCAAGAAATGGATGCCATGTATGATGATATTGTGAATTTTGCCGAACTTCCAGAATTTATGGACCAGAAACTAAAAAATTATTCTTCTGGCATGCAAGTACGTCTCGCCTTTTCCATCGCCATTCGTGCGCGTGGCGATATTCTCATTCTCGATGAAGTTCTCGCTGTAGGTGATGCTGCCTTCCAGAAAAAATGTAATGATTATTTCGCCTCACTCCATGGTAAACAGACCGTGATTTTAGTTACGCATTCTATGGAAAATGTGATGGCCTATTGTGACCGTGCTATCTTGATTGAAAAAGGCAAAATTATCGAAGAGGGTGAGCCAGCCAAAGTTACCGAAGCTTATCTCAAGCTCTTCAACTTAAATTCCTAAATCTCTAAAACTAATCGGCTAACCACTAGCCGATTTTTTGTTTCACCTCTATTTTGATTGTGTTATACTTAAAACATATTTAATTATTCAGAAAGGATTTCTATGGAAAAAACCGCTTCGGAAAAAGCTCCTGCAAGCACCAAAGAAACCACTTCAGTCAAAAACACTGCGAGTGCTGCCAAAGAAAAAAATAATGAAAACATCGAGAAATTTAAAAAGATTCCAGCCGTTTCTTTTATTCTCTCGGTTTTTAAGAAACCAGTCACTGGTATAAAAAAGGGAATTGCAGGTTATTCTGATTTTAATAATAGCTGGCTCCTTCCAGTTATTGCTGCTGGTACTTACACCGTCTTTAATTTAATTTTTGCTATTTTCAGAACCGTTTCTCGCCCAGCTTCACTTTTTGGTACTAAGAAAGCCGGTCTTGATTTTAGTCTCTTAAATAAATTCGATTGGTTCCAAAATACCATCGGTAATTTCTTGATTGTTCTAGCCACTATTGCTGCCATTGCTGGTATTTACTACCTCGCTGGTCTCATCATGAAGAAAAATCAGTTGAATTACTTCCGCTTGGTTACTATTGTTTCCGTGGCTTCCTTTGCTTGGATTCTTACCGCCAGCCTGATTTCACCACTTATCTTGAATGTCTCTGCTCCGATTGCTGGTGCTATTGGTTATGCCGGTATGATTTTCTCCGGTCTCGTAGTTTACGAAGCTATGAGCGCAGAACTTGAGCTTAAGGAAGATAAGAAGGTTATCGTTAATATTATCATTGCTGCTGTCATCGCCCTTGCTATCACTTTGATCAGTGCTTCTTTGATTAAAAGTAGTACTAATAGTATCGTGGATAGCTTGAATACCCTAGATTCACTTTGGCGCTAAAATCAAACTGAATAAATAAAACCAGAATTCATCTCTGGTTTTATTTTTTGCCCCGAACTGTGGTATATTTAAGATATGGACAATGCAGCAAATCTCAAATCCCGTCCGAAGAGTCTCAAGGTTAGACTTCTCGCACACTATTACGAAAAAATTTTGAAGGACCTTAAAATCATTTGTGTCACTGGCACCACCGGTAAAACTGTGACCGCTTATTATGTTTACTACATGTTGAAGCAGGCTGGTTTTCGTCCAGCAATCTTAGCTTCCGATGAAGAAATTAAGGTTGGTAATCTCTATAAGTTTATTAAGGACGCTTGGAAGGCTGATGTCGATTATCTGGTTTTGACGGCGCCAGCTCATTCTTTGCGCAAGGATGTCTTCTATAAGATGCCAATTCAGGTCGCTGCTTTGACTGATTTTGTTCCAGCCAGTCTTTCTGATCTCACTGCGGAGGAATATCTCGAAGCCGAAAATACTTTATTCTCCATGAATCCAGACTCGGTTGTGCTTAATCGTGACGACCGCCATTATCTTGATTTTGCCGTATTTAAGGGCGTGACCAATACCTTAACCTACGGTACAGACTATAATTCAGATTTGCGTATTGAAAATAGTAAGCTTTATAAGAAGGGTTCTGAAGCTGAATTAAACTATCACGGTTATCGCTTCAATGTTGCCTCCTTCCTCACCGGGGAACCGAATATTTCCTACATGGCCTGTGCCGCTACTATCGGCCAAGCGCTCAATCTTTCAAAAGAGCACATCATCAACGGTATTGCTGATTTCGAAGTTAATCAGGAAGAAACTGAATAATCAAATAGACACCTTCACGGTGTCTATTTTTTAATTTTTACTACTTGCTACTTGCTACTTTTTGCATTTCTTTTAGTAGCTCACTCGTTACCTTGATATCTTCGAAAGGTACCGCCTTATCTCCCCTCAGAATGGTTTTTTCGTGACCCTTGCCCAGCACTAATACGATGTCATTCTTTTTGGCTAAGCTCAAAGCCTTATGAATAGCTTCTTTTCTATCTTGAATCAGGAAGAGATTTTTCTCGCGCACGTACCCCTGTTTTTCAGCGCCTTTCGCAAATTCTTCCATAATCATCTGTGGATCTTCATCGCGTGAATCATCTTCGGTTACCACGATATAGTCACTATTTTTTGCGCCAATCTCTCCGCGCTCTTCACGTGTCGATTCGTCGCGTCGTCCCGCCCCGCCAAACAGGGAAATTACCTTGGTTTTCTCTGTGCGCGCGGATTTGATTGCTTCGAAGACTTTTAAGAATGCATCCGGCGTGTGTGCATAGTCCACAATCGCGGTAAAATCTTGCCCCTCATCGATGCGATTCATTCGTCCTTCGACTGACTCTAGGCTGTATATACCATCATGAATTTGCTCTTCTGAAAGTCCGAGAATCAACCCCACTGCTGTAGCGGCCAGGGAATTATAAACCGTGAAAGTTCCCGGAATTTGAGTTTCGATTTTGAAACGTGGTAACTTCGTGGTGTTTTTCCATTGATGATTAATCCCACGCGTGTTTGGATTCACGATATATTTCACGCCGCTCGCTGATTCTTCCACTTCCTCTGCTTGCAACATCCCGTGTTTTATACCATATGTGATATAATTTGAAACTTTCGTGGCGAAGTATAACCAGGAGCCGTCATCTTCATTAATTACGCCCGCCTTCGCCATTTTGAATAATTTTGCCTTTGTGGCGCGGTAATTTTCGAAAGTTTTGTGATAATCAAGGTGTTCGTGGGTCACATTGGTCTCCACTGCAATTTCGATTGGCACCCCGAAAATTCGATGTTGCGCTAAAGCGTGCGATGTGACTTCCAGTACTAAGAATTCTGCCCCCTGCTTTTCAATCTCATTCATGCGATAATTTAGCGTTTCCGCATCCACTGTCGTCATATGCTCGATCTGTTCTTCCAGCTTATCCACCCCCCAGGCCACTGTGGTCATTAAACCCGTCTTATAGCCCGCATGATTTAGCATCTTCCAAATCAAAAAACAGGTCGAAGTCTTGCCATTAGTTCCCGTCACTGCGATTACGCGCATTTTCTTACCCGGAAAATGATATTTTTCTGCCGCTAGTATTGCTTTTCCCAGATGATAGGGGATCACTAGGCGGTTATAATCCGGTAAATTATCCATCAAAAATGTTTTAATTTTCATAATACCTCTTTGTTAAATTATATCACACCAGATTTTTACGATAATTAGCACTCAAAGCTTGACAGTGCTAATTTTTCGACTACAATAGATATATAACCATCAAACAGGAGGAATATGATACTACATCCATTAAGTGACCGTGTCGTTGCAAAAAAAGCAGAGCCTGCTGAAAAAACTGCATCTGGAATTCTTCTCGCTGGTAATCAAAATGAAAAACCAGCCTACGCCATCGTTGAATCCGTTGGTCCAGATGTAAAATCTGTCAAAGCCGGCGACAAAATTATTTTCAAAGAATACTCTACTACCGATGTAAAATTTGAATCTCAAGAATATCTCATCGTTCGTGAAGAGGACATTTTAGCAATTATTAAATAAGGAGAAATATGGCGAAGAAAATTTTTTATGCACAAGAATCTCGGGAAAAAATCTTGAGCGGTGCCAAACAACTATATGACGCCGTGAAAGTGACTTTTGGTCCTAAGGGTCAAAATGTGGTCATCGAGAAATCATACGGCAACCCAACCATCACCCACGATGGTGTGACCGTCGCGGAAGCTGTCGATCTTGGCAGTACCGAAGCTAATCTCGGCGAGCAAGTCGGCGCCAAGCTAATCAAGTCCGCCGCTCAGAA
>SDRH01000032.1 GCA_007845165.1 TM7 phylum sp. oral taxon 351 | reverse complement strand
ATAAAAACTTTACCACGTCAAAATATTTCACACAAAAAATCAGCTCCGAAAGGGAACTGATTTTCTCATAATTTCATTTGGTACACCCGACAGGATTCGAACCTACGACCTTTTGCTCCGCAAGCAAACGCTCTATCCAGCTGAGCTACGGGTGCATGTGTGAATACCACATAAAGTAATATTCACCTAGAAATTAAATGAGCATCGTATTACTACGACACTCATATTATAACATATTTCCTTTTTAATTTGTACCCCTGAAATTTAGATTTTTTAATTTAACAGTCAATCAAATTAAACTAAATACGTAATCTCTTTACCAACTTATCTAGTAAATCCAATTCCACCGGCTCCATTGGCAATTTCGCCCCAAACATATCGACAATCCCTTCACCCTTATTCTCCGGGAAGTAAATTGTCACCGCGGGCGATAAGCGCTTTCTTGGCGTCAAAACAATCGCAAAATGCACATCATCCTGTAAAATCCCAAACGATTTAAACTCGGAAAACGCATAAAATTTATCACCTTCCGTGAAACCCTTATCGGTTAGAGTGTAGGAAATTTTTCTGGCTGGCCTCACTGCTAGAATCAACAGCGTCAAGGCCGATACGATCACCAAAGCCAAGAAAGTCCACCACTGTAAATAAAAAGAAAGCAAACTCAAAACCAAGGTCACTGAAAATAACCCCACATACCACCCCGCGCCATTATTATGTGAAATATATTCTTCACCTTCCCACTTTACATTTTTTTCGTCCATATTAGCACCTTTTAACTATTAACATTATAACATAATAACGTATTTTTGAGACGACGACGTAGAAGACAGAGAATCGCATTATTCTAAAAAGAATTTTTAGAATAATAAAAGACCCTTTCAAGGGTCTTTTCAATCGACGTCATCTTTGATGGCGGAGAGTGGGAGATTCGAACTCCCGCTGCAGGTCTCCCCACACTAGCGATTTAGCAAACCGCCCCCTTCAGCCACTTGGGTAACTCTCCGTCTATCTCTATCTTATCATAAATTCACCACATCTCTAATAGTTTTTCCAAATATTCCTCAAATATCTCTGCAGTTGAAAATTTTCCATTATATCAACGCAACACCTTAAAAAGCTAATTTAGATTGCCTAGTGTTGCACTTGAGATATTAACTCAGGGAATTCGTTGCTTTTTCACGTATCTGTGTTAAAATAATATTGTCGAATTTAACCGCGAGATTCTATATTTCATGAAAAAAATTACCAAAATTATTACACAAACTTTTACTGGTCTTGGCGCCTTTGTCTGCCTTTTTTCGAGCCGTCTTCTAGCTTCTGCTACTAGTGTCCAAGAAGGTGCAAATGCCGCCCGTGCTGACGGTATGCCTACTGAACTCATCGGCGACAACGGCGTTTTCAGCCGCATCACTAATACTGTGTTACTCATCGTTGGCCTCATCTCGGTCATTATGCTAGTTTACGGTGGCCTTCGCTACATTCTCTCTGGCGGTGATTCTAAAAAGGTTACAGACGCTAAAAATACCATCCTTTATGCTATTATCGGCCTCATTATCTCAATGCTCGCTTATGCCATCGTTCATTTCGTCCTCAACTCCGTAATCGGTGTCGGTACCACCAACTAATTAACGTTCTTTCATTAATACTGCAGCCCATACTCGATCGGCCTGCAGTATTTTTTTCGCCGCCGCAAGGGAAGCGCCCGTCGTCGTCACATCATCCACCAATATATAGAGTGTCTTATTCTCAATTTCTATCCCTTCCCGAATTTCATACGCTTTCTCCGCCTGCTTCATACGTTCTTTCTTTTCTTTACCCACCTGCACGGTTTTATTTTTCCTCACCAATAAATCTTCATACTCCACCTTCACACCTAACCCCTCTAATTTTTTCGATAAAAAATTTTCCAGCTCAAAACATAGTCTTAAAGTATGATCGAATCCTCTCTCCCGAATATGTTTTCGAATCGTTGGCAGGGGAACTAAAACTATTTTTCGAATTTCTTGTATCTCAACATCTTTCATCCTTAATACCTCAACCGGTTCATCACCCGACTTGTCGCTCATCCTATCATCAAACTTCATTCTCTTAACTTCGCTCGACCTATCATCAAGTTTCATTCTCTTTACTTCACCAAAAATTACCTCTCCCAATTTATCCGCCAAAAATTCTCCATAATCTCGTCTCCCCCTATATTTAAAATCTCGCACCAACCTTTCAAACCACCCCTCCTTCAGTCCAGCTACCAATAATTTTTCAAACCCGTACATATCATTCATTACATAGCCCGGATTGATTATGCTTATATATTTTTTACAACGGTCACAAAAAATCCCGCCTCCTCTCTGGCACCGCACACATCTGTTTGGCAGAATCATCTCCAAAATAAATTTTTCTATTGTAATTTTTACACGATAAAGCTGTTTACTCTTGATTTTTAACATAACCACTCTTATAATAATTAAGAACAATAGTTAATGTGGAGGAATACAAGCAATGGCTCGTACTAATGACGAAGACATGCTTATGGAAGATGAACTCGCGGCCGCTTTTCTGGATAATGATGGCCTAGACTCTGAACCAGTTTCAGCTCTAGAAGAACAACCGAGTCCACTTCCAGCAGAAGAAGATCCAGAGGCGTGGGAAGAAGAACCTGGTGATTTTCCAGGACAATTAGCAGTGGATGTATATGAAACTGCCGACAAGTTAGTTGTCAAAGCTCGCACCGCAGGCATCTCCAAAGGGGACCTCGATGTTACCATTTCTGACAATATCTTAACCATCTCTGGCGTCCTAAGTGGCGGCGAAGATGAACAGACCACTCGTTGGCACATCCAAGAGTGTTATTGGGGAGAATTTTCTCGTACAATCGCCCTTCCAGTCCAAGTTCGCGAAGACGAAGGTAGCGTAAAAGCAGAATTAAAAGACGGCGTGCTCACCATTTCTTTTGAAAAAGAAAAGACCGAAGCACCTATCCGCATCCCAATCGCATAACTCATTGTCTAAAAATAAATATACCGTGAATTCGGTATATTTTTTTCGAATCCACTAGTTTCAATATAAGCCGTTTCTTAAATACTGCAAGCATGAGGGAATTAAATATCAATTAAATTTAATCAAAAATCTAAACTCAGAAAAATATCCAGAAGTTAAAAAAAGACCTCTAATATAGAGGTCTTTTTTAGAAATTTATTTTAAATTTTTATTCCACTATTCATTACAAAGTTTACGATTGCGTAAGCTAACATCACTAAGATTACACCGATAATCGAATAGGTAACTACATCTTTTCCGCGCTTGATTTTTGCTGGGTCACCTTGTGCAGTGAGTAGCATGAATCCACCATAGATAATCATCCCTACCGCCAGAAAACCCATCACTGAAGCAAATATATTAATCAACATAGCCACATTAGACATTAGTGATTTATCGCCATCGGTTTTTTCTACATTACATTCTGAAAGTGCCGATACGGATTCACCCACACGTACCGTTTTTTCTGGACAAGTAAAAGCAGAAACTGGTTTCACTAAACTGGCAAATACCAGACAAGTAATAAACAGCAGGGAATAGATGATATTTCTTAAACTATTTTTAATCATGGCGCTGTAGTTGTGGTAGTACTATTTTGTGCTGCTGGCGCGCTCATCGTACTACTTAATACAAAGTTAATAATCGACCAAGATAATAATGCAATTATCAAACCGATAATACCCCAAGTAATCGAATCTTTACCTTTCTTAATCTTACCTGGATCACCCTGAGCAGTTAGAAAGAGGAAACCACCATAAATCACCACCGCTACCGCGACTACGCCAAGTACACCAATCACAACATTTATAATCTTGTTCGTATCGCTAATTAGGTCATCACCTTTATGTGCAGGATCAATATTACATGCTGCAATATTCGTTGCACCCATATTTTTCGAACCTGGAGGACAAATACCACTAGAACCACTAGAACCAGATTCACTAGAACTATCAGCACTAGCGCTACCTGCGGCCGATTTTGGTGTCTTAGCAAACACTGAGCCGCTTAAAGCTCCGCCCGCGAATAATCCAGCTAACATAAATACTGCTAGAAATGTTTTAAAACTCTTCTTCATTTACTCTTTTCTCTAAAATTAAATCTTAAAAATACCCCCATTAGGGGTATTTTTTATTGATTAAGCCTTAAATGCACTAGAAAGTACAAAGTTCACAATTGCATAAGCAAGCATTGCCACTACAAGACCCACGATACCATAAAGAATAGTATCCTTAGCTTTCTTCACCTTACCTGGATCACCTGCAGAAGTCGTGTATTGAATACCACCGAAGATAATGAAAGCTACAGCCACAAAACCAATCACACCAATTACAACATTGATAATATTATTAGCCTGTTTCATTAAGTCGTTAGTATTTGAACTATTATTTTCATTTAATCCGGCACATTGAGTTAAGTCATTTCCGGCAGCATCTTTACCGTTAGGACACTTAACTTTACCAGCAAAAGTATTGACGGAGTTACCTAGAACTGCAACTACGCTCGTGCCACCCATTGCCAAAGCTTTTAGTTTATTCGAAATTTTCATATTATTCCTTTAATATTAATTTACCAAAATTATAACATATCTTCTAGAAAAACAGAAACATTTCTCTCTGGAATCAATCTGTAATTATTTCAGATTTCTCGTCACAAACAGCACAATGCTGTAAGCCAAGAAAGCCACCACTAATGCCACCACGGCATAGACCACCATATCTTTACCACGCTTGATTTTCGCTGGATCAGATTGGGCGGTAATATAAGTGAAGCCGCCGTAAATAATCGAAAATACCGCGAGCATACCAACCAAAGAAATCACTACATTCACCCCACTCTGTACAATTCCTACTACATCTTTATTTTTCCCGGTAGGCTCATCACAGCCCGCGATTTTCTTCACATCCTCATCTTCAATGTCATCACAAACCCCGTAAAAATTCTCACGCGAAGACTCCGCATATACATGATTAGAAAATACTAAGCTAAATAAAAACCCGAAGCACCCCACAAAGAGCATCAAACCCATCACTATTTTTTTCACACCTTGCTTCATCTTTGATTCCTATTCTTAATTAATTTACCTATATTTAATTAATTTAATGCAGTTAAAGCAAAATTCGTCACTGCAGCAGCTAACACCACAATTATTAAACCAATCACTGCAAAAACAATTGTATTTTTTGCCTTTGTCACCTTACCCACGTCCCCATGCGCTGTCGCAAAATTTACTGCCGCAAGCACGATATAAAATACCGCCACTAGACCGATTAAAGCATAAATATAATTCAAAATCGTGGTTAGCGTAAAATTACCTTCTTTATTTGGTAATCTATTTAAACCTTCATTTAGGGAATCGATATTTTCCAAATCTACTGTTGCAAAGTATTTCATTTCTCTCCTTAGGTTGCACTAATAATTACACTAATAATCGTATTCGTAATCACCGAAGCGAAAATCGTCAAAATTAAACCAATCACTGCACCCTGAATAATATTCTTACCCTTCGCTGCCTTATTGGGATCACCTTCACTCATTACATAAGAAAGCCCACCATAGATAATAAACCCAGTTGCAGTTAAACCCGCCACCAGGGAAATATCATAAATAATATTCATTACCACCACCCAAACAAACGGCGCCCAGTTCGTCGTACCACTATCTGAGGTAGCTGGTTTGCCAATCACACATTTATCATTATCATCACGCGTAGCTAAACCCTTATACCAAGGGCGAAATCCCAAGAAAACGTTCGCTTCGCAGCTTTCATCTACGTCACCGTCAATCACTGCACCTACCTGAGTCAAAACTTGTTGACCTGAAGCCCCTAAATCATTCAAGCTTAAGGCACTCACAGAATCACTTGTCGTAAGTCCTAAAAATCCGGCTAATACCAGAGAAAAAACCCCTAAATTCTTCAAAAATTTTACACCTAGCTGTCGATTGACGTTTTTCATACATATATTATATCATGAGTATAGATTTTTCTGCTTTTTATTATTCGGTCGTTTCAGTGGTCAATGCATACAACATTCACAACCTATGCAACATTTCAGTAGGGGTTCTATAACCTATACCTAAATGTATACGCTTATAATTATAAAAGTCAATATAACTAAGTATTTTATCATCCATAGACTTCAATGATTC
>SDRH01000031.1 GCA_007845165.1 TM7 phylum sp. oral taxon 351 | reverse complement strand
CGTTCACCGTCTCGACCGCGATACCTCTGGCGTGGTAATTTTAGCAAAAAATCCCGAAACTCAAACCCTGCTTCGCAAGCAATTTCAGGATCGTAAAACCCATAAAACTTATTATGCCATCATTGAGGGCGCTCCGAAATTATCTGCCGCTCGTATCAATCTACCAATCCAGCGTAACCTCAAGCATCCTACTACTTTTGTCGTGGAAGCTGGCGGTAAAGAATCCGAAACTTTCTACGAAGTAAAAGCCACCAAGAAGTTTAATCTCGCCGACGTTCAAGAAATCCAAAAACTAATTCAAGCTCACTCAGAATATTCTGGTAAAGAATTCAAAGCAGGGAAGACTTATTCTCTCGTCATGCTTCGCCCAACCACTGGTCGCACTCATCAACTTCGCGTCCACATGAATTACCTCGGCACCCCAATCGTCGGCGACCGTATCTACGGTTCAGCTAAGCCAAACACCACCGACCGTCTCTATCTACATGCTGCTTCTCTCGAAATCACCATCCCAGAAAGCCGTCGCGTCACTTTTACCACCAATCTTCCACCAGAATTCCAAATCTTTAATCAATAGGATATATAAAATCCTCTTCGTAAAACCCGCACCTTTAGCGAGTTTTACTTTTTCCTAAACTAAGTTAACACTTCTAGTGGGTTTTACTTTTTCTAAATCAAGTTAACACTTCTAGCGGGTTTTGCTTTTTTCTAAACTAGACTACAATAGAAGTATGTATTTCGAAAATCTTTCAGAAATCCCTGCTTTAGCTTCCGCTTATTCTTCCACAATTTTTAATCTTGAAAAAAACCCCAATATTCGCGCCACCTATCTCATCGAACCAGATGAAAAAGACAATCACAAAATTCCCGTCGAGGCTATTCGCGAAATTTTAACCCATCTAAACAGCATTCAAACTTCCGATATTTTTGTCGTCATCAATCACGCCGAAACCCTCACCCCCAGTGCCACTTCCGCTCTACTTAAGACCCTCGAGGAGCCCAAGAATCATTACCACCTCGCACTTTTTACCAAAAATCCAAACCGTTTACTCGACACCATCCGTTCGCGTTCCACGATTTTCTATCTCAAAGAGAAGGATTACCTAAAAACCACACCCGAAGCCGACCCCAAAATTTTCGAACTTGCCAAAAAACTACTTGTAGTAAGCGCCAAGGATCTCCCCGCCCTCGCAGACGAAATTATTAAATCTACCCCGAAAACCAACCCCAATTTTTTCTATCAAATCCTCGATACCACTATTGAATTAGCCGAAAAATCTTACTACAAAACCAAAAATCCAGTTTTTCTCCAGAAAATCTCCGGCCTCATCGAGACCAAACATCTCACCTCAGATTTTTCCGCCAATAAAAAACTCCAGCTCGTAGCCAACCTCTTATAGGCTTTCTTATCCAACTCCAGCTCATGGTCAACCTCTTGTAATTTTTTATATCTACTTCCACTATAAGACCAATTCCGTGCACGATAAGCTCCTTCATCCACTACTGTCACTCCTCAAAATTTTGGCGTTTTAAGCATTTTCATGTATAATATAAGATATGCTAGGAATTTTCCTCATCTTACTTTTCGTAATTTTTCTGATTTTTTTCGAACCAAAAATCGAAGCCAGACTCAAAAAACCGGCTCCAGAAAACAAGAATTTTGATGCACAGATGAAAAAACTTTGGGATATCGCCAAAGTCAGTATGAAAGAGCGTAAAACTCTTCGCGCCGAAAAAGCTCTGCTCACTATCTTGAAATTTGACGAAACCAACGCTGCGGCTTACAACCGTCTCGGCATTCTCTATGCCAAATCACAAAATTACGACGAAGCTATCGAATGTTTCGAAATCGCCCAGTCTCTCGATAGCAACCCATCTTCTCTACATAACGTAGGGTTAATTTACCTCGAAACCGGTGCCTACGAAAAAGCCAGTATGGCCTTCCAGCAAGCTTTAAAACTTGAAGGTGATGTACCAGCTCGTTTTATCGCGCTCGCTAAATCCGAAGAAAAACTCGGTCACCGCAAGGCTGCCGTCGAAGCACTTGAATCCGCCTATGCTCTCGATCATTCCATTTCTACCCTTCGTCACATCCTCAGTATCTACGAAGATATGGGTGACGCTGAAAACATCCAAATCGTCACTGCTAGGATTGAGCAACAAGTCGCCGAAGATGAATTAAAGAAAAAACAGGAACTCGCTAAAAAGCAAAAACGCACTGTAATCAAAAAACCAGTTCGCGCTGCGAAACCAGCAAAGATTTTCTATCCAAAAGCCAAAAAACCAACCGCCAAATCTAGCGAATCCACCAGTCAGACCAGCACCGAGCGCACTATTCAAGACGCCAAACTTAGCGCCACTGCCACCTCTCGTCCAGTCGCAACCCGTACCTCCACTCGTCGTCGCAAGATGATTCAATAAACAAACCCCGAAAGGCCCACTTAAATAAAAAAATTATTCGACAAGCTCTTTTTAGTGTAGTGAGACGATCCAATCTGTCTTTTTACCCATCTCATGGTTGTGAAGAATATCGAGTCATGATAAAATTAAACAGTATCGTATGATACGAATCGCCGCGTTAGCTCAGTTAGTAGAGCAGCCGCCTTGTAAGCGGCAGGTCGTCGGGGCAGAGCCGACACGCGGCTCCACGGATGAAAATTCGTGAAAAGTTTACTTTTCAAAGAATTTGAAGAAGTGGTGCAAGTGTGCTTTTGCACACGCGGCTCCACGGATGAAAATTCGTGAAAAGTTTACTTTTCAAAGAATTTGAAGAAGTGGTGCAAGTGTGCTTTTGCACACGCGGCTCCACGAACGAAAAATAAAAAAATGAGTTCCTTGGAACTCTATTTTTATTTTTAAGGCTTAAAATTTAGAATTTATTCTATAATTTTAAGTTTTAAAAATTAAAATAAAGAGCGTAGCGATATTTTTTTATTTTTAAGAGTAACCGCGTGTATTTTAATACACGCGCTCTTAATCCACCCCTATCACCCCTTTTACATACCCCTCCGCATCCTTCACTATTCTCTCACAGTGCCCATAGCGCTCATCCACCACCAATTTCGCTTCCGGATATTTCTTCGGAATTTTTCTTTTCGCAAGCCTCAAATCCGAATCTTTTTCTCCATAAGAAAATATACAGTTTCTTTGCGTTTTAGTATCCATTTTCGGTAGTCCCACATTCGAGCAGTCTCGCACAATATTTTTTATACTCAGAGGGTCCATCTTCAAAAATCTCTCTGCCATCACCCTACCAGCTTGACCTCCGAACATCTTGGACATTTTCTCTACCGCGAGTTTCGGATTTTTCGAACCTTTTTTCTGCTTCGCCAGCATTATTTTTGTCATCAAAAATCCACCCAATTTTGCATTTTCACAAAAGCTCACCCCCTCGAAAAATAGCCGCTTAAATTTAATTTCACGTCGATTCAATATTTCAAACAACACCACTCCGCCTAGCGACGCCGCAAACCCCAAATCCACTTCACTCACTCCATGCCCTAATAGATATTGCGTTAAGATCCGTGCCTCTTCCGTCGCACTAACATACGTCTCACTCATCGCCTCACCATGCCCTGACAGATCCGGTATAATATACCGATAATCATCAGTCACTTTCAGGATATTCTCCACCAAAAAAGTCCTCATCGACTCGCTTGAAGCCAACATTGGATGGATCAAAAGCATCACTTTCGATTTTTCCGGATATAAATCATAAATCACCATAAAATCTCCTTTCTAGTAGAGAAAAAAGCTCCGACCTTGGCGATCGGAGCTACGCTTGCTTTACAAAAGGGTGCCATTTTTGTTAGTCAAGCCACATGATAAAGACCCTCTCGGATCGCCAAAAATCACACTTATCATAAATCTCTCTCCCAAAATTTATTCAATAATGGCATCCTTAGACCTATATTAGCACAAACAAAATAAAATAGGGAAGATTTTTACTATTTTCTTTCAGAATCTTTTCCACAAAACATAAATTAAAAAATCACAAATATAATCTTACCATAAACTTTATAAATTTTTTACATTTTTCTCATCAAAAGTTATAATAAATCTATGGAAAATTCTACACCTCAAAATACTCAGTCCACCAACAAAAAACGCGCTCAGCTCACCTCTCTCATTGTCCTTGCCGTCCTTGTAATTCTTTCGACTATGATGTTAATTATGTATCCTTTGATGAATAAACCGTCAGATAAAAACACCGCCAAAACTACTGAGTCTACCCAAAATAATTCCGGATCCACCTCTAACTCCACTTCAAAATCCACCACTCAATCTACCACCGAATTCGCCTTTAATCACGAATCCGACATCAATCTCAGTAGCAACAAACCAAATATTTATATTTTCTGGGGTGACGGTTGTCCACATTGTAAGGCGCTCTCCAAATTTATTTCCAAATTACCAGCTGAAACCAAAAATAAAGTTAATATCTATTCTTTCGAAGTTTGGAGCGACAAAGACAATAAGGCTTTCATGAAAAAATTCGGTAAATATCTCGGTCAAGATGTAAGTGGTGTTCCATTTATGGTAATCGGCGATAAAATTTTCGATGGTTATAGCTCCGGCGACACCAAAACCGACCAGCAAATTCTCGATGCCATTAACACCATCATCAAGAACCAGGGAAGCACCGACCAATACAAGCTCTACAAAAAGGCCTAATCTCACGAAGAGCATAAAAATAAAATATTTTATATAGAAAATTATTTCACGCTAACAAATTGTGATCTAGTACGTATTCCAAAATTTTACAATCTCTCTCAGTGAAATAACATTGAAGCAACGAGCTTTCATCTGAATCACCTTTATGATCAATGATAAACTTTTTCATATTTTTTAAGACATCCACTGGGTTCATCTTTAAACACTTGGCACCAAATTTAATTTCATCCTCATCGGGGTGAATTTCTTGCGCCTCTCCATATGGCTCCGCTATAAATATATGCGAAGTTTGCGTCTGATCTTTTACAACTCCAATCTTGCGTATATTTTTTACCATATAACCAGTTTCCTCATAAGCTTCACGCATAAAAGTCTGCTCTGGAGTCTCATTGTTTTCCTTACCACCTCCAGGTAACTTGTATTGACCGATCCGTTCTTTAAAGAAAACCAAAATATCACCGTCAGAAAATTGTATAACTCCCCGAGATGCTTCTCTTGGCCAACAATCTACAAAATCATCAAGAAAGATATTTCCATAATCCTCATAAATAATATTATCGTTAATAACTTCATCTGTCACAGTATTAGTCTCATCTTTCTTATTCATATTATAAAGTGGTTTTATAATCCCATGTCCACCCCTAATTTAAACTTATTGAAGCTCTCATCAAGTCACATTACACTCATCATATACTATTTATCTTATTTTAGGTAGTTTCTTTATTGGAGTTATTACTTTTATGTTTATACTTTTTCAAGCATAAACTTATAATTAAAAAACACTTCTCATAGTAAGTATTTTTCTTAACCAAAAAGCCCCGCATTCCTGCGAGGCTCTTTTTTTGGAGATTAATTGCGACTTACGATAACATTGGCATCGATATCCTTAAACAAATCATCGCGGTTAAAGTTAAACTCGTGCTCAACCAGAGCATCGGTACTATCCTTGATGTAAGTCGGGATGTACCATAAAATCCGAGATGTAACTACCAGGCTGTGACTCGAGCCGGTCTCTCAGGTCTTCCACTCCTCTGATATTAAATTCAGAAACAAACCATTTGGAATGTTCTCTGGCGTGATCTATTTGGATCAGGGTCCTCTAGTGAGGCTAAGCAATAATCATTTCTGGCTGCCCGCCTAGCTTCTAATACGTCAGTTATAACATCCTTACTCGGTCCGATTACTTTCGTGGTAGAATCTTCTTTTGATGTCTTCGTAATCACGTTTTCTTTTTAGTGACTCGCTTTCGTGTGACTCACTTCCGCCTTCCTCGGTAGTTTCCAGTCCAGAAAACCGCAGAGGTGGAAAATCATCCTCACCATAGAGACCACCTGGGATAAGACCGAGTGTCAAATATATTAGTGATTGTAGTGCAATATCCATCGAATCATCCATTATACACCTCCATTTTAATGTGCGCAGATTAAAAGTAACCTATCTAACTATATTCTATATTTTTTTAAAAATTTATCAATATTAGCATAATGACAATATCTACCTATTTTTATTGGCATACTTTTTATTTTTTTGTTGCAAAGGTCCTGAACTTTAACGAACAGACGTATAAGGTTCAGCGCCTTTGCAACACTTCATAAGGAGTTTTTAATCCTATTCCTAAGTGGATTCTATCATAGTTATAGTATCTAATAAAACGATTAAGCTTGTGATCAATAAAGTTTATGCCCTT
>SDRH01000030.1 GCA_007845165.1 TM7 phylum sp. oral taxon 351 | reverse complement strand
ATACCCAGTTAACTTTATTTAGGAGGCGAAATAAGCATCGTGGTGGTAACGGTTCATATCTTGCTAATCCATCTGATGCCGATAAAATTTGACTTCATATTTTTCATTGCCAGTACCATAGAGAATCAGATGTTTTTGCTCTTCCGTAAGTTCACGAATTGGCACATGAATCGAAAAACCATAGCGTGCAGCCACCGCGGAGAGACGCTTGAGCCACCAGGAATCACTTTGCACGCGATTAAACGGACGAATACCGCCTTCGGCAATGGTGAGATTTTGATTAAACACGAGATTCGGATCGATTTCCATGCGCGTACCAAGACCAGTACAAGTCGGACAGGCGCCTTGAGGTGCATTGAAGGAAAATAGACGTGGTTCGAGTTCTGGAATCAATTCATCTGGGTGAACTGGGCAGGCGTAGCGCTGAGAATAAGTAAGGACTTCAGTATTAGACTTACCGAGATTCTTCCCTTCGATGGTGGAAGAATTATCATTAATTTTTAGAAGCATGATTAAGCCCTGGCCAAGGTCAAGAGCCTGCTCGATGGAGCTAGAAATACGGGAATAAAGCTCTGGATTCAAAATGAAGCGATCGACCACTAATTCGATATCGTGACGTTCTTGTTTCTCAAGATTTGGAAATTCATCCAAGGCATAAACTACGCCATCCACGCGCACGCGAGAGAAACCCTTTTGGAGGTATTGTTCGGAGATGTGGAGAAATTCACCTTTTTTCTGCTGCACGATTGGCGCAAGTAGCATCAATTTCGAACCAATCGGAAGCTTCATAACTTCGTTGACGATATCTTCCACGGAACGCTTAGAAACTTCGCGGTGACAAATCGGACAATGCGGCACACCGACACGCGCAAAAAGTAGACGCAAGTAATCATAAACTTCCGTGACCGTAGCGACAGTGGAACGAGGGTTTCTAGAAGTAGATTTTTGGTCGATAGAAATGGCTGGTGAAAGCCCCGTGATTGTATCGAAGTCTGGCTTATCCATTACACCGAGAAACATACGCGCATAAGAAGAGAGCGACTCGACGTAACGACGCTGACCTTCGGCATAAATCGTATCGAAGGCGAGGCTTGATTTACCAGAACCAGAAAGACCGGTGATCACCACGAGCTTATCGCGCGGGATGTCGAGATCGATATTCTTGAGATTATTCTGCCTAGCGCCACGAATCTTGATGTAATTATCTGGATTATCCTTCAGGAGCGCTTTGCCGCCCGGAGAGAGTAGCCCCTTATTTTTTGTTGTTTCTTCCACGTTTTTAATCCCATTTTCATATTTAAATCAATCAGGTATTATAACAAAAAATTAGCGTTTTGTCGAGATGCTAGGGGTTTACGATCTAAGCGTAAAATAACCTGGAGCACCTGGGCGATCAATACGAAGCCAAGTTTTATCGGCATCAGATGGATTAGCAAGATATGAACCGTTACCACCACGAAGCTTATTTCGCCCCCTAAATGGAGTTAACTGGGTAACGATCTTTGAGATATTAAAATCATTCTTAATATAGATACGCTGTAATTCGTCACCAGCGTTATTATAGATGGAAAACATATTACCCACCGCAATAAGGTTAGTAGTGTTAAAATTCGCAATATCTAATGATACAAGTGCATTCATATCACCAAACATGTAGTCCATATCTTTAACTTTTTCGGTATTGAAATTTGCTAAATTTAGGTTTGTAATTGAACTAACGAGAGCAAACATAGCATGCATATCAGTTACATTTCGAGTATCAAATGAAGAAATGTTCAGAGAAATAAGATTCCTCATACCGCGAAACATATTCTTCATATCGGTAACACTAGTGGTATTAAAATTAGATAAATCTAATTCCGTCAATGCCGAATCATTCGCAAACATACTTTCCATACTAGTTACTTTACTAGTATTAAAATTGGCTAGGCTCAATCTCCTCAACTTTGACATACCATAAAACATGGAAATCATTGTGGTCACCTTACTAGTGTTAAAACTTGAAATATCAATATTCTCTAAAGATTCAACTCCATAAAAAACCGCTCGCATATCAGAAACATTTTCTGTATTAAAATTAGTCAGATTAAGTATTTTTAATTTAGACGCATTACCCAGAAAAGCAGCGAGATCGGTATTTTTATGAGTATTAAAATGCGACAGATCAAGAGACTCAAGTGATTTCATATTAAAGAACATGCCATTCATAGTTGTAACTTCACTAGAGTCGAATTTTGTAAGATCTAGATTTACGATATTAGTAAAATAATAAAACATATAGGTACAGTCGGTGTTAAGCAAAATTTTTTCAGCACCAGCATAATAATATACAGTATCCTCTGACTCTATAAACCAAGCTTTTATTTCTAAATCAGAATCTGGAGATTCAATACTAACCGTGTTTACCCCTAGTGGTGGTAGAGTGCTAGAAGAATTAAAATGTTTAATATTATTTTTTAATCCTATATTAGATTCATATAACTGCGCGATATCTAAGGACCCAACCTTCCGATTAAAATCTTTTCCATCTGTCATTACCGCGCGCATGGCATATGGATTCGAAATAAAAGAAAGGATTAGTTTGTTCTGATAATTCCCGGATTCCAAATTATCCGCTAATTTCATACCAATACTAAGTTGGTTTGACTCGTTGCCATTAGTCTTCCCTGTAGTCTGCAAGATTTGCGCTGGAGTAGAGAGAGCTGGGATCGGTGCGTAGTTTGTGGAAGTACTGAACTTATAACCCCAAGTGTTATTTGGTAGATTATTCAGCGTCAAGTTTGCATTGATTGAATCGATTTTCGCACCAGCAGTAGAAGTTGCATTAATCAGTGCAGTGTTATCAGTTTCAGAACTTAATGTCGCCGTGTAACCTGTACGGTTATTCGTGTTCACGGTAAAATTAAACGGTATTTCTGTGGTTTTATCCGTGGAATTAATCACCTGATTCCCGTTCACTTGCAGATTCGCCTGATCCACGGAAGCCGAAAGTGTCGGAGTGAAGAGAGCCGAGGTATTGTTGCTAAAGATGAGGTTGGAGAAAGAAATTAGACCTAAAAATAATCCGAGAAACTTTAGTTCCCAGCTAAACCACCCCCCCCCCCGTGGGGGTTTCCCATATGTGATTTTTGGCTAATCATATATATTTATTTTAACATAAACATAGGCGGAATGTCGCATACCTTTTTTCGGACCGCTCAAGGGCACTTACTAAAGCTATTGTCCTCAAAAAGGTAAGACAACATTCTTTTCTAAGGCTTTCTAGTAAAGTACCCCTGCACACCCGGTCGATCCACACGGAGCCAGGTTTTATCCGCCATCGAAGGATCAGCAAGATATGAGCCATTGCCTCCACGCAGCCTCTTCCGATTTCTAAACATATTAGTATCATCAGTTAATTCAGATGTATCAAAATCATTATTGACATAAATTGTTTCTAGTTTATCCTTAGACATATCTCCATTTTGAAGAGAAAACATATTTTGCATATCCTTCACTTTGGAGGTATTGAAGCTGGAGAGATCAATAGTAGTGAGATTAGTCATACCAGAAAACATATAGCTCATATCCGTCACCTGAGGAGTATTAAATCCAGAAAGATTAAGATTGGTAATATTAGACATGCCCGAAAACATAAAGCTCATATCAGTAACCTGAGAGGTGTCGAAACTAGAGAGATTAAGGGTAGTGGGACTATGCATGCCAGCAAACATAAAACTCATATCCTTCACCTTGAAGGTATTGAAGCTGGAGAGATCAATAGCAGTAAGCTTAGGCACATCATAAAACATAGCTTTCATATTCGTCACCTTAGATGTGTCGAAATTGGATAGATTAAGAGTGGTGAGACTACGCATATTATCAAACATATGATTCATATCTCTTACTTGGGAAGTATCGAAGTCAGAGAGATTAAGAGTGGTGAGATTACGCGCGCCACGAAACATAGTCTCCATATTCATCACTTTGGAGGTATTGAAGCTGGAGAGATCAAGGTTGGCAAGGTTAAATGTATTGTAAAACATACGACTCATATCCGTCACATTCGAGGTATTGAAGCTGGAGAGATCAAGGTTGGTAAGATTAGACATACCAGAAAACATGGGTTGCATATTTATTACATTAGAAGTATCGAAGCTGGAAAGATTAAGCGTACTGAGTTTATGTATGCCGAAAAACATAGACTGCATATTCGTCACTTTAGAGGTATAAAAATTAGAGAGATCTAGATCTAAAACATTTTTGATTTTTGCATCCTTTTGTTTTGAAAAGAATATTCTACTACTATCCGTGTTCAAATAAACTTTCTCGGTTTCAGCATAATAATAAGCTGTTTTATCGGTCGAATCTAACCATAACTTTATTTCACATTCAGATTCCTCATCTTCGATATTTACCGCATTCATAGATATTATTGGTGCTACTGTACTCTTTTTAAAATGCTCGATTTTATTTGTCGCGGTTTCGAGAGATTTTAATTTTTCATTAAAATCAGGACCTTCGGTCATAATAGCGATACGATTATAATTATTGGTTAAAATCGAAAATACTAGTTTATTTGTATATCTGCCACTTTCGAGATTATCGCTTAGTTTCATGCCAATACTTAGCTGGTTTAATTCATTGCCGTTAGTCTTTTCTGCGGTTTGTAAAATTTGCGCTGGACTAGAAAGAGCTGGAATCGGTGCATAGTTCGTGGACGCGCCAAACTTATATCCCCAAGTATTGTTAGAAAAATTTCCTAGTTGTCCAGCGGAAGAAATCGAATTAATCTTTGCACCATTCGTAGAGTCATTGTTCACTAACGCTGTTTCATTAGTCTCTGAATTCAAAATTGCCGTATAGCCAGTCTTGTTATTTGTATTTATTGTAAGGTTAAGTGGGATTTCTGTGGTTTTACTAGTAGAATTTATCACTTGGTTTCCGTTGATTAAAGCTGCAGTATTATCCACTGAAGCTGAAAGAGTTGGTGTAAACAAGGCAAATACTTGACTTGAAAAAGATAGTTCACAAAATACAGCAGAAAATAGTATGACTAGGAGTGTTGATTTTAATGAGAACTTTAATGAACCTAGATGAGAGGAAAAATAGTCCATATATGCTTTTATTATAGCATAAAAGGAATAGACTTATGAAACCAACTCGAACCACATCTTGAGATCTTCGAGGGTGGAGTCGAAAATTTTGCGACCGTCGGCAGTCTCGCCGGTAGTTTGATAGCGTTTCAATAAATCATTCATTGCTTGGATAAAACCAGGAGTCTGACGGGTGATTCTAGCGGCACGGTATTTTTCAAATTTCGCGATTTCATCTTGGCTGAGCGCGTTTGGGAAATTACGGCCTTTGTAATTAAGTAGTAATGAATCGAGACGCTCATCCTGAAAGAGCGGATGAAAATCAGCTAACTCATTAGCACGAAGATTCGGCACAACGGAAGCTTGCTTACGATCTTCGTTATTTAAGAAACCATCATAAAGCCTCGCTTCGGCCTCCTCGAGCTTATCAAAATTACGCTCACGAGTGAATAATTCACGCATTCGCTCAATGAATTCTGGGTGGTTTTTTAGGGTCTCGAGATTCTTTTCCATCTGGGATTTTTCGAGCTTAATTTTCTGCCAGCCAGTGGTGCCGGCCGGAAATTCCTCGATGCCATTCGAACTAGATTCGGTAGTTTCGACATCCAAGACTGAGAGCGGTGCGACAGCCGGACATTTGCTCGGAGTTAATTCTTTGACGTACTTCGAGAAATCGAACCAAGTTTGATATTTTTTACCAGCTCGACTGACTTTTTCCTCTGGTTTGAATTCATTTTCCGCCTGCAAAATATCCTCGACATTATAGCGTAAATCGAAGACTATGATATTTTGGTTTTTTCCAGGGGCGATCGGAATGGCTACTGTGGTGTGATTAGTTTTACTCGAATAATGACCACTAGTATAAACAAAAGGCGTGGCAGAATCGACGGAAAGGTTCGTGGCATTAAGAAAACGCAGAAGCTGTTTTTTATCACGTAATTTTAAGAGAAAATCAAGAAGTTTTGGCTGCTTTTCATGAATAATTTTCGCTACAGCAATCGTGGCATAAATATCGGAAAGCGCATCATGGGCATGCTCGTGTGTAATTCCGTTCAGGGCGGTGAGAAGCTCGAGACGGTTGGTCGGTTTTTTCTCGCCAGTCTTGGAGTCTTCCGCAACTGGCCAATTGATTCCCTCTGGCCGCAGCGCCCGCACCATGCGTACAACATCCAAAATATCGAACTTACTGCGACCATCGAGATATTGCCAAGTATATGGATCATAGAAATTGCGCCAAAATAGATAGCGGATAAATTCATCATCAAAGCGCACAGAGTTAAAACCACAAATGATAGTATTCGGAGTGAAAATTTCCTCTTGTAAAATCTTGCAAAGTTCTGGCTCCGAAAGTCCATCCATGCGCGTATCGTTCGGGGTAATATTGGTAGTGACGATAGCATAGGGACTTGGCAAAGTGTCTTCATCGAGACGCACGAAGAGATTGACCGGATCGCCGATGGGATTAAATTCGAGGTCAGTACGTTGACCAGCAAACTGCATGATGCGATCCTCGCGCGGATTAATACCTGAAGTCTCCAAATCATAGAAGAAAAAGGTGGGTGGGTGATTAGCAGCCAGATAGTCCGGATCAAAATTGTGGTTCATAA
>SDRH01000029.1 GCA_007845165.1 TM7 phylum sp. oral taxon 351 | reverse complement strand
GACATTTTCAAGCATTTATAGTATAATCGCCTCAGTCTGTAATCTGGCTTAACCGCTTGAATTACCAAGACGTCCATTAAAATCGAATCATCTCAGGCGTAAAATAATTTCACGCCTGTTTATTATAGATGTAGATGTTGTATGAAACATTTTTTTGCCTCGAAGAAATCGAGCGCAGACATGAGGAGGGAATCATGAATTTAACTTTAATTAGTACAATGATTATTGTCGTAACTTTCGCTATTTTATATGTCGAATGTGCTCGGAAGACCAAGTCCAATCAAGAGGTCTTGACTCTTCAAAAGGGCTTCCTGGAGGGTTGTCTAGTAAGTTTAGGCTTGCTTGTACTGCCAATCTTCGGGAGTCTTGCGTTTCCAAAACTGCAACCACAACTTACTGCAGTGATTTTTGTAGTCGAGTTAGCAGCGATTGCGGTGTATAGCCTTCTGGAATTTCGGAAGTTGGATTACCGTAAGGTGAAACTAATTTGTATTGTGGCGCTATTTGCCGGAATTGCATTAGTTTGGTGTCAGCTTCTTAGCTACTATCAGATGGAACATGATATTTTAAATATCATGGATTTTGCAATGGTAACTTTCCTTTCCTGGTTAGCTGCGATTGTTGTAGTTACTTTTACTTATCTTGGCGGCCCTAAATTAAGGCCCAAAAAGTTAAGTAAAGCTGAAGCCGAGAATGCCAAACTGCGCGAGCAAATTGAGCGCATGCAGAATCAGCAAAATAAGCTTCAGGAGGACAATGAAAAACTTCGTAGCGTAGTTCAAGGAACCAAAAGTGGAACCCCTGAGCAAAAGTCAGTGACTGAGGATAAAAAGGCCGAGTCAAATCCGCCGAAAAACACTCAGACTGATGAAGAATCAGCCACTCAGGCTGAGGAAGCTCAGACTACCACCTCTGCGCCGAAATCTGACGCAGAGGATAAACCCAAGAAAGTCACTAACCCTAGCATGAACGAAATCCAGCAGCAAACGTTGTCGGAAATTCTGGATATGCTGAATAGTGACTCTAGCCCAGAGGATCAATTCATAGCTATTGATGAACTTATTAATAGTTATCGAACCGCTACTGTTCAGGAAGCTGCTACTCAAAAAGAGAAAGCTTTAAGTCAAGGTCCAAAACCCACTGACCCCAAAGTAGACTCTAAAAAGGAGCCAGAAGAGACGGAAGAAGAGGAAGAAGTCCTTGATTCTGTTGACTTTGGTGACAACTATGAGGACGAGACAATCCTTGCGGATTTATTCGCAAAGATTAGTCCTTTAGCTGGCATCCTAGCTGTCGCAATTATCTTTATGGTATGCGTGATAGTTCGAGTTCTCGCTTAGGAGGAGATGCCTATGAACGAGGAGATGGTATTGGAGTATTGCTGTCAGATTTTAAGACTTGTGGGATTTATCTTCGGAATAATCTCGCTTAAGATTGAAATCGACAGCCTAAACACAGAAGGCATCGTGCTAAGTTGCATGATGATTATTGTGTTCGTAGTTACGTTTTTAACTAGACTCCGCATTTCCCACATCGAGGACGGAGTCTCAAGAGGAGGTAAAAAATGAAAAAGTTTAGATTTGGCAAAACCGAAAAGATTTTAGCCGGAATTTTAGCTGTTACACTTGTGGTACTGCCTATAGCAGTTGGTGTGAAATCTTGTCAAAGAAATCACGCTAACGCAGAGGCAGGAACGCTTTCCGCCAAGGATGTCGAAGCTGAGAAATCAGAATTGACATTCGACTTCGATAACTATGAGTACGCGAAAGCGTACCCAGAGTTAAGTCGTGAGTTCTGCGACAATTCGATGCCGAATAAGGCAGCCGAAAGAGTCGCAGGATCTGGCTTTAGTGATGCTCTATCCACGCCTTTTTCCGTGACTCACGGAACGAAGGACGGGGAAAAGTATAGCGAGGAAGAGTTAGTCGTTATGGCCAAAGAGTATCGACAGGAAGTTCTGACCAATCCACCAGTCACTCACGCAGTACTCACTGTGCTGACAGGTATGACCGTTAGTGATGGTACTTCCATTGTCCAGATTAACTCCTGGATGACTGATAGACTGAACGAATATTCCGAGTCCATGAAGAATGGCACCGGAAATCAGGACTATCTCAGGGAGCAGGATGGTGTACTTTACGCCAATGATCGACAGATCAAGGTCGGCGTGGCTACATTGTGGCTTCTCGACAGATTCGTCAATCAGGGAGTTCAACTGGTGACCACAAATCACCATTATCCGCTGAGTCTGGCAAATGCTGACTCAGCTAAGTTGACTACCTTCGAAAGAGCGGACTACGAGTTTACTCGTGACGCTATGGTGTTGAGTTATACCAATAAGGCGGGTACCGAAATCTTCCGAGTAGGAATCAACACCCACGATAAGCGTCCAGAGCTTATCAAGGTGAAGATTACCGAGAAGAAGCAAAAGCAAACAGAGTCTAGCACCAAGGAGTCTTCAATTCAGACGTCTACCGAGTCTTCTACCGAGTCTTCTACCAAGGAGTCAGAGACTGAGAGAAGTACTGAACGTCGCCGTAGAGGTGGCGGTGGTGGCGGTGGCGGAAATAACCATCATGAGAGTCAACCTGAGAAGAAGCCTTCTCAGGACCCCGTTAATAACGGCGGAGCTCAGATAGGTGGTGGTAATGCTACCGTCGGTACTGATGCCTTCGAGCCTACGGACCCAGCGGTTCGCACGGATGGAGGTCATGAGAGACCGGAGAAAGTAAAACCGGAAACTCCGACTCGAGATCAGGGCAGAAGTATCGAGGAATCTGAAGCAGCGTATGAAAATCGAAAAGATTACGCTACAGAAACTCAGCCGCAATCAGCTGAGTACAGAGACAAAAACGGAGTTAAGGTTGACGACATTGCCGAAGGTAATGACGTCCTAGACGAAGTCCAGTAATGGACTTCAGTACAACTTATCTACATCTATGTTGTACCTTAATTACCCTGGCGGCTCAGGCCGCCGGGTAATTCATGTTTACTCTTGAGACGATTCGATTTCAGTGGCATAGACGAAAATTAACAATTTGGCTAGAAGAAAAAGATTTAGATTCGTGTAGTCAAATCGAAAACAAAATTTTATAACAGGAACAATTTAATTGAAAGGAGCTTTTATGAAAAAAGCATTCAAATTTGCATCCATCGCTGCTACCGTGACTGTTGCTGGTCTTGCTACTGTTGCAACTGTATCTGGTTGGGGTGATAACGCTGGCGGTCGCGCTACTTACACTATCGCTGACATTAACGCTGGTAAACTTGGCGACAAAATCGTCATGAACTCTATCAAGGACGACGGTTCTTCTATCTCCGCTAAGGAAAAAGAAGCCGGTGTCATTATGCCATTAAACGATGAACGCAGCTTCTTAGGTATTCGCGATGAAGCTACTGGTAACAATGGCAAAAACAACGTTTGGAACATCGGTGATGTCAACGTTGAAGAAGGTAAAACTTACATAGTTCGTCTTTATGTTCACAACAACAACCCTAAGGGTGTTAACGCTGTAGCTAAAGATGTTACCACTGAAATTTCTTTACCAACTGTGGTTTCTAAGACTGCTCGTATTTCTGGCTTCATTAATGCCTCGAATGCAACTCCATCTCGTTACTGGGATTCTTTGAACCTTAAGAGTGCCGATGGTCGTGCTTTCTACCTTGACTATGTTGAAGGTTCTGCAACCCTTGAAAATAACATTTTCAAGAACGGTACTACCCTATCTGACTCTATCGTAAACGGTGGTGTGAAAGTTGGTTATGATAAATTAGATGGTAACCTCCCTGGTTGTTACAACTATGCTGGTTATGTCACTATTAAGGTTAAACCAGTTTTCGAAAACACCTCTATTACTAAGAAGGTTCGTATGCTTGGCGATAAGGAATGGAAAACTTCCGTTGATGCCAAGGTTGGTGACTCTGTCGAATATCAAATTCACTACAAGAACCTTAATGCTTCCGCTGTTAAGGATGTTGTTGTAAGCGACTCTTTGCCAAAGAACATGCAATATGTTAATGGTACTACTAAATTATTTACCTCAAAACACAAAGATGGTCTAACTACTGATTCTAACACCGTTATTAATGGTGGTTTGAATATTGGTGGTTACAACATTAATGGTGATGGTTATGTCCGTTTCACTGCTAAGGTTGTCGATGAAAATCTTATTTGTGGTAACAACCGTTTGATCAACTGGGCTAAGGCTTCGGCTAATGGTTTCGCTGTTCAAGGTAGCGCAGATGTTTACGTTAAGAAAACCTGTGAAAATACCCCAGAAAAACCAGTAACTCCAGTTACTCCAAACCCAGAAAAACCAAAACAAGAACTTCCAAAGGAAATGCCAAAAACCGGTCCTGAAACCGTAATTAGCTCGGCCTTTGGTCTTGGTTCTATCGTTACGACTGCTGGTCTTTACCTTTCTAGCCGTAAAAAACTTCGCTAATTGACCGCTCCGAAGATTTTCTTAGGACGTCAATACTTAGCCTTGGATAAACCTTCTCGCTTAAATTATTGAGCGGGGAGGCCCAAGCTAAATGGTTGAAAACTGCGTGATGATAATAAAATACGTCTTGAGTTAAAAATGTATTATCATTGAAACAACCTACGAAGTCCAACCAAAAACTCCAGTCTCGGCTGGAGTTTTTTGGTGGCTTTTTAAAACTCTTATGTTATAATTTAACCAAATGAACCAAAATACAAACAATTCTTTTACTTCCGCTCCGCAAGGTGGTGATTATTCTGACATTATTATCCCAAATGCTTACGCCACCAAGCCCCAAAATAAGAATCTGAAGAAGTATATTGTCTTTGGCTTAGTTGGTCTACTTTTTGTTTTTCTCTTGAGTTTTCTTTTTAAGAAAACGGTTATCGACTCAAAAAATATGAGCAAGGAAGAATTGACTACCTTTTATGAATCTGATGATATGGAGAAAATAAATAATCTAGAAAAATTATTTTTTAATACTTATAATAATAATTTAACGTTTGAAATGGTCTTTGATGAGTCAAAAAGCCAAAGTATAAAAGAGTCGAAGGGGTCTCTTGAGAAGCTTAAAAATTTACTAACAGTTAAGAAAAACTTTGATGGTAATGAGGCAAGTAGGAAAATATTCTCTGAATTAAAAAAGAAGCTTGATGAAAGATATGGGCCATACACAAAAGCCATAGCTGTATACGAAGATTTTTATCAAGCTTTTCAAAGTAATAATATAGATCCTATATCGAAGTATTCCTCTGCCGACAATATTTCATATAAAACTTTATATGAAAACTTTGCTGAGCTAATTTCATATAATAAACCATTAGATGAATCTATTGATAATGATGTGTGTTATTTTGATGGATCCGATATGTTGGGTGGAGATAATTGCGAAGAACAATCTAAGCAGGTCGAAAATGCGATAAAAAATATTGAAAACAATAGTCTAAAAAAAGTATTCTCTTCTGTCTATAGTCTTCCAGGTTACAAGAATCAAAATAATATCAGTGAATATATAAGTAAATGCATTGCAGGTGTGAGGTAGGTGATGAAAAATAAAAAATATCGAATTAGTCTTGTTGTTTTGGTTTCGATCTTGATATTGAACCTAGTTTTGTATACTACATCTACTGTATTTGCTTTAAAGAATGTTACCATAATTTCTGCTCCCGCCGACAAGGTTGAAGGGTTAGTTAATGATGCTATTAAGGCTCGCACGATTATGGCGGCGTTTAAAAAATGCTATGAAAAAGCTGAATTAACTTATACTCCTAGGGCTAGAAGTCAAAAAGATGTGGCAAAAAAACAAGATCGAACAAATCTAAAAGAGATTGAAAAAAATAAGGGAAATCTATTTCGTGACTTTAGTGACCTTGGATTACAGGGTGATGATAATAGTGACCATATAAAGATTAGAGTTGGTAGTCTTGAGCAATCTATAGAAGGAAGTAAACATGATGGTAAGGCCTATTGTGATGATTCAAGTTCGTCCAATATAACTAAAGAGTTTGTTGATTTTTTTAAGCCAGGCGGCAGTATTTCGGATTTATTCTGTAATCAGAAAGCAGATGGACTCTTTAGTCATGTCAAGATTACTGGTGGTGCAAGGAGAGGATCTACAATTCATGCAGAAAAAACCAATAATTGTGCAGAAGGTATTCCTAACGGTGCATTTCAGAGAAATAAAACAACCGGTATTCCTACACTCAAGTCAATTTATGAAAAGCGCATGAGCGGCAATGTTTTTGCTGAAAAATTTGAAAATATTGAAAAGGATAATATAAACGCAAACCTCGATTACCTAGCTGCATTAAATGCGTTCAATAGTGATTGTGTTTCTGGATTCGAAGATAAAAAGACTAACCAAGCAGCTAGTTATTCGGTAAAAATTGTAGATAAAGACGGTAAGGTGTCTGAAAAATATCCAAAAATAAAATTTGGTGGCGATGGTAAGGACGTTGATGCTACATCCTTTGTCTATAGCAATAACGGTGGCAATATTAATAAGTCAAAGAGCTGCAAGGATCTCTCGGATATTTTAAATAAAAATGCTGAATTCTATGCCGCAAATTTCAAAACAGCTAAACAAGACACTTGTGGTAGTCCCGAAATGATTCAGGCCGTGACCGATACTGTAACTGAATATAGTCGTCGAGAAGGAGCTGGCGCTGTCTTAACGGCAGATGAAAAGGCTGAATATACAAAACTTTCGAATGCTCTCCAAAAGAAAGATTTTACCGAGGATGATGGTAATGGTGGAAGAA
>SDRH01000028.1 GCA_007845165.1 TM7 phylum sp. oral taxon 351 | reverse complement strand
CGGCAATCTTTCCCTGTTCCGCCCAAATCGTCTGATTCATTTCATCTACATCGAAAAAGACCTCCCCTTCTGCGCCCTGATAAATCTCCAGCTTCATCGTCATAGTTCTCCGAGATTCTGCCCCGCCTCTTTAATTTGCGCCTGTGCCATTTCCCAAAGTGATTTATCACCGAGATATTTATCCTCATCGTTACGATAAGAAAGGCGAGCACGTAATTTACTCATCCCCACCACGGTATAGAGTTCACGCACGATCCCGACTAAGTTCTGGATTTCTGCCTTAATCTGCTCCTTACGACAAAAGACGTGGGTATCATCCTGAGTCAAAGAACGCACACGGGACAATCCACCTAGTTCACCAGATTTCTCATCACGGTAATCAGTCGTAGATTCCATATAGCGCACCGGCATTTCCTTATAGGTACGTGGACGACTAGCAAAAATTTGTGCATGGTGCGGACAGTTCATTGGTTTCAAAGCAAATTCTTCCCCATTTACTTGAGAATGCACCAAGAATAACTCTGCGCCAAACTTTGCATAATGACCTGAAGCCTTGTAGAGATCCAACTTCGTAATATGTGGTGTCCAAACTCGCTCAAAACCGTGTCTTGCACGTAATGACAAGGAATAATTCGTCAAAACATCACGCAGTACTGTTCCACGAGGTGAGAAGAGCGGCAAACCAGCACCTACTAATTCTGAAAAACTGAACAAATCAAGTTCCTTGCCCAGCTTACGATGATCACGCGCCTTGGCTTCTTCTAGACGCTGCAAGTATTCCTTTAATTCTTCTTCTGTCTCAAAAGCCACGCCATAAATACGCGTCAACATTTCCCGTTTTTCGTCACCGCGCCAGTAGGCCCCAGCCACCTTAATTAGTTTGAAGGCACCAACTTTTCCGGTATTTTCCACATGTGGCCCCTTGCAGAGATCAGCAAAATCACCGAGTTGATAGAAAGAAATAGTCTCTGATTCTGGCAAATCTTCGATCAATTCCACCTTGTATTTCTGATGATTTTCTTTCGCCCAAGCCAAAGCCTCTTCGCGACTCTTCTCAGAATAGATAAGTTCGAACTTCTTATTGATGATTGAATACATTTTTTTCTGAATCTTCGGAAGATCTGCATCAGTAATTTTCATCACATTTCCCTCTGCATCCTTCACTTCCGAAAGATCAATATCATAATAAAAACCAGTTGCCGTCGCTGGGCCCACGCCAAACTGCACTCCTGGATACATTTCAACCAAAGCGGCAGCTAAAACATGACTAAGTGTATGGCGCATTTTCATTACGTTTTGCTCATCTTCACCACATAGGTTACACATTCTGCCTTCTTTCTAATTACTCAAAATATTTCTTTTATTTTAACACATTTTATGGTAAAATACATCTATGGGTCGCTAACTCAGCTGGCTAGAGTGTCTCCTTTACACGGAGGAAGTCGGGGGTTCGAATCCCTCGCGACCCACCAGATTTAGTTAATCAAAAAAACGGATTTCACATCCGTCTTTTTTTATTTCTTCTTCACCACTTTTTTCGTGACGTCAAACTTTTCCATATAATTCCCCACCATCAATCTGGTTTGAGAATAAAACGCCGTAAAAGATTGATAAATAATCGCCACCACTGGCATCAAAAGCCATTGTAACAGCATGAAAATCTTTGGCTTCTTGATATGGGCTGGGCGTTTTGGTAACATGCCAAATGATAACAAAATCGTCGCCATTAAACCAATCGAAGCGAATAATTGCACATAAGAAATTGTATTTGGCAAGTTAAAGGTTAAGAGTTCCTTCGAGGAAGCGTTGAGTAATTTTGGTACCCAACCACCAAACGCCACCATCGGTGAGATCGAAGCTAAAGTTACGTGACCTTCAAGGAGTCTGGCAAATTTTACAAACAATGGCCAGAATTTCATCCCGGTACGTTCCAAGCGGTCCTTCGAAAAAGTCCTCACCCCCACATAAGCCACATCAGAAGCTCCGTAATCCCAGCGTCGAAGCTGAATAAATTGCGCTTTCAGGGTCTTCCATAAACCATTTTCCAGCACTGCATCCTGATAAATCGGAATATGAATCGGCTTCACACTGTAATCGCCCTTGAAGTAAAATAGTGAGCGCCAATACTGGTGGCCATCTTCCACAATCGTCAATTTACTCCAATACCCCATATTTGACAAAGCCAAAAAAGGCTGCGAATGTGAAGCAAAATTCTTCAAGGTATGCACGCGCATCGAGGAAATAATATTGAAAAATGAGTTCGAAACCGCGATAATTCGCATCGGCGCCGGCGTCTCCCAGATGTTATTGGTAAACAACGAAACTGGTTGATAGCTCAAGTGTTGACGATTTGGATGCACTACAAATTCATAAGCCACATTGTCTAGATATGATTTATGCATCTTATTATCAGAGTCTAGAGAAGTCGCAATCACGTTCGCAAAATCAATCTTCTCCTTACGCAAGAATTTCGCCAGCTCCTCCGCCGCATAATCCAAATTTGGCCCCTTACCCTGGATTTCCCCCTTCAAATCTTTTGGATGCATCACTGGAATAAAAGCATAAAAATCGTCTTTAAACTTTTCATATAACTGTTTCGCGTTCTCCTTCATCGCTTCCCCACCGCGCTCTTCGTAGCCGAACACTAAAATTATTTTTTTATTATCAAAAGTAGTATTTTTCACTGCCTCTACCGTCGGGATCAAAGTTTCAAGACCTTCATTGTAAGCCACCATGATCACCGCATGATAAATATCTCCTGGTTTTGGGAATTCTACCTTCAGCACCTTACCATTTTCGTCTAGCATTTTTTCCGACACCACCAAATCCCGGCCGGTTGCTAGCATCTTCAGATTTCTCACATGCTTATCAAAACCAAATTCAGTACTCTTTTTTCGATGATATTTTTCATAAGCCGCATGTGGATCATATAAATCCAAAAATCTCTGATGCCAGTCCACTTTTTCTGAAGCTTTCGAAGCCTGATACCCCTGTACAGTACGAAAAGTAATTCCCACTGCCTTTACTAAGGTCGTAGCAATAATAAATAACAGATAATAAGAACCAAGCACTGGACTAATCAGTGAAAATACCACCAAAAGAATCAAAATCATATATGAAGTAAATCCTGGTAGAATCTCAAAAAAACGATAAAGCTTCGTTCGCTTCCCCTGTGGCAAATCTAAACTATCCCAAACCGATTTCTGCGTATTTTGCTGCGTCTTTTTCTGCACTTTTTGCTGCTTTTTCATCCTCGTTATATCCGAATTAATTAACTTTCACCCAGTAATCTAATGAAAACCAAAAAGCCTAGCACTAAAATACCCAGTGAAATACAAATAAACATTTTTGCCACCGCTGCGCCCTTTTTCTCAAAAATTCGAAGTGCGAGCAGATTATGTAGTACCCCTAAAGTTAAAGCTAAAATCGGAAAAATCAGCATTGCCTGCCAAGATCCATCATGGTAACCCCCAGAATTCGCCATCGAAGACCATTCCCCACCTTGATAACGCCCGATATCCCCATAGCTAATTTTTACAATTGAGGCATTTGGTTGTAAATTCAATGCCGAAAAAATCAGAAAAGCCAGAGATAAAATCAGAAGTATTACCTGAAAAATTACCAGGCTACGTTCCTTTTGATAGGCTTCCTTAAAAGTCGCAATTAATTCTTTCATTCCTCTTATTATACCATTTTTATTTATCAAGCAATTTACAAATCAAATTCAGCATCAATTCCTTCTCTTCCGGCTGGCTTTCTGCAATCAAAAGCACCAAAGCCGTCAAAGCTCGATCCGAGAGCTTCGTCTCCCCCTGTTCATTCAATTGAAAGAAATTCACCGACAAATAAACCACAAAAAGTAACGCCCCAATTTGTTGATTTCCATCTAGAAACGGTTTCTCATGTACGATAAAATACAGCAATTTCGCCGCTCGTCTAGCCACCGAATCACTTCGTTCGAACAAATTTTGTATTCGGGCCGAAATCAGCACTTCACCCCTGTTATTTTCTGCCAACACCCCGAAATTTTCGCTCTCATTCAATCTTTCACGTAAGTCTGAGACATAATTTTCGATTTCCACCTCGCTCAAATCTCTTCTCGCCCTGGTGTCTACTGAAAAAATAATTTTATTGTTCAGATATTCCGAAATCGTCGCAAAACTATCCGCATATTTCGTCACCACCTCAAGCACTCCATTCGCCTCATTCGCACTCAAACTAGTCTCCGCCAACATCCTACGCACGATTCCTAGCGTTTCCTCTAGGTTCTGTAATTTTTCGCTTTGCTCCGGCAGTTTCTTCACCAAATCATAATTGACCGCCACCCCCTCCGTCATATAACGTTTAATAATCGAGGACGCCCAGATACGAAATTTTGTCGCTTTTTTCGAATTTACTCGATAACCCACCGAAATAATCACATCTAAATTATACTTTTTAATCTTACGTGCAATCCGGCGATTACCCTCGAGACGCTCTTCCACCTCTTCTTTGACACATTTTTCCGCATCCAGCTCCTCATCAGCAAAAATATTGCGTAAATGTCTGGAAATTACCGTGCGATCCACTTCAAAAAGCTCGGCAATCTTTCCCTGTTCCGCCCAAATCGTCTGATTCATTTCATCTACATCGAAAAAGACCTCCCCTTCTGCGCCCTGATAAATCTCCAGCTTCATCGTCATAGTTCTCCGAGATTCTGCCCCGCCGTTACTTCCACCTTGAGCTTAATATTAAGTTCTGGCGCCACCCCTTCCATTTCTTTTTGCAAAATCATCTTTACCGCCTCTTCGTCCGCCTTATCGCATTCCACCACCAAGGAATCGTGAATTTGTAACACCAATTTCGCCCCCTCCGGCAATTTCTTATCCACGAAAATCATCGCTCGCTTCATCAAATCCGCCTCGGTTCCCTGAATCGGCATATTCTGTGCCGCCCGTTCTGCCGCATTGCGAATAATAAAGTTCGAAGATTTTACATCTGGTGTCGGGCGTTTGCGACCATAAAAAGTCCTCACTTCACCCGTTTCTCGCGCCTCTTCGAGTGTGTGGTTCAAATACGCGTAAATCTTCTGGCGCACCTTAAAATACTCATCAATAAATCGTTTCGCCTCGAAGAAATTCATCTCCGTCGCATCGCTCAGTCCCTTCGGACTCATGCCGTACATAATACCAAAATTAATCACCTTGGCCACCCGACGTTGCAACTTCGTCACTTCTTCCATCGGAATCTGATAAACTTCCGCCGCCGTCTTCGTATGAATATCGACATCATGGTTGAAATCTGAGACCAAAGCTTCGTCTCCCGCCAGCACCGCCGCAAGCCTCAACTCAAACTGTGAATAGTCCGCCGAAACTAGTACCCTCCCCTCTGGCGCCACAAATCCTCGACGAATTCTCTTCCCCTCTTCGCTACGCACTGGGATATTCTGTAAATTCGGATTCAAACTCGAAAGTCGCCCCGTCGCCGTCACATTCTGCGTAAAGGTCGAATGGATGCGTCCATCCGCCGCCACCTGCTCAATCAGTGGCGCAATATAAGTCGATAACAGCTTCATCGTCTCCCGATAATGAATAATTTCTTTAATTGCCGGATGCTCATCTTTGAGTTTTTCTAGCTCTTTCGCCCCTGTCGAATAACCTCGCGAGGTCTTTTTAATGCCTTTCGCCGGCAGACCCAGCTTTTCGAACAAAATTTGTGACATTTGAAGTGGCGAATTGACATTAAATTGTTCACCCGAAAGCTCATAAATTTTTTGTTCAATTTCACATACTTTCCCCTCAAATTCCGTCTTCAACCCCTCGAAATATTCTCGGTCCAACAAAATCCCTGTCGCTTCCATCTTATAGAGAATCGGCACTACCGGCATATCGAAATCCGTAAAAATTGTGTTCAATTTTTCATCCTTCGAAAAAGCCAAATATTGTTCACTAAATTTGTTCAATGTCGCTTCCGAATACGCGCCGGTCAGCACCTCTTCCATTGTACCAATCCCATCTACCCCTGTACGGCGCAATGGATTTAATAGAAAATCCGCCTGATCCAAATCCCATAGCTGCTCCGCCTGAAAAACTCGCTCACGAAACTCTGCATTTTCATGCATCAAGTCCTTAATACTGCTCGCGACTAGCATCCCTTCAGGAATTTCCACCCGCGATACCTCTTCCACTTCCGTCTCAGCATCCTTATCCGAAAGCCCATTTTCAATTTTCAGTTTTTTCAGCAAATTATTAAACTCTAAACGCTTAAACACCTCTGAAATTCGAAAAAAATCAAGCTTCAAAGCCGGAATATCCGAAAGTTTCACCGGCGCATCTGTCATAATTTTCGAAAGCTTTAGAGACATCTCGGCCGATTCCTTACCAGCGATCAATTTTTTCTGTGTCGCCCCCGAAATTTCCTCGATATGCGCATAAATCCCCTCCAAACTACCATACTCGTTCAAGAGTTTCACTGCAGTTTTTTCGCCAATCCCTGGCACCCCCGGAATATTATCTGAATTATCCCCCTTCAGTGCCTTCAAATCCAAAAATTGCGATTTCAGAATCCCATATTTTTCTTCCACCGCCGGAATATCCATTTCCTTGAGATCCGAAAATCCCCGCAGAATTCGATACATCTTGGTGTTTTCATCCACGATTTGCAGCATATCAAGGTCCGAAGACACAATATAAGTCATATAATCCCCCGCCTCATCCGCTTGACGCGCTAAAGTACCGATAATATCATCTGCCTCATATTCATCTACTTCCATAAAGCCCCATGAAAGCGCCGAAATCAGTTCCCGAAGCAAAGGAATCTGTGCATAAAAATCTTCTGGTGGCCTTACGCGTCCTGCCTTGTAATCCTTAAAAATTGCGAGACGCTTTGCTATCGAAGTACGTGCCTTATCCCACGCCACTACCACCTGATCCGGCTGGATATTGCGCACAATCTCCATCGCGATTACCGCAAAACCATACACCCCCGAAGTCGGTTCCCCCTTCGAGGTCGCCAAATTCCCCATCGCGTAGTAACCACGATAAAAAACGCTTTTTCCATCAATGATTACTAATTTTTTCATTAAAATTCCATCCTCGTTAAAATTTCTGCCATTTTTTCATTCATTTCCGCCACACTGCCGTCATTCAGAATATAATAATCCGCCATCGCGATCGGCCCACCTTTTTCAATATTTTCCACTTCCGTATAATCTCGTTCCTGGATTTCTTTCAAAGTGAACGGTCGCTCTTCACGCTTCCCTACTCGGAAATGTCTCAGTGCTTTCGGCACCACAATTGCCACCACCGTCAAAAGTCCCGGGTACTTACTCTTAAGTTCCTTATATTCCGTCCAGGAATATAACCCATCCAGCACAATTCGCTTCTGTCCCGAGGCAATCAAATTATCAATCTCCCCCATCACCTGTCGCACCACCCAATCTTTCCCCTCAGTTTCACGAATCATCTCTCGGAACTGTCGTTCACTCGACCCGTCCGCCGTGCGTTGAATCCCCCGGTGCTCCATTTCCTTATAAATCATTCCTCCGAAGTAAACTTTTGGCACGCCTTTTTTGGTCAAAAAATCCACCACCACCGATTTACCCGAACCACTCATCCCCACCACCGCTAAAATTTTTACCTCACTTTTTTCGCTCATTTTTGCTCCCAGTTATTAAAAAATTCTACAAATCGCTCTCGCATTTTCGCCTGACTCATATAAATCAACACCGGATTTCCCTCTACATCCGTCAAAGTCCCCAAACTTTCACTCGGCACATAAAAAGTCGTACGATGTTTCGCCGAGAGTCGCATCAAAATCCGCTCATACCATTTTTCCGTCTGATCATAAATCTCGAAACGCTCAATAAATCTGCGGTATTTTTTCTTCGCAAAATCTTTCGGATAAAACACGAACACTTCACCAAATCGCGTCAGATCCGCATCCACCTTCATCAGTACTAAGCACTGAATCTCCGAACTAAACCCCACCAGAAGATTCGTATAAATCGCTTCCGTCACCGTACGGGTCGCCAGTTCCTCATTCGCATCATAAAATTCCCGCGTCTTAGTATCCTCATCGATGTGATAGCCCGCTACCAATAAAAATTGCTC
>SDRH01000002.1 GCA_007845165.1 TM7 phylum sp. oral taxon 351 | reverse complement strand
TTCATGTCTAGTGCCAAAAATATTTCCAATGTTTTCAAAAATGCCAAATATCTTGAGACTGCCGATCTTTCTACCTGGACTATTTCCGACATGGAAGATGCCTCCTCGATTTTCGAAGGATCTATTCTTAAAGAAATTAATCTCAGTAATTCCACTTTTGAAAACACCCAAAACACTAGCAACATGTTTAAAAATTCCGCCGCCACCACTATTAGCCTCGGCAAGGCCGCCTTTAGTAACGTACAGAACGCCAATGGTATGTTCGAAAATGCCAAAGCTTCGACTATCAATTTACCTGAAGCCACTTTTTCTAATACCACCGATTTTTCCAATATGTTTAAGGGCACCCAAAATGCCACAAACATCAATCTTCCTAAAATTAATTTTGCCACCGCCACTAATCTTTCTGGTATGTTTAAAGATTCTGCCGCTACGCAGCTAGTACTCAATAATACAAATCTTGGCGGCAACAATATCACAGATATGTCCTATATGTTCCAAAATAGCAAGGTTAAAAATATCGATCTCGGCAGTATGCAAACTGGTCCTTTAACCTCAATAGTTGGTATGTTTAAAAACACCAATAATCTCGAGACCATTACTCTCCCTTCCGTTTTCAATACTTCAAATATCACCGATATGAGCTCACTTTTTGAGAATAATAGTAAGCTTAGTGCTATTAATAATCTAGCCAACCTCGACACCACCAACGTTACCAACATGAGTCGCATGTTCGCTGGCGATTATTACCTACCAATGCAGAACATTATTTCGAATCTTCGCGCCAACAAAGTGGAAAACACCTCCTATATGTTCTACGGTACAAACGCTTCCACCTCAGCTGTATTTCCAACTTCCTTCAATACGGAAAACCTGACCGACATGAGCTATATGTTTTTGAATTTCTATACCTCAAATCTTGATATTTCTAATTTCAAACTTGGCAATGTTACTTCCATGGAAGGAACATTTAGTGCTACAGCCAAGAATAATACTATCGGGTCAATTACTTGGCCATCCGGTCAAATCAATATGCCACATCTTACCACCATGCGTGCTCTCTTTAAATTTAATGCCTCTCTAAACAAAATCGTCTTGCCAATCTTGAAAACTCCAGCCCTCACCGATACTAGCTATATGTTCTACGGTATCGGCAAAATTGACAAAATAGATAATATCAATAGCCTCGATACCGCTAATGTCACAACTATGGAAGGTATGTTTGCATATAACGATAGTGGATTAATGAAGGGTGAAAATGTTAAATTTGAATTCAATACCGGCAAAGTAAAAAATATGAGCCAAATGTTTAAAAACTCCTATATTAACTATCTTGACCTCAGTTCTTTCGACACTAGAAGTCTCGTAACTGCTGCCAGCATGTTCGACTATACCTGGCTCAAAGTTATTGATCTTACCAACTGGGACACGCGAAATCTTGAGGACGTCACTTCGATGTTCTACGATTCAACCTGGCTCGTAACCATTTATGCTTCTGAAAGCTTTGTTACCACCAAGGTTACCGCCTCAAACAATATCTTCTATAATGTCACCAACGACTACGGTACTGGCACCATCGGCAATAATATCACCTATGCTCGTATCGGTGCTCCAGGTGCACCAGGTGCCTTTACTAAGAAATCATAATAAAACATACCCCGCCGCCTAGTGGGGTATTTTAACAATAAGATGATTTTATAAGAAACGTTCTAGACGTATCCATATGCGTCAAAAAATATCCCACCTTAGGTGGGATATTTTCGATAAATTCGTAAACTTCAGAGTTTTAATTAAGCTAATTCGATGACAGCACCAGCTTCTTCGAGAGTTTTCTTCAAAGCTTCAGCTTCGTCTTTCTTGACGTTTTCTTTTACGGTTGAAGGAGCACCATCAACGAGGGCTTTAGCTTCACCAAGACCAAGACCGGTAGCTTCTTTAACAGCCTTGATTACAGCGATCTTTTGAGCGCCAGCGTCCTTAAGGACGACGTTAAATTCAGATTTGCCTTCTTCTTCGGCAGCAGCGGCAGGAGCAGCAGCAACAGCAACAGCAGCAGCAGCTGGTTCAATACCGTATTCATCTTTGAGAGTATTTTTGAGTTCGTTTACTTCAAGAACAGTAAGATTTACTAATTCTTCAGCAAGTTTTTTAATATCAGCCATATTAGACCTTTCAAAAAATTAAATTTATTATTAATAGTACACTTGTTACTTGTTTTCTAAGCCAGAAACAATTCCGGAAAGACCACCAGCGAGAGCTGAGATGGAATCGTTGACTGGGGAAAGCAATTGAGCCACCACCTGGGCGACCAATTCGTTCTTGGATGGAAGAGCTGCAAGAGCATTGATCTCTGCGGTATCCAAGGCGTTGCCAGTTTCAGAAAAACCACCCAAAAGTTCGAAAGCTTTGTGGGTCTTACCAAACTCTGCCAAAATCTTAGCAGGAGCGATTTCGTCGGTATCAGAAATAGCGTAAACTAATTGACCAGTGAGGTGAGTAGTGTCGGTGTCTTTGTAGACAGCGATTTCGTCCATCGCAACACGAACCAAGCGGTTCTTCACGATTTTGATTTTCACACCCTGCTCACGAGCACTGTGACGTAACTCTTCGAGTTCAGCCACAGACAAACCTTGATAGTTTGCATAAGCGGTAAGTTTAGCTTCTGATAAAAGCTTAGTTAAATCTGCAACCAATGTATTCTTTTTATCTTTGGAAATTGCCATAAAAAGTTCCCTTGATTGTTAAATTTTTTATTAAAAAGTTTACGAATTTTTAATTTTCGTTACCAGAAAAATTAATTAGAAGATTTTCCTCGGTGACCTTATTAAGATTACTCCGTCACTGTCTTTGGTAACTTCCTACATTATATCAGAGAGAAGGGAAAAATGCAAACCACTGCCACTGATTTTATTCGTGATGATATTTTCCACCATGTAAAATTTCTTGTGTCCGATAAATTTGCTCTATCAACATCACTCGCATCAATTGGTGAGGGAAGACTAGATTCGAAAAACTCCAGACCACATCGGATTTCTTTCTCACTTCTTCTGTCACGCCATACGCACCGCCAATAATTAAGACAATTTCTTTCCCAAAATTAAACTCGCGTGACATAATTTCCGCAATTTGGCTATTCTTGAAATTTACTCCGCGCTCATCCAAAAGTATTACAAATTCTCGTCCCGTGAACGGCCAGTTGGCTAGATATTCATCAAGTTTTTTCTCTTCCAAAAACTGCCATCTCACATCAAACGGCTTCTTCAAACGCTTCTCGTATTCCGAAATCATCCCCACGATCTCTGGAATATGTTTCTTTCCACCAGCAATAATTTTAATCATATCTCTATCATAAACGATTTTTCGAAAAATAGCATTTTTTAACATATTTCACCTATAAAGTCCACTAAATTTCGCCTTATCTTTCTTGACATTTTCCCAAAAAGGCCGTACGATTAGAGTGATATTTATTAAACAGACAGGATGCGAGGTGATGTCTGAATTACCAGAAAAACAAATAAAACGACTCCGTTCTCTTATTCAAGAAGCAGAAACCAATTTGGCTGCTGCCAAAGAACTTTTGATTTCGATGCTTGGAGACGGGGAAACCATTACTACTCCGAGAGAAGTAGTCATTAGCAATAACGAAGGCAAGATTATCGAAGGTGTCTTTGATGGCCAAATCATGATCGACCAAGACGGCAAGAACTACCCAGTCCCAGCCAACTATGCCAGTAAGTCCAAGCTTGTCGAAGGTGATATTATGAAGCTCACCATCACGAAGGAAGGTAAATTCCTCTACAAGCAAATCGGGCCAGTCGAACGTAAGACTGTAATTGGTACCTTGATCCGCCATGACGATAAATATTTTGTCGAAGTTAACGGTCGCGAATATGAAATTCTTTATGCATCGGTGACCTATTTCCGTCTCAAAGAAGGTTCTCAGGTTTCAGTAGTCATTCCAGCGAACAACGATGACGCCAATTGGGCTGCCGTCGAGGCGTCGCTCTAAATATGACGAAGGCCCTCTATCGTAAATACCGTCCACTTAAGCTCGCAGACGTTGTCGGTCAAGACGATACGATTCGTCAGCTACAAACTCAACTCGCTAATCAAAAAATTTCTCACGGCTATCTTTTTGTCGGCGCCAGAGGCTGCGGCAAAACTTCGGTAGCCCGTATTTTTGCTCACGAAATTAATCACTTCGACTATCAGCTGGAAGATAATTATGTCGACATCATCGAAATAGATGCCGCCGTTTTCACTATGGTGGAGAACATCCGTGAGCTGCGTGATAAGGCCATGCTCGCCCCCACCACCGGCAAATACAAGGTCTACATTATCGATGAAATCCATATGCTCTCAAAAAATGCCTTTAATGCGCTTCTAAAAATTCTTGAGGAACCGCCAGAGCATATTGTTTTTATCTTTGCCACCACTAATCCAGAAAAAATCCCTGCCACCATTCTTTCGCGCGTGCAGATTTTCCATTTTAAGCTGGCCGATAAATCTATCATGCAACCATTCCTCGAAGGTATTTGCCAAAAAGAGGGAATTAATATCGAAAAAGACGCTCTTTCATTACTCATTGAACAGGGTGGCGGATCCTTCCGTGATTCTTTATCAATTCTCGATCAATTAAGCAATCTTCATCCTGATAAATCCACTCTGATTACCACCGAAGAAGTTTCTTCTGCTCTGGGTGTGCCTAAGCAGGTTCTAATTCAAGAATTACTAGCAAGCTATGAACAGGAAAATGTCGACCAAATTCGCAGTCTCGTCGAGGAACTCATCAATCAAGGCAACAAAGCCGAGGGAATTGCCACCAGCCTCATTAAGGCCATCGTGCAAAATCCCACCGCCAAAAATCTTCACCTCATCGAAAAACTTTACGCCGTTAATGGTGAATTTGCCAGCGCCAAACTCATTGTCGCCCTGATTTTAGATCATTTTAAAGCTACACCAGTCGCCATCTCCGCCCCCTCAACTCCACAAATTCAGGTCGCCAAGACCACAGTAAATGCCCAAACACCAGGGGTAATAAGCGCACAGGCGACCGCAGAAACCTCCATAGCCACGGAATCTCCTGCCGCCGAACCGGCAGCCCTAGTGACTCCAACGGCCCAAACGATTCCAACATCCCAAGAGGAACCCGCTAAACCTTCAATTAATCCCGAAATTCGCGAACGCTTAGTCAAGATTTCCAAATCCAAGCTGACCGAAAAAATCCAAGAGCGTGCCGAGATTCAGAATCAGCAAATTCAAGCTGAAGCCATAACCATTCCAGAAGCCGTAGTTTCTGGTTCTGGTGATTTTAGCGCCAAAGGTTTTCTCGAAAATATTAAAAATATCGCGGAAACCCTCTTCGTCCCACTCAACAAATCCTATTTTGCCTACAAATCTAATCAATTAGAAATTTACCCGAGCGCTAAGGTTTGGTTTAATATTTTAAATAGCAAGAACAATCTCGAAGTCCTAAAAACCGCCATTAATGGCCTCAATATTATCATCATGAATCCCGACGAGCACAAAATTCCGAGTACCGCCGTCGATTTTAATCAATTTAGTGCCGGAAAATTGGAAGCCACACCAAAAACCGACGACGTTTCACTCAGTGCGATTTCTGATATAATGGGTAACATACAAGAACTTGAAGATAGTCCATTCTAGGAGGTAATATGGCGGAACCAGCTCAACCAAGGTCGCAAAAATCGACCATTTCTCAAAATGACCCTAGCCTTTTTGGCGGTAAAGTTCCACCTCAGAATATTGAAGCCGAAAAATCCCTCCTCGGTTCCATCCTACTCGACAGTACGACCTTTCCAGACATTCTTGAAAAACTTAAACCAATTGATTTTTATCACCAAATTCATGGACATATTTATCGCGCCATGATGAATCTCTATGAACGTAGTCAACCAATCGACCTTGTCACTTTGACTTCCGAGCTCAAATCCATGAAGCTTCTCAAGGAAGTCGGCGGTGCGACCTATATCTCTAATCTCACCATGGTTGTACCAACCGCTGCCAATGCGCTTTCCTATGCCAATCTCGTAGAACAAGCCTCGATTCGTCGCCGCCTCATCAAGGCCGGTACCGAAATTGCTACCAAGGCCTACGATTCTGCCAATGAAGTGGGCGCCATGCTGGGACAAGCTGAAAAAGAACTTTTTGCGGTTTCTGATAGTAACACCAAAACTGATTACACCGCACTTTCCGACCTCCTTGTCGATGCTTACGACCGCATGGAAATGCTTAGCAAAAATAAAGGCGCTCTCCGTGGCCTTAAGACTGGCTTCCGTGATCTTGACAACAAAACCGCCGGCCTCCAAAAAGGCGACCTAATTATTATCGGTGCGCGTCCGGCCATGGGTAAAACCACTTTTGCCCAAAACCTGGCCTACAATGTCGCCGGCATTAATAAATGTGGTGTACTTTTCTTTTCTATGGAGATGGCAAAAAATGAAATTGTCGATCGTATTATTTCCACCACCTCTAATGTTGACTCTTGGCGCATCCGTACTGGTAATATCTCCAACGATGACTTCGCTAAAATTGGCGATGCCCTTGGCGAAATGGGTGAAATTCCACTCTATCTAGACGATACCAGCTCTATGACGATTTTGGAGCTTCGCAATAAAGCTCGTCGCGCCCATCACGATCACAATATTGGACTAATTATTGTCGACTACCTCCAGTTGATTACTGGTTCCGACCGCTATGCCGGTAACCGTGTGCAAGAGGTGACGGAAATTTCTCGTGGCCTGAAGATTCTCGCCCGTGAACTTGAAATTCCGGTGATTGCTCTGGCCCAGCTCTCTCGTGGTGTCACCGGTCGTGATGACCCAAGACCAGTACTTTCCGACCTTCGTGAATCTGGTTCCATTGAGCAGGACGCCGACCTTGTAATGTTCCTGCACCGTGTCGATTATTATCACCAAGAAGAAGGCTACGAGCCAACTAATATTACTGAGCTTCTCGTAGCCAAGCACCGTCACGGCGCCATCGGTAAGATTGAACTTTACTTCCATCCAGAATTACTACGCTTCATGAATCTCGACAAAACCCGCGAATAAATCTGCAAATTTGCTATAATAGAAACGTGGGTAAACTCAATCCAAACAAATATTTCTTATTTCGCCATCGTTTCAAACTTGGCTACTTGCTACTTGGATTAATTTTTACGGGTTTACTTTTCTTTTTACCGCTCATCACCCCGAACGGCCTCTCGAATGACGAATTTAATTTCACCACCAAAACCTTTGAATTGAATCGCCACACCATTTTTCGCGAGGTAATTGTTGATCTACCTTATCATTTACTCCAAAAGGGAATCTTTAAAATTCTTGGTGTTTCACCATATACCATTATGCTTCCTAGTGTAATCATTGGGGCAATTACCTGTATTTTGATTATTCTTTTACTTAACCGCTGGTTCAAAAACAACACTGCCATCATGGCTAGCATTATTACCGTACTTTCTTCCAGCTTCCTTTTTATTTCCGGTAGTGGCACCGCCTTAATCATGATTTTATTTTGGACCACCTTATTACTCTGGCTCGGCTCCAAAGTCCAAGGCGAAAACAAACCCAAAGCCAGCTGGTGCTTCCTCTTTGGTATTTTTATGTGTCTAAGTATTTTTACTCCATACATGCTCTATTTGGATTTCTTTATTTTAATCTACGTTTTTGTCCATCCACATCTACGTTTTACTCTGAAAAATCTGCCGAAAATTCCGCTCGCTATTTTCAGCCTAATGGTGATTTCTGCAGTGACCATATTAATTTTACGTGGACTAAAACACCCAGAAATTTTCACCGAATTACTCCTCATGCCGAATTTTTCTTTTGCCAATTACTTCCATAACCTCGGAAACGCTGTGCGTGTCGCAATCACCTGGAACGGCTTGGTTGAAAGCACTTTTCTCGCTCCTCTTTACGGCCTACCGGCCATTACTCTAGCCATTATTGGCTTCATCTCGACCTTCAAGGGCTTCTTTGCCTCACGAAATTCTATGGCCTTTTTACTTACAATTTTCACCCTATTAATTTCTGGTCTCAATCCACAAATGATTATTCTTTTCATCCTACCACTTGCAATCCTGGTTGCCCACGGCATGAAATACATTCTCCATAAATGGTCCAGTATTTTCCCGTACAACCCCTATGCTAAGGTTATTGGTGTGCTTCCGATTGGCTTGTTTATGCTCATCGTTATCGTCTCTGATCTAAACCATTTCGTTTATGGCTATCGCTATAGCGCACCAGTTGCCAACCAATTCACTAACGACATAAAACTGCTCGATCGTTATTACGAAAATCATTTACTCTATCTACCAGAAAATCAAGAAAATCGTAACTTTTATGTCCATTTAGCTAACTCACATACTATTTTCAATAAAACCCCGAAATATCAGTACATCTCGGATCTCAGTGAAAATACCGAGAAGCGCAATATTATTAGTCTCGAGAAAATCACCGATACTGAAAATTATGAACTCGAACATATCGTGACCAACGAAAAATCTCAGAATGCAGACCGTCTCTATCTTTATAAATCTAAGTAAGAGATGTTATAATAAATATTAATTAAGAATAGAGAATAATAGGAGAAATTATGGGTGCTACCTTTGACCAGATGAAAATGCTTAATGAACTTCGTAAAGCACAAAAAGATCTCAAAAATGAAATTGTAGAAGTAGAAGCTGGCGACGGTGCCGTCGTAGTCCAGATTACTGGTGAATTAAAAGTCAAAAAAGTTACCATCGATCCAGAACGTGTCGACCTTGAAGATATCGCCGAACTTGAACGCTGGATTGAAAACTGTTTCCGCGATGGCTATGCCAAAGCCCAAGAAATTGCTGCCGACAAAATGAAGCCTTTGATGGGCCAACTTGGCAACCTAGGACTTGGCGCTTAATGCTCCCTAGAGCCCTCACTGATACCATTGACGCCCTTGGCAAATTACCTGGCGTCGGAAGTAAAACCGCCGAACGCTATGCGACCTATCTTTTTCGTAGCGATCGTAAAATCTCTCAGCAACTAGTCCATGCTCTAGAAAATTTACATGAACAAGTCAAAACCTGTCCGATAACTTTTTCCTTAATTAATGCCGACGAGCATGTTTCGCCACTTTATGACGCTCCGGATCGTGATAAAACTACCATCCTTGTGGTTGAGGAACCACTTGATATTTACGCCTTTGAACAAACCAAAGAATATCGTGGCACCTATCACGTCCTCGGTGGTGCGATTTCGCCGATTGACGGCATCACACCAGAAGTCCTGCATATCAAAGAGCTGATTTCTCGCGTCGAAAACGACGCAGTCAAAGAAATTATTATCGCCACTAATCCGAGCGTCGAAGGGGAGAGTACGGCTCTGCTTTTACAGAAAATGCTTTCTGAAAAATACCCCGAACTCACCATTACCCGTCTAGCTCGCGGTCTCCCACTCGGCGTTGATCTGTCTTTTGCGGATCAAATCACTTTGAGCGCCGCTCTAAATAATCGCACTAATCTCTAATTTATTTAAACACCACATTCAATATCTGCACTAATCTCGAATGTCCATTATAACCATTTTTTCTCTCTGTTTTTGTGTTATAATTTATTTATTAGCATAAGAGGATTTCATGGATATTACCACACTTATTTTACTCATCGTTTCAGTCGTCAACCTAATCATTCTATTTATCGTTTTTTCGAAAACCAATCAGAAAAACACCGATCTACCAGAACTTAAAAATCGCATCGCCACCCTTCAAGACCAAACCACGCAGACTTTTGCCAATATGAACGAACGTATGATTCGTATTGAAACCAACGTCGACCGCGTCACTAAAGATATTGGTACTAATTTCCGTGAAAATCGCAAAGAAATCTCCGATAATTTTGGCTTAGTTCAAAAAACTCTCGACACTCGTGTGCGCGAACTTCAGGACCATAATACCAAGAAACTTGAAGAAATGCGTCAAACTGTCGACGAAAAACTCCAGGCTTCAGTCGAAAAACGCTTTAATGAGAGCTTTAAGACGATTTCTACTCAGCTTACCCAGGTCTACCAAGGTCTCGGCGAAATGAAAACTCTCGCCAACGGCGTCGGTGACCTGAAAAAAGTTATGGAAGGCGTCAAGACTCGTGGTATTTATGGTGAAGTCCAACTTGGTAACATCATTAGTGACACTCTGAGCTCTGAGCAGTATTGTGAAAATATTGCCACCAAAAAAGGCTCCAGTGATCGTGTCGAATTTGCCGTCAAAATGCCTGGCAAGGACGAAACCGCTCAAGTTTTCCTACCAATCGATAGTAAATTCCCTGTAGAAAATTATCAACGCCTAGTAGCCGCCTATGAGCAGGGTAATAAAACCGAGATTCTTAAATACCAAAAAGCTCTAGCTATCGATGTCAAAGAGCAGGCCAAGAAAATTTCCACCAAGTACATCGATCCACCACACACTACCGAGTTTGCTATGATGTTTTTACCAACCGAATCACTCTACGCTGAAATTCTTCGTATCCCTGGCCTCGATGACGAAATCCGCCAAAAATTCCACATCACCATTGCCTCACCAAGCACCCTACCAGTTATTCTTTCGGGCCTTCTCATGGGTTTCCGCACTCTCGCCATTGAAAAACGCAGTAGCGAAGTTTGGCAAATTCTAGGTGCCGTAAAAAGTCAGTTTGGTAAATTCGGCGACCTCCTCGAAGCCACCAAGAAGAAACTTCAAGAATCCGCCAATAAAATCGATGCTGCCGCTACTACCTCTCGTGTCATCGAGCGCAAGTTAAAAAATGTCGAATCATTACCAAGCAGCGAGAGCCTTAAGCTACTTGACGGACTTGATGATCAGGACTTTAATTCTGAAGAAAATTAATTAACCAAAAAATATAGTGCTCATCGCACTATATTTTTTCATTTCACGCTCTTAATCTGCCAAAATCAAGTTTGCACGTTCAATCATTTCACTAGTTTCGTCAGTGCGCACCACATAAATTGGCTTTGACTCTTCACTCGAAATAAGCGTATGGCGTTCTGGCATTTCACCAGTATTTTTCTCTGCATCAAGCTCAAGGCCAAGATATTTCATCTTCTGAATCACCTGTCTACGTACATCATCTGAACGTTCGCCAATTGTCGCCGTAAAGACCAGAGCATCGACACCACCCATTGAAGCAATCATCTGACTAATGCAAGCCTGCAAGCGATAAATATAGAGGGAATAAGCGAACGACCCCATCTTATCACCTTCATCACGTAATTGAATTACCGTACGAAGATCATCTGATACCCCAGATACACCAAGCAAACCACACTGCTTATTCAGGTAGCGCTCAAGTTCGACATCATCTTCAATTTTCAATGCGCGCTTCATTGCCATCGCCGCCGCCACATCCATCGAGCCAGTGCGCGTCGCCATCATTACCCCCTCAAGCGGCGTGTAGCCCATCGTCGTATCGTGAGATTTACCCTTATAAACTGCAGTAATCGAAGCTCCCGAACCAATATGGCAAACCACTACTTTCTCTGGCAAAATTTCGCTTTGCTTCATATAACGTACTACCGAGCCAACCGACAAACCATGGAATCCCCACTTTTTAATATCAAACTTCTCAGCCAATTTTTGATCAATACAGTAAGCCTTAGCCAGCTCTGGCCTGGAGTTATGGAAGTTTGAATCGGAAATTTCAATCACCGGTACCGAATCAAAACGTTTCTTTAGTTCAATAATTTCATCCATCACCACTGGAACGTGCAACGGCGCACGAGTTCGCGCAATTTCTAGCTCTTTAAAACATTCTTTATCGACAATGTGGTCATTAGCAAAATAGACACCCGGAGCCACCACACGGGCCAAAATTGCACTTAATTTCGAAACTCCCCCTAAAAATTCCTCTTCGATTAAGATTTCTTCCAGATTTCCCGCCACTTCTGAGAGTGCCTTAAAATCCGTCACTACCTTCTTCTTCTGGTCACCAGATTTCAAAGTGTAAACAATTTTCTTACCCTCAAATTCGAAATGCAAGGAACAAAGTTCATTCATGCCTTTATAGAGCGCGTACTTACGAGAACTACTGCCCGGATTGGTAATTAAAATCAGTCTTTCAGATTCCATATTCTTTTTCTTCTCCTTTATCTTAGTCTATCATAAAACCAGAGATAAAACCGTAAGTCTCGCCCACCTCTTTAATCACATATGATAAAAAATTAATATAAAAATACAACTCTTCTCCGTTTAGTCCCATTCATAAAAAATCACAAAAAATTGCTAGCACTCTTGCATTTTGAGTGCTAAATATATATAATATTGCTATGTCAAAACGTGATTATTATGAAGTTTTGGGCGTTAGTAAAAACGCTTCTGATGATGAAATTAAGAAAGCTTATCGTAAGCTCGCTCTCAAATATCACCCAGATCGTAATCCCGGTGATAAGGAGGCGGAAGCTAAATTTAAGGAGGCTTCCGAGGCCAATGAGGTGCTTTCTGATAAGCAAAAACGTGCACGCTACGACCAATTCGGTCATGCCGGAGTAGGGAATGGTAGCACTGGTGGTCCTAGCGGCAATCCTTTCGGTGGCTATTCTTATAGTGGTCAAGGATTCAATTTTGATTTTGGTGGCGCCGAGGGTTTCGATGATATATTAAGTAACCTTTTTGGTTTCGGCGGTGGACGTGCTCGCAGAAATCGCGGCTCTGATTATCGCACTACCCTAGTCATTGATTTTAAGGATGCAATTTTTGGTACTACCAAAAAGATTTCCGTCGAAGGCAATGAAATCACCCTAAAAGTCCCTGCCGGTATTGATGATGGTCAAGCCATTCGTCTCCGTGGTCGAGGTGGTCCCGCTCCTGAAAAAGGCGGTGAAAACGGTGATCTCTTAGTACAAATTCGCGTGCAACCACACAAGACCATTAATCGTGAGGGGTATATTCTTCTCTCTGAACAACATATCTCAATGGTCGACGCCGCTCTTGGCACCGAAGTAGAAGTCGAAACTATCGACGGCAAAGTCACTATGAAAATCCCAGCCGGCACTCAGTCTGGCACTCCATTTAAGTTATCTAAACATGGCGTACCGATGAATAATGGAGAACGTGGTCCACATATTATTAATATCGTAGTCGACACCCCAACTGGTTTATCTAAAAAGCAAAAAGAACTACTAGAAGAATTTAAGACTGCCAAAAAACGCGGTTTCTGGAACTAATCTTAAAATAATTTTTCATATTAAGATTAGTTTTTTAAATCCTAAGTGAAATTACTCGTGTTTTGCACTAAAATTAAGCACGAGTATATTCACTTTAATGCTATAATTATTTACAGATGAAAGAAATCAAAAATCTTAAGCTTAAAGAATCCAAAGCAACTCATCTTTTTCTGGTTCTTATAGCTTTTCTTTTAGTTTTTATTCTTTTCAACTCCGTTCATGTCTCAGCTGACGCGCCTAAGGCCGAACTTACCGACGACCAACGCGGTGAGATTTCTATGAGTTGTAGCTCAATTAAATCTGGTCTCAAAAAACTTCAGGTTAGTGATGCCAAAATCCGCTCTCTACTCGGTGCAAATTATCAGACAATCCTCAATTCTTACATCACTCCTTTCAACCTTCGCCTTGTCAAAAATAACCAGAATCTCGGCGATCTTTCTGACCTACAAAGTAGTTTTGTCTTGCAAAAAAATGACTTTAGTTCACTTTATATTGCTTATAGTCAACAATTTGAAAATCTCCTTTCTATTGATTGCCAAAAAAATCCTGACGATTTCTACAATCAGCTGATCGTCACCAGGGAATCCCGCAAGGAGCTCAATCAAAAAGTCGAAGATCTTACCAAAACCGCAGAAAAATACCTTGCAGAGATTAAAAAAATTGAAATTGATGGCGAAAACATTCGTTTTACTCCCGAAAAAACCGACGCTACCAAAGCTTCAAGCATTACCAACCCTGCTAATCAAGTGGGGGGACGATAATTATGCCAAAAATGTCCTCTGGTGGTCGCAATCTTATGCGCTTAGGCTTAATCGCAACCCTAATTACCATTCTTACTACCACCATCTCTCTAGTTATCTATCACAATAGTGGCGACATTTATCTAGATCGCTCCCGCCCAGGTTTTTTACCGGAGAAGCACGAAGTCAAACATGACGACCAACCTGAAAAAACTTATTCTTTCCCAGAATCCGGCAATCTCGACTCAAAAACTCTTGAAGAATTCCGCGAAAATTTCGAAAAGACTCTCGAAGATACCAAAAATCTTAAAGACCCATTTTCCGCCGATAATCTATCTGATGATTTTGTTGGATTAAAATCACCCAATAAATAACCAGCACCACTCAACCTACACCCATTGCTCACTAAGAATCAGCTACCTATGTTTTAGCACTTTTCAAAATGCTATTTTCATGTTATAATACAGCGACAATTATTAAGTGGGAATAATCTATATGAAACAATCTAATATTAAACTTATCGGTGAATTCTGCCTAGTTTCAATCTTTGCAGATGGCCATAATTTTCTAGATATTCCTGCCAAAATCGATTCTGGTGCCGACAGCAGCTCTCTCCATATTAACAGCGCTAAAGTAAACGAAGATGGCGATTTAGTAATAAGTCTCCCTAGTTTTTATCAACACAAAACTTCTCCAAGGGAATTAAAGCGTGATTATGCTCATCCAGACTATACGCCCACTAAAGTCAATGAAAAGATTAAAAAATCCAAAACTTCAAAAACTGTCATTATTCCCAAAGGAAAATATCGAGATATTACCATCGTTAGCTCTAATGGTCATGGCCAAAAACGTTATAAAACCAACCTAAAAATTAGCATCAACGGGTCCGAATTTGAAACTTCGTTTACCCTTAGCAGTCGTCATAAAAACCGCTACCCAATATTACTTGGTAAGCATGCCCTAAAAGGACGGTACCTAGTTGACGTTTCAAAATCCTATATCAACCAAACCAAAGAAAATCTTAATCAACTAATCAGCAAGGAAGACTAAAATGAAAATCGCCATTCTCTCCAACGGACCAAAGAACTACTCCACCACCCGTCTCTACGAAGAAGCTATCAAGCGTGGCCATGAGGTCGACATCATTAAGTATAAAAATTGTTATCTTTCACTCTCCGAAAATAATCCCGTAGTTTACTATAACGGAGAAGCACTTCCTCACTACGACGCAATTTTACCTCGTATCGCCAATGGTCTCACCCGTTACGGCTGCGCCGTAGTTCGCCAATTTGAAATGAGCAACACTTGGACACTTTCTAGTTCGATCTCAATCACTCGTGTCCGCGACAAGCTTCGTTCTGCTCAAATTTTCGCCAAAGCTGGCATTGCTTCACCAAAAACCTTAGTCTCACGCAACACTGCAGACATTGATGACCTTCTTGAACAAATCGGTCTTCCAGCTATCATCAAGCTTGCTACCGGTACACATGGTAATGGTGTAGTTCTAGCCGAAACCAAGAAAGCTGCCCGCTCTGCCTTGCAGGCTTTCTACCTCTATAACGAAGATGGTACCAACATTCTTATTCAAGAATACATAAAAGAATCTGCTGGCACCGATATTCGTGCTTTTGTGGTCGGCTCAAAGGTTGTTGCCTCAATGAAGCGTCAATCTCTTGATGATGACTTCCGTTCCAATCTCCATAAAGGTGGCATTGGCACTGCTATTAAACTTACTCCAGAAGAAGAAAAGCTCGCAATTAAAGCCGCCAAAGTCATGGGCCTCCATGTTGCCGGTGTTGACCTCATGCGCTCCGCTCGTGGTCCATTAATCCTCGAGGTTAATGCTTCGCCAGGATTTGGTATTGAAAAAGCTACCAACCGCAACGTCGCCCTACCAATCATCAAATATATTGAACACAATGCAAAAGGTCGTACCCTTAAAGACAAGGTTGGCATCTAAGCTAAAATCCCTAAACCAAAATCTCTAATCCAATCTGACATCTCTAGGTGTCAGATTTTTATATCTCTTTCAGCCCAGAACAAGTTATCATATAGTATAATTAACTTATGATTATTTTGCTTTTAATCGTCTTGCTCTTTATTCTATTCTCTATGCTTAGACGACATATTGGCATTGCTTTACTTGCCACTATCGCCGGTAACACCATTTATAGCACCTTCGGCAACGATCTAACCGAATTATTTGCTAAATTCCTAAACGGCATCCCAGAAAATACAATTTCCAGCACTATCTACATCTCCCTAGTTTTTCTCTTTCCGTTAATTCTTTATTTCAAATCCAATAAAGACAGTCTTTTTGGCATTTTACGTTTTCTTGAAAGCTTGATTTACGCCGTGCTTTTGGTCTCCATTTGCGCCGCCAAGATCAATCTCCTCATACCATTTGATGATATAAGTATCCAGCTTTTGAACTTCATCGCCATCGTGCGCCCCTCGCTCTTGCTTTTTGCCATCATTGTAGCCTACCTTGATATTCTTCTCAGCAAATCGAACTAGTATAAAAACCACCAACCATATCAAAAAATACCACCATTTTTTCTTCGGAAAATCTAAAATAGAAGATTCCTGTTCAGCCAAAACATTTATTATGTGTGTATGAATTTTCAATGGCCAAATTAGTATTTTTTCTAAACTGATCCCAAATATCAATAAATCACCCAATACCGCAATCAATCCCACCGAACCCATAACAATTGGTAAACTCGGCAATAGTACTATATTCGCCAGAATCGAAAGCCAAGTAAATTTACCAAAGAAATATAGGCTGATTGGCAATGTTATTACAGAGATCACAATTGACGAAATTAAAGATTTTGCTAAAAATCCCGGCCTTCGATAAAGATCCTTCAAATCATCCTTTGTCGCATAGAGATAACTTGTAGCTAACGGCGCTATTTTTACTATGGCAAAATAGGCTAACACCGAAAGCCAGAAACCAATTTGATTTACAAATTCTGGTCGTATTATCAAACAAATACTTATAATCATCACCGTTGTTCGATAAACCGAAACGTTTCGGCCAAAGTATTTAATCGTCATCATTAAAGCCAACCCGACTAACGCGCGCAAAATAGACGGACTAAAACCAATCATCATTGCGTAGATGAAGCAAAATATTAGTACAAAATAAGTTTTACTAATGATTGAAAAATGCTTAAAAATTAGACTCAGAATTCCAGCAATTATTGCGAGGTGGGTTCCAGAAACCGCAATTAAATGCATTACACCTACATTTTTCATATTATCTTTCTGTAATGCAGTTAACTCATCTTTATTACCAGTCAAATAACTAATACCAAGCGCCAGCTCATCGTGCTCAGAGTATTTTAAGAGCTTATCTTTTAACAATTTAATAAAACCCTGTTCATTTGACGGTTTTTCGACCTTCATTCTAGCAAAACTCGCCTTACCATCTTCACTCGCTCCAAATAAATCTGGAGACCGACAAAACACTCGCCCAGCCGCAATTAAAATCAGGCTCATCATAAATAAATTTTCTATGCGTATTTTCATTTACAACCTCCAAGCTCAACATAGAAAAACTTTTGCATTTTGGCAAGTAATTTTTAAATAAAACAACATTTTTCAGATTAAAAAATCTTAAGCATAAGCAAGTTATTAAAATCTAATTTTCAAAGCATAAGCAAGTTATCAAAAAATTTAAAAACACCAAACCACCAGATATAAACTCTCGAAATTTTATCAATCCTAATATTTAAAAACTTGCGAAATTTTATATTTACTTTATGCTAGATATTAAGATGAAGCAGAAAAATCCAATTATCACCCCAGAAACCCCACTGGAAGTTATTAATTTCGCCACAACCGGACAGGGAATTGCGACCAATTCAGATGGTAAAAAAATCTTCCTGTGGAACGCCATGCCAGGAGAAAAAATCACCGAATATCAGGTTTTAAAACAAAAATCCCATCTCACCGAAGCCGTAGCTCTGAAAATTGAAAACCCTAATCCACACCGCGTATTGCCGCGTGACGAACACTATCTTTCTAATTCACCTTGGCAAATTCTAGATATCAGCTACGAGAATTTAGTCAAAAAACAAATTATCGAAGAACTTTTTTCTAAGCTAGATGCACCAAAAATAGCCTTTGAGCCAAGTGATAATGAATATTTTTATCGCAATAAGATGGAATATTCACTTTACTACGATCATGAAACTGCTAAGATTCATCCAGCCATTCATCGTCGTGGTTCACATCATAAAATCCCCATCCTCACTTCTTCGCTCGAAAATCCAGCCATTTATCAGAGTGCTATGGAAATTATCGAGAAACTAAATGCTAAACAAGAGGATTCTAGAAAATATCAATCTCTTCTTCTGCGCTGCAATCGTCAAGGCGAAGTAAGTGGTGGACTCTATGAGAACTACCAACCACATCCCGCCTTCAAAAATCTTACTGACAAAATCTTAGGCTATGATTTTTCCTACTCTCCAAACGGATTCTTCCAAATCAATCTTCCAGAATATGAAAAAGTTTTACGAAAAATCAAAGATTTTATCAAAGACCAAAACAAAGTCGTCGACCTTTACTCCGGCGTTGGTACCATCGGATTAACTGTTGCTGGAGATAAAAATCTCACACTTGTCGAAGTTGATAAATTTGCTCACGGTGAACTACTAAATAATATTGAATCGGTAAAATCTAGTACTGGCAACTCCGAAATCACTGGCATCCTCGCCAAATCTGAGGACATTTATGATCATATCGAGCATGATTCAACCGTTATTGTTGACCCGCCGCGCTCTGGTTGCGACTCTAAACTTATTGACACAATCAATCAAAAACTTCCCGAAAAACTTGTCTACCTATCCTGCAATCCTATCACCCAAGTACGCGACCTCGAAAGGCTTACTCAAAATTATCAAATTACGGATGTTACCGGATATAATTTCTTCCCACACACACCACACATTGAATGTCTAGTCTTACTAGAGCGTAAATAAAAGCGTAAAATATAAAAAACATAATCAAGGTAATCTATGAACGATTTTTTACTACTCACTATAAAACTACTCATCGGCTTCCTCGCTCTCATTATCATTATCAATATTACCGGTAAGGGAAATCTTGCGCCGACTTCCGCCAGTGATCAAATTCAAAATTATGTACTTGGTGGGATTATTGGAGGTGTAATCTACAATAATGATATTTCTATTTTAGAATTCATCACCATTTTAGCTATCTGGTGTTTCTTAGTACTTTCTCTAAAATGGATCAAAACCCACAACGTGCGTATTAAGCAAATCCTTGACGGAAAAGCCCTCATCTTAGTTGATAATGGCAAGATTAATATTGATAATTGCCGAAAAATTAATCTCAGCGCTCATGATCTTGCTTTTAAATTACGCACCAATGGTGTTTATTCTACCGAAAAGATTAAGCGCGCGATTATTGAACAAAATGGTAGTCTACTAGTTATTCATAAAGGGGAAGAAAACCCCAAATTTCCAATTATTACCGATGGTCAGGTCCAATTTGATATTTTAGAAGTCATCGGCAAAAATGAAAGCTGGCTAAAGCAAGAACTTAAAAAACACGGGATTACACATCCTAGCCAAGTTTTTCTTGGTGAGTACGAAGACGGAAAAGCTACCTTTACTCCATATCAATAATGAAGACTTGTCTAAATCACTTGACAGTTTTCACAATATTCCTTTATTATCGTTTATGTTTAATTTAAAAAGGAGGCTATTTTATGAAGCCAAATAATATTAAAAGCAAAATCAATACTATTGTTGGGTCAATCGGGGCTTTTATTGGTATCTTCGTTTTCATTGCTTATATTCCACAGATTATTGCAAACATCAGTGGATCCAAAGGTCAACCTTGGCAGCCAGCTATGGCCGCTTTCTCGTGCCTAATTTGGGTAATTTATGGCTGGACTAAAGAGCCGAAAAAAGATTACATTCTAATTATTCCAAATGCTTTTGGTGTTATTCTAGGATTTCTCGCTTTTATAACAGCTCTCTAGTCAAAAGGAAAATATGCAAAATTATCCCCCAAACAATTCCAAAAAGACTAAATCTACTCCAATCACTTATCGACGAATGCGTAGCCGCCTAGTAAAATATGGCGCTATTGGATTTATTCTCAATGCCGCCATTTACCTTATTACCGAATTTATTGCAGCTCTTGGCACCAATCAAGATCTAGGGTATGTCTACTCTAAGCAATTCATCAGTGCGCTGGGAGTGTATCCTGGACAAATCGCCGATGGCGTACCAAACAATTTTTCACCCCTTGCTATAGTAATGAATCTAGGTTTCATCGTCACCGCTTTCGGTTTTTCTATTAGCTATGCCTTATTGCTATATCCAAAACTTAAAGACAGAAACACTAAACTAGCCTGCAGTTTAATGATGGTAGCCACACTATTCAGCATTGGTAGCCTCTTAGTCGGACTTTTTCAAGGTGGCGTACCCAATCAAGATTCGTTACATGGCATTGGCGCCAGATTATCATTCCTCATGGGGAATCTCACCCTATTTTTTACCGGTATTTTTCTAAAACCGAACCATAAAAGTTATCGTCTAACCGCTATCTTACTTTCAATTATTGGTATTAGTTTTGCATTTCTTCTTCAATACGCCATCACAAATAAGCTAACTGAGGTAGCCGCCATCTATGAGCGACTCACCGTCTACCCAATCATCGCCTGGGAACTAATTACTGGTATAATTTTCTTAAAAGAATCCATCCAAACCAAATATAATCTTGCGCCAAGGACTAAAAAGGAGAACAAAGATGAGACCGAATAAAGAACAGCAAGCCGCCATTGAATATCTAGGCGGACCACTTCTGGTTTTAGCTGGTCCAGGTACCGGTAAGACGCAAATTATTTCTCAGCGCGTCGCTCACATCTTGAATGTTACCCAAACCAACCCAAGCAACATCCTTTGTCTCACTTTTACTGACGCCGCCGCCACCAACATGCGCGACCGTCTACGCACCGCGATCGGTAACTCCGCTGATGAATTGAACATCATGACCTATCACTCCTTCGGCAAAACCATCATTGGTCGCTACCAGAATTATGCCACCGAAATTGAACGTTTATCCGAAAAAAATATTAGTCCCGTCGAAGCGGAGAATTTCTTCCAGCAACTTCTTGACGAGCTACCGATTACTAATCCATTGCGAGCTAATAAAGCTAGCGAAGTATCCGGGTTAATCAATAAACTTAAAAATGCCAATCTCTCCATCGCCGACTTAACTACCATCCAGGAAGCCAATCAAAAAGATATAGAGAACCTCAATCAAGCGCTCGCTGCCACCACCATCGGTAAAGCCAGTAGTGGTAATTTTGAAAGTAAATGCAAGGAACGCTATTTTCCGATCCTTACCGTACTAGGCCAAGTCAGTTCTTCCCATAATCAAAATATCTTACCAAACGTACCATATATTTCCAGTGAACTCTATCGCCAGATGCTTGATCTTTATCAGTCTGAAATCACCAAAGATAAACCTTCTATTGCAGCTCTAAAAAAATTTACCGATAAACATTTCACTTTAAATGCTAGTGGAGTTTATTATTATAAACAAACTAACGACATTGTTAAATTTTCCACCATTCTAGATTTTTGTCAAAAATACCAGACCTATCTCGCTGAAAATCGCTTGGTTGACTATGCCGATATGATTCTTGAAGCAATTAAACATCTAGAGACTGACCCAGATTTTAGAGCCATGATGGCTGAGCAGTTTCAATATATCATGCTCGATGAGTTTCAAGATTCCAACCCGGCTCAGGTTCGTTTAATTCAACTTATTACCGACTACGATAAGCCGGAAATTATGGCCGTAGGTGATGACGACCAGACTATTTATGAATTCCAAGGCGCACTTTCTTCCAATCTCGTCGATTTCTACCAGCATTACCAAGCCAAAATCATTATTCTTAAAGAAAATTATCGTTCAACCAGTGAAATTCTTACTTTGTCGCGTAAAATTGCTGATCAAATTCCCGATAGCTTCGTTAAATCCGAGTCCGTCCTAAACAGCCTGGGTGAAACTTCTGGTGACTTCACTAAAGATCTTCATGCCGCCAGAAACTCAGAATTATCAAAAATCACTAGTGACGATCAGGCGCTTCAACCAATCAACCGCCCAAACACTCGTATTTCTCGTCATCACTTCAGCGACACCATTTCTGAGTATCAGTGGGTCGCCGAAACCATTCATAATCTTATCCAAAGTGGGGAAGAGCAAAAAAATATTGCCATTATCGCCCGCAAACACGATATCTTGAAGGCAATACTGCCATATCTTCGCAAATACGACAATATTAACGTCACTTACGAGCGAAAAGAAAATATTCTTGAAGATGCCAAAATCAAAGAACTTCATGACTTACTTCGTGTCGTTCATCAGCTCGCATCTGGTCAAGACCCCCTTGATTTACTTTCAGAAATTATGAGCGCCGACTATCTCGGACTTAATCCACTTGATTTTGTGCAACTAGTTCACACTGGATATCACGACCATCGTCATTTTCTTGATTATTTGCTCGGATATCAAAAACTTCCCGCCGTACGAAATTTCGCCAAATTCCTCGCTGAACTTGCCAAAAAATCTCTCACCTCGTCTGTCGAAGACATGATAAATTTCCTCATCAACTTAAAACCAATTTATCTTAATCTTGAAACTTCAGAAGTAAATCCTGAGTCTAACGAAACACCAAAATCAAATCCTGATTTCACCACCATTGATCCATTCGAGACTAACTCAGAATCTGCCGACCCTACCAAAAAATCTCTTTATATTTCACCATTTTTACCAAATCTTGATTATGAAAATCCGGAAACTCTAGCCAAACAACTAACCTCCAAGGAAGTTCGCCAGATGGTAGATTTTTACCAAAATCTCGCCACCTTAAAAGAGGAATTTTACAATTTCACCAAGGCTGATCATCCAAAGCTTGCCGACTATATTGATTTTCTCGACAAGTATCAAGCCACCAATACCGCCATCCAAAAATCTGCCATTTTTTCCGATGACCAAAATGCGGTCACTTTAATTTCCGCTCATAAATCTAAAGGTCTTGAATTTAAACACGTCTTTCTCCTTGATCTTTCGGATGCTCATTGGAATCAGAACCGTGGATCGCAGGGAATTAAACCTCCTTTTAATTTGACTTTTGTTAATGGTGCTACCGAAAGTGAAGGTTGTAATCTACGTCTCCTCTTTGTCGCCATGACTCGTGCCGCTAAATCTCTCACCATGACCAGTGCCACTATTAATCACAGCCAGAGCATTACCAAACCACTTAGCATGATGATGGAAATAAATGAGGAAAAAATTATTAAAACTTCTCCGTTACTAGAAGCACCTGAAATTTTCCAGCACCCGTCCGATAATTCTGAAATTACCGAATTACAACATCTAAAATCCACCTGGCTCGACAAATATCTCGATCCAAAAGACGATTTACTCAAATACCTTCACGCCAAAGCCGATAATATTTGGCTTTCCGCCACTGATGTTTCGAATTTCATAGACCTCGAATATAACGGTCCACTAAATTTCTACCGCAACCGTTTAATTGGCGCACCACGCAGTATTGAAAATGTGGTGAATATTGAAAAGGGTAATCTAATCCACAAATGTTTTGAGATGATTACTAACCAGAAAATCACCGCCGAGCAAGCCCTCGAATATTACATTGAAACTGCCAAAAACCTTGATCTTTCGGAACGTGAAATCGAAGATCTCATCACCATTGGTAAAACCGAATTGCTTCAAAGTATCGAGTATTTCCACGACATTCTCTTTGACGAACATGCTAAGGCCGAAGTTTCATTTAGTCATGAAAAACTTTCCTTTGAAGGCGTCCCTATCACCGGTACCATCGATCATCTTACCATCGATGAACAGAATAAAACTATTCGCATCTACGATTTCAAAACTTCAACTGGTATGCAAGAAAAGGACACCTGGAAAAATAACAAAAAACTTTTCATCTATACTATCCAGTTGCTTTTCTATTACTATCTTGTCACCACTTCGCCAACCTATAAAAATTACACGGTCGAATCTATGAGCTTGCTTTTCGTTCTTCCAAGCTATAAAAACGTCAAACCAGGCGAACCGGGTGAATTCTTCGAAAAGACCATCACTAAATCTGAGATCGCCGAATTTGACATCAACATTCCGAAACTTATTCACGCCATTCGCCATCAACTAGATACCTTAGATTTCTTAAATACCGAATCTTTTACCTGCAAACCAGTCGGATACACCACCAAGAAAGCTGAGATTATCGACTTCGCCAACCAGCTAATCGCCGACTATGATAAAATTAAAGGGTAATGTATCAAAATTTTTCAGAATTTCTCCAAAACAAAAGCAAAATCTGCGTCATTCAAGCCGAAAATCCCGACGGCGATTCACTAGGTTCCAGCTTAGCGCTCGAGTCTCTCCTTGAAGACAAGGAAATTTCACTTTATTGCCCGGTCAATGTACCAAAGTATCTCCGCTATTTTTCTGGCTGGGAACGTATTGATCAAAATTTTGATTACCATGCAGACGGATATATTATCGTCGACACGGCCGCTACCATTCTTCTTAGCAAGCTACTTGACGATTTGGTTATCCGTAATATTCTCTACACTAAACCAATTTTCGTCATCGACCATCATGAAACTGACGATGATTTAGATTTTCCACACCAAAGTATTATCGAACATTTACCATCTTGCACTAATCTGATTTACAAAATTGCCATTGATCAAAATATCAAAATCAATCAATCCGCCGCCGAAAATATTTTTCAAGGTCTACTTTCCGATACTCTTGGCCTCACCACCGCTGGTGTCACCGCTGATACTTTCCGCGTCGCCGCTCACCTCACCGAACTTGGTGCCGACATCAATAAGCTAGAAGAAAATCGCAAAGAATACATGAAGAAATCGCGCCGTATTCTTGACTATAAGGCTGACCTCATCAAACGCATCGAATATAGCCTCGACGATAAGCTTTCTACCATTCACATTCCTTGGTCTGATATTACAGAATTTTCTGATGAGTATAATCCAAACGCGCTCATCCTCGAAGAGATGAAGATGGTCGAAGGCGTCGAAGTCGCCGTGGCCATTAAAACATATCCAGACGGCAAAGTCACTGGCAAAATTCGTACCTCGAAGCCAATCGCTGATAAGGTCGCTGGTTATTTTGGTGGCGGTGGTCACCCATTTGCCGCTGGCTTTCGCACTTATGACACCACTTATGATGACGTATTACGTGACTTAGTTTTCTGTTGTAATGATTTACTTTTTAAATCTGAAGAAACTAATTAATCGAGAAATATCATGACTAAACTTCACTTATTTAATACCGAAACTCGCAAAATCGAAGAGTTCATTCCTCAAAATCCAGAAAATGTCAAAATCTATACCTGTGGACCTACTGTCTACAGTTTCGCACACATTGGGAATTTTGCTAGCTACATCTATTGGGATTTATTAGTCCGCACTCTCAAGATTAACCACCTAACCCCGCACCGTATTATTAATATTACCGACGTTGGGCATCTCGCATCTGATGCGGATGACGGGGAAGATAAGCTGGAAAAAGGTGCCAAGCGTGAGAATAAAACTGTCTGGGAAATCGCTAAATTCTACGAAGCAGCCTTCATTCAAGATTTTAATGCTCTAAATTTATTACCACCTACCAAGTTCTGCCGCGCCACCGACTACATTCAAGAAGATCTTGAAGTGATTAACACCTTAATTGAGCGTGGATACACCTACGAAACTTCCGATGGGATTTATTTTGATACCAGTAAATTTGCTACCTATGCTGATTTTGCTAGACTTGATCTAGATAACCTACGTGCTGGCGCCCGCGTCGATTTTAATTCCGAAAAACGCAATATTTCTGATTTTGCTATCTGGAAATTTATTAAACCTGGCGAAGATCATGCCATGCAGTGGGATTTTCAAGGCAAAAAAGGCTACCCAGGCTGGCATCTTGAATGCTCCACCATCTCACATTTTGAATTAGGTGAGCCCCTCGACATTCATGCCGGCGGCATCGATCACATTCCGATTCATCACACCAATGAAATCGCCCAATCGGAAGCCGCCTTTGGTAAAACTATGGCCAATTATTGGCTCCATGCCAATTTTATTACCATTGATAATCAAAAAATTAGCAAATCCCTCGGCAATACTTATTCAATTCAAGATCTAAAAGACCGCGGCTTCTCACCACTCGACTTTAAGCTCTGGATTTTGCAAGGACATTATCAATCCGAACGAAATTTCACTTTCGAAGGCCTTGCGGCTGCCAAAAATCGACGCCTACATTGGCTAAATCGCCTTGCGAAAACCCTGCAGGAAACTACTACCATCGAAAATCAAGCTGCTCTTCTTACTAAGATTCAACAAAATAATTATCAAACTACAGAATTACAGGAGAAGCTTACTCACATCATTAATCAAAATCTTAACTCCGCTGAAGTTTTTGCTGAAATTGATCAAAATGAATTAAGTTTAGATGATTGGCGTTTTGTCGATGAATTATTCGGGCTTCGTTTCTTCGATAGTCTAATTCTACCATCCGCCAAAATTCAAAAACTCATTCGTGAGCGCGCCGAAGCTAAACAAAATAAAGATTACGCCAAAGCCGACCAGATTCGCGAAGATTTAAAAACACATAATTTTAGTATTTTAGACACCAATCAAGCCAGTTTCTGGCAATATCTTGAAACACCAATGCTATAATCAAATAAAGGAGTATATGTCACGCACAATTGATATCGACACAAAAACATTTGTCCGCTTTTGGCTAGTCTTAATCGCTTTTGCCGCAGCCGGAATTTTTATCATTAAAGCCGCCGGTGGTCTAATTATCGTCGGAATTTCTGCCTTTCTAGCAATCTCTCTCCATCCACTGGCTAAACAAATCGATAAAATCGACAAACGTAAAAGTCGCCCAGGACTTTCTTCCGCATTAGCAGTTTTTTCGATTGCACTAGCTTTTGCCATTATCGTGGGAGTGATTGGACCGGTTATTGTCGAGCAAGTTTCTAATTTTCTCGCTACCGCACCTGCTAAGATTTCGGAAGTTATCGACCATTTAGATATTAATGGTATTGGTAATTATTTTGGAATCCCCAATCTTCAAGATAGCCTGACTACTGGCATCAAAAGTTTCAGTAGTACTATGCTCGGGAATATTAGCAATATTGCTGTCGGAAGCATTGGCACCATTAGTAATATTATTACTAGCGTGATTCTTACTATTGTTCTTACCATCCTCTTCATGCTTGAAGGTCCGACTATGATGCAAGATTTTTGGCGCGTCATGGCAGTCAAAGACAAAAAATCCGCCCACGTCTGGCAGCGCGTCATCACTCGTATGGGTAATGTGGTAGCAGCCTACGTTTCCTCTCAGGTCTTTATCGCTCTCCTCGACGGCCTCATGACTATGCTTGGCGTTTTTGTCATCACTCTCATCTTCAATCTTCCAGTTACACTCGCGGTACCTCTCGGCCTCATCTCCTTCCTCTTTTTCCTAATCCCAATGTTTGGCCCGGTCATCGGCTGTATCCTGAATACCACTCTACTTTTCATCAACACCCCAGGCGCCGCTATCGCTTTCTTCATTTTCTATCTCATCTATCAGCAGATTGAAAATAACATCATCGGTCCACGTATCCAGGGCAAAGGACTCAATCTTCCTCCGCTCGCCATCTTAATTTCGATTACTATTGGTATGTACGCCTTCGGCCTGATTGGCTGTATTGTGGCTATCCCAATCGCTGGCTGCATTAAAATTCTTTTCGAAGAAGCTTCCAATATCCGCGCTACGCTCGATGACGAAAAATAATTAAAATTTAAAATCTAGTTCAAGATCGAAAGATCAAATCTTTCTGACCTGCTTGACTAGTCATCCAAAATTTCACATAATTAATAAGCACTTAAAAAGGAAAAAATTTACTATGGAACAAGTTTTACCATTTCTTGAAGGAATGTTTTATATTGCAACTACCGATGGCGATCAGCCACATCTTCGCATTTTTGATGCTGCTGGCATTCTCGACGGCCATCTCTACATTGGCACCAAATCTAACAAACAGGTTTACGCTCAAATCGAAAAAAATCCTAAGGTCGAAATTTACGTCTTTAGCAACGAACTTGGCCTCATGCGTTTCACCGCTGAAGCTAAAACTGTTGCCGACAAAGAACTAAACCAAAAGGCTTACGAATCCACCGGCAAAACTTACGACGAAACCTCTGCCGCTATCGAGCTCACCAATGTTCGTGGCTCCATCAAAACTAAAGACGGTGAAACCGTAGAACTTAATTTCTAAGATGGACAAGCAAGTTAGAAAACGAAATCTCTTAATTTACTTCACCGCGATTTCGGCTGGGATCCTTCTGATTTCCAACTTAGCTGCGACTAAGCTTTGGGACCTCTTCGGCATTCCAGTCGACGGGGGCGTAATTAGCTTCCCAATCTCTTATATCCTCGGTGATATTATCATTGAATTTTACGGCCAAAAAACCGCCAAGCACATCATTCTTGGCAGCCTCCTCGTCAATATCATTGCTGCGCTCACTTTTTGGATTGTCATCGCCCTGCCACCATTCGCTGGTACGGAAGGCATGCAAGAATCAATTGCCAATGTCCTAGGTTTTGCGCCACGCATTATTATCGGCTCACTCACCGCCTACCTCTTCTCGCAATTCTCAAATAACTACATTTTCGAAAAAATTAAGCAAAAGACTGGTCAAAAACTCTTCATCGTTCGCGCCCTCACTTCTTCTTTTGTCGCACATTTTTTCGATACTTTAGTCTTTGAAATTGTCGCCTTCCTCGGCGTCTTGGCTTTTTCCGATTTCCTAAATCAAGCCATTTTTGCTTACATCATTGGTATCGGTATCGAAATTGTCTTATCACCAGTCGAAATCTTAATCGTAAAAAATCTCCGCAAATACATTCCAGCCCATAAAGTTGAAATCGCAAAAATCGCGGACCAAGCGATCGAAAAATAGGGAATCATGACGACTTCTGGTTTTTCTTTCGAAATTAATGAGCGTATTCCTGGGGCGCTCGGCCGCGCCGGAACTATTCATACCCCACACGGCGACATTAAGACTCCAGCCTTTATGGCGGTCGGCACCACCGGGGCCATTCGCTTTCTTTCACCAGAAGAACTTCATCAGACCAAAGCTCAAGCCATGCTCAGTAATGGTTACCACCTTCGTCGCAAATCTTATGAAATTGCCGAAGCAGGCGGTCTAGCTGCTTGGTCCAATTGGCATGGACCAACCCTCACTGATTCCGGTGGATTCCAGGTGATGTCATTAGGGTCTGGACTTGGCAAAGTCGTCTCTATGGAGCGCGAGCGTGGAGTAGTAAACACCGCCCATCAGGAACGCTTAGCCCGCGTCACGGAAGACGGTGTCAATTTCCGTGATCCCTTCGATGGGCAACCAGATTTTATCGGCCCAGAAGAATCTATGCAGATCCAATGTCGTATCGGTGCTGATATTCATATGGCTTTTGATGAACTTACTTCCTTAGCCGACAGCTACGAATATAATGTCGAGGCACTTGCTCGCACCGAACGTTGGGCCAAGCGCAGTCTCGACGAACATTTTAAACTGCGCGATTCACTCGGTTATCGTCAAAGCCTTTACGGAGTTTTACAGGGTGGACGTTGGGAAGATCTTAGACGTAGTACCGCTAAAAAGTTTGGTAAAATGCCCTTTGACGGTTATGGTCTCGGCGGCGCCTTTCTCAAAGAAGATCTTGGTGAAATTTTGCGTTGGTGCAATGAAGAATTACCCGAAAATAAACCTCGCCACTTACTGGGACTCTCGCATCCTGATGACATCTTGATTGGTACCGAAATGGGCGCCGACACTTTCGACTGCGTCGCGCCAACACGTGAAGCTCGACACGGCAAAATCTACACCAAATACGGCGACATTAACCTCCGTAAATTTAAAGACAGCAACGAATTACTTGACGCCGATTGCGACTGTACTACCTGTAAAGCCGGTTGGACCAGAGGACAACTACGTGCACTTTGGAAATCCGGTGACCCAGAACTCAAGCGTCAATATTACAATCTTGCTACCGCCCATAATTTACGCTTCATCATTCGCCTCACCGAACAAATTCGCGAAAGCATCCTAAATCAAAACTTTTTTGAATTCAAAAAACATTTTTTGCGTGATTATTATCAAAAATAAGAACCATAATCGTGATAAAATAGATTAGTGGAAAATAAAGTTTCATTCTTCAAAAGATATCCAATTGTCAAAGATTTTGTTAACTTAATTGTTTTTGTCGCCTGTGTCATTCTCGGCACCATGTTCTTAAATGCCTACGTTTTTCGCTCCTATAATGTCGTCGGACATTCCATGGATAACACTTTAAGCGAAAACGACCGTTTAATCGTCAATCGACTAGCCGTCAGCATGAGCCATCTATCAGGCAAGGAATACGTACCAGAACGTGGCCAAATCATTGTTTTCTTGAATGGCGAATCTAGTGGCAAGCTAACTTGTAGTGTCGATCCTACCATTAAGGATCAATACATCATCAAGCGTGTCATTGCTTTTCCAGGCGAACGCGTGGTAGTAAAAGACGGTAAAATTACGGTTTATAACGACCAGAACCCTAATGGCTTCGATCCAGATACTACTACTAGAAAATCCGCTACCGATGGGCCAAAGGCCAACACTTCTGGTGAAGTTGATATCACGGTGCCAGATGGTGAAATTTTCGTAGTCGGCGATAACCGTGAGGGTACCCATTCCTACGATTCTCGTTATGGCCTTGGCACTATTCCGTATTGTCGCATCATCGGACCAGTTCTCATGCGACTTTATCCCTTCGATCACATTCGTTTATTTTAATAATAAGGTATAATATTCTATATGGCAGATTATGTAATCATCCGACGTGGCCGCAATATTCTCAGTACCATTCTTCATGTCTTACTGAATTTAATACTTGCCATTGCCACCATTTTTCTAAACCTCGCTACCGCAAGTTTTCTTCCTGGCTGCGCCTTGGTGCTTCTTTCCAAATGGCGTATGTTTGCCGTGCGTCCACGCTATTTATTTATTAATATTAAATCCAATCTAGTCGACCTCATCATGGGTTTTTCCTTCGTCTTTCTCGCCTACTGTGCCGGAAATATTTTAAGCCCATTACATTACGTATTAACGGCTCTCTATTCACTCTGGCTCATCGTTCTCAAGCCAATGTCTTCTAATTTTGCCACCAAGTTGCAGGCGCTTCTCGCGGTATTTTTCGGCAGTACCGCCATCACCCTGATGGTAGCTAGTAGCAGCTCCGGTCTCACCGTCCTATTAAACTTTATCCTCGGTTTTGCCGTAGCACGCCACGTTTTAGTACAGAGTGAAGACACTGAATATAGTTTAATTACCCTAATTTCTGGTCTAATTTTTGCCGAGATTTCCTGGTTAGCTGAATTCTGGCTCATTGTCTATTCTTTCAAGGCCTTCGGTCTAATCATTCCACAAATCTCCATTATTCTGACAGTCTTAGCGTTCCTAGCTGGCCTACTTTACCAAAACGCCAGTCAAAATGACCAGAAAATTGAAAAGAAAGATATTCTCGTACCTACAATTTTTGCTATTTCCGTAATCCTGATAATCGTGCTGTGGTTTAGTAAACCGCTATTTAATGTCTAATCTTACGTTTAAGGAGGTAAAAAATGAACGAAGATAAAAGTAATTTTGAGCCAAAAGACTCAACCGATTTAGAAGAAATAAAAAACATCTCTGAATCAGAAGGTCTCGAATCTACCGATTCATCCGTGAATCCAGTCGAAGAGTCAGAAGCTACCGACACCTCAGAACATTCCGAAGCTTCAGAACGATCCAAAAACGAAACCGAAGTTGAAGTTGAAACTGAAACCGATTCCGAGACCGAAGATGAATCTGCGGCTGAAGCCGAAGAACCTGAGGTCGAATCAGATTCTGACACTGAATCTGAAGCAAAAGAATCTGAAGATGAATCCGAGAAAGCTACTGAAGTCAATTCCGCTGAAGATACCGAATCTGAATCTGAAGAAAAAGCTAGTTCAAAAACCGAGAAAAAACCAAAGGTTAAAACTGGTAAAAATCGCTTCGCTACCTTTGCTAGTCTCGTAGCCGTCGCCTTATCAGGCACCGCGCTTTATTATGCCTACAACCGTCCTACTACTTCAATTTTCCATAGTAGTAATTCGGCCAGCAATAATGCCGCTACCTTTGCTGAAGGATCAATTTCCGAAATTGCCAATTCTGTCTCGAAAAGTGTTGTTTCAATCATCACCAATACTAGCACCACTGGTTCTTTCTTCACTGGTCAAGTTTCCCAGGCTGCTGGTACCGGTTTTATTCTTAGTAGCGACGGCTATATCGCCACTAACAAGCACGTCGTCGCTAACGCTACCAAAATTGGCGTTATCCTCGATGATGGATCGACTTATGAAGATGTTGAACTTATCGGCACCGACCCAATCAATGATTTTGCCATTATTAAAATCAAAGACGTAAAGGATCTTACTCCAATCAAAATTGGTGACAGCAAAACCACTAATATCGGTCAGCAAGTTATAGCTATCGGCAATGCTCTTGGTACCTACCAAAACTCCGTGACCTCCGGCATCATCTCTGGTAAAGGTCGTAGTCTCACTGCCTCCGATTCTTCCCGCACCACCTATGAAACCCTTTCCGATATGATCCAAACCGATGCCGCTATTAATGGCGGGAACTCCGGTGGACCACTCGTTAATGCCGCCGGCGAAGTCATTGGTATTAATACCGCCTATGCCAGCCAAGGCAATAACGTCGGTTTCGCTATTCCTATCAATAGTGTCAAGGGAATTATGGCCGGTGTCCTCAAAGATGGCAAATTCGAACGCGCTGTATTAGGCGTCCGCTACCAGACCATCACCCCGCTTATCGCCAAAGAGAAGAAACTTGATATTACGGCTGGCGCCTATGTCAAAGGCTCAAACAATGCCTCCGCCGTCATCAAGGGTAGTGCTGGCGACAAGGCTGGTATCAAAGATGGTGACATTATCACCGCTGTTAACGGTACCAAAATCGGCACTGCCGGATCGCTTGGTAGCCTAATCGGTGAATACGCCGTCGGCGACACCGTTAAACTCGAAGTCTATCGTGACAAAAAATACGTTCAACTCGATGTTAAACTTGAAGCTTATGACGCCGATAGCGCCAAGGTTACCACCAATAAAAAATCAGACGACGACGAAGAATAAAATCAAAAAATAACCCTCCGGGGTTATTTTTTATCTATCATAATAAATATTATTGAAAATCTTATTTTACTAAAAATTCCACCAAAAATTATTTCAACTTATCCACTGGATAGAAAAATCCTAAAATTAAATCTTTCTTTAAGCCTAATTCAAAGCCCAACTTTTCCGCATATTCAATAATTTTTTGTTGCTGGCTCATATCTGATTCTATAATCACATAATTAGTTTCCAGTTCCGCCTGAATTTCTGTCTCCGAGAGCTCCTCCGGGTTTTTAATGCTGAAGAAATTTCGCTTAATCTGATCGAGCAAACGATAAATCTGCGCCAAGCCATCCTTATCCGCATAAAGCGCTAGTTTTGGTTCGTACTGCAATTCTGGCGATTGCCACTCCCAAGATTCATCCACGTATGGTAAATTTGCCACAATAATCTCTGGGCGAATCTTCAAGCGTAAAATCGTCGAAAGAAGGTCTGATTTGTAAAATTTAATATTTTTTACCCCTAATTTATCCCGGTTAATTCGCGCCACCGTCAAAGCATCTTTCGAAATATCGAGGCCAATCACCTGGCTATTTGCGCATTCCAAAGCTACGGAAAGACCAATGCAGCCCGACCCCGTTCCCACATCTACAATTGTCACCGGCTTTTTTGAAGTTGTCTGCTCTCCGCTATTAAATTTTCCATCAATGATACGATAATAAAGTTTTCCCGCCAGCTCCGCCGCCAGTTCTGTTTCTGGACGGGGAATTAAAACATTTTGATTCACCAAAAAAGGTCGCCCCATAAACCATTTCACCCCTAGAATATAGGCCAGTGGCACCTTGTT